>NZ_JAUSZL010000002.1:8541537-8846592 GCF_030817535.1 Streptomyces sp. V3I8 | reverse complement strand
CACACACCACCCCACCCATAAACCCCCACCACCCCACAGACGAACACAGGCGCTCCGCGACACCACCCAGCAGCGACCCCGGGGAAGAAAAAACCTCACTCACAGGAGTGGGCCCGCAGGACCGTGCGAGTGGCACCACTCCCAAAAAGGGATGAGACAGACCACCCACCGGTAAAAAACCTGCACAACACACCCCAGCCCTCACCACCACGAAAGACCCCCCATGCCTCCCTTCCTCACCATCAAAGCCGCATCCCTACTCGGCACCGCCGCGCTCACTGCCACAGCACTGCTGCACACCAGCACCGCACAAGCCGACGACGGACCCACCTTCAACTGCCAACTCCTGCACATCCACGCCGACACCTCCCTCGAGGGCTACACATGCGGAGAACCCACCACCTACGACGGGCCCGGAAAAGTCCACTACCTCTACAGCACCAACGGCTACGCATGCACCACCATCACCGCACGCCCCAGCACCGAAAACAACACCACAACAAACCTCAAAGCAACGGGCTGCACCCCCGACGACCACACCAATCCACCAACATCGAGCCACCCCTAGTACTCCAGCAGCGTTTCGCTATCTGGCCTGGTCAGAGGCGTCGTCGGGAGTGTAGTTGGTTGATGACATGTCAGGGGCGGTCTTGCCGGACCGCCCTTCCAACGAATGACATCGAGAACTGTCTGCGGGGTGATGAGGGCAGCCTCCTCACGTGATCGACGACCTTGCCGACGCGACCTGGGACCGTGAACTCAACGACCTCTTCCTGCGTATCGGCCACCGTTTCGGCCGTGCCGACCTGCGACGCCGCATGCGTGACTACGTCCGCGCCCTGCTCGGTCCAGTCGGCCGCAAAAACGGCTGGCAACTGGCCGAATACGCAGGCCACCGCACTCCCGACGGCCTTCAGCGGCTGCTGAACAGAGCCACCTGGAACGCCGACGACGTCCGCGACGACCTGCAGACATACGTCGCCGAACGACTCGGCGAAGCCGACGGAGTCCTCATCCTTGACGACACCGGCTTCGTCAAGAAGGGCACCACCTCCGCAGGTGTCCAACGCCAGTATTCCGGCACCGCCGGCCGCACCGAGAACTGCCAGATCGGCGTCTTCGCTGCCTATGCCACCACCCACGGTCGCGCCTTGGTGGACCGCGAGCTGTATCTGCCCAAGTCCTGGACAGACGACCGCGAACGCTGCCGCACCGCCAAGATCCCTGATGAGAGGGGCTTCACCACCAAACCAGAACTGGCCAGGGCCATGGTGCTGCGCGCACTTGTCTCCCCGCTGCCGATCGCCTGGGTGACCGCGGATGCCGCCTATGGCCAGGAGTGACGCTTTCGCCGCATGCTGGAAGAAGCCGCCGTCGGCTACGTGCTCGCGGTCCCGAAGTCCCAGCCGGTGCCCCGCTTCGGCCGGATCGACCATCTCTTCAGCCAGGCACCGGATGAGGCATGGGAGCAACGTTCGTGCGGCGACGGCGCCAAGGGCCCACGCGTCTATGACTGGGCAGCCGTCCAGCTCCCGGTGATCGAGGACTTCGACGATGAGCAGCCCACCCATCAACGCTGGGCGCTGGCCCGGCGCAGCATCAGCAGACCCGACCAGATCGCCTACTACCTCACCTACGCGCCGACAGGAACCGGCATCGACCAGCTCGTGCGCGTTGCCGGGCGTCGGTGGGCGATCGAGGAGTGCTTCTAGGCTGCGAAGAACGAATGCGGTCTGGACCAGTACGAAGTCCGCCGCTACGTCGGCTGGATGAGGCACATCACCCTGGCCATGCTCGCGCATGCCTTTCTCGCGGACGCGGCGGCCCAGGCAGCGGCAAAGGGGGACGCAGAAACGGTTCCACCCTGGTCCCGCTCACCGTGGCAGAAGTCCGCAGGCTGCTGGCAACTGGACCCGCAGACCGGCCCCGCCCGTCCCTTCGTATCCATGCGCTGAGTTGGTCGCGATGGCGACGAAAGCGTCAAGCCGTGGCCCGATACTGTCACTACCAACGACGATGTCATTCGTTGGAAGGGCGGTCCGGCAAGACCGCCCCTGACATGTCATCAACCAACTACACTCCCGACGACGCCTCTGACCAGGCCAGATAGCGAAACGCTGCTGGAGTACTAGTACTACAACGGTGCCTGTTCTGAGTGCTGGGCAGTTTTCAGGGGCGGTGTCCGCGTCGTTTGTAGCGACTCACGCGGGCCTGATACTGGCGTCGTCGGCGCCATGTGGACCAGTGCAGAATGTGCTCGACCGGTGCCGACCGGCGCTCGGTGAGGCGGTGGATCAGGCGTCTGATCTCGGCGAGGCTGAGGTGGATGAGCGGGGAGGATCCGTTTCTGCTTTGCCCGCATCCAGCTGTCGAGCTCGCAGGACGGTCAGGCAGGCGTGGGCAGCCATGGCCAGGGTCATGTCGCGGTGCCAGCCGGAATAACAGCGGACCTGGTAGTCGCCCAGGCCGCACTCCTGCTTGGCGGTCTGGAAGCACTCTTCCACAGCCCAGCGGCTGCCCGCGATGCGGATGAGCTGATCCAAAGTGGTGTCGGCGGGGCAGTAGGCGATGCAGTAGGAGATCTCCTCGGACCTGCTCACGCTGCGGCGGGCGAGAACCCAGTGCCGGCGGTCCTCGCGGTGCCAGGGCCACACCTCAACCCGCGCCCAGTCGAAGACCCGCCGGCCATGGGCTCCCGCGCCGCAGGAACGGCGCCTCCATTTCTGCGGGCGATGCAGCGCATGGCGGTCCGTCGTCCGGGCCCGTACGACAGGCGGGTGGCGACGATCGGTCTTACGGAATGTGTGCCAGAACCCTCAACCCGCCGACGGCGGCCCGCCGACCGATACCGTCGCCAAGAAACCCTCCTCGGTGAACCGCACAGCCACGGTGGTCCCGTCGTGCCGCTCCGCATGCAAGGACCCGTCCGCCACCGCCTGGCGGACCGTGAAACCGTGTCGCGCGAGATACCCGGTCGCGGTCTGCCGCGGGTCGTACGGAAACTGCCGCACAGCCACATCGAACATCCCGCTCACTACCCGCCGGTTGAACCCGGCCTCTGGCACAGCCGCGTCGTCCACGATCACGAACGCCCGTGCACCGTTGTCCAATGGGCAACTGGCGAAACCGCGCGTGCGCAACGCACCGAGGGCAACCGTTGCCAACCGTTCTGCCGCCCCCACCGGGTCCGCGAACGCGGCCAGCTCGAGTCGCGGTTCGACGAACTCGTAGATCCCGTTGCGCTCTCCGAACTCCCGCAACCACACAGCCAGGCTCAGCCGTGGCACCCCCGGCGGATGCGTCCGCTCATTGCCCCACGCCCACAGCCAACTGCCGTCATATCCCAACGACCCCAGCGGCGACTGGTGCACGCTCACCTCGCCGATCCGCAGCATGCTCGTGTCATAGCTCAGCGACCACGCCCCACCGACCGGCTGATACCGCCGGTAGGTCGCCTGCTGCTCAAGCGCCGCGGCAGCGTAGTACGCGCCCGCGTCCTCGAACGCGCGGCTGAACACCCCGTCCGCCATTTGTGGCATCCGATCTGGTCTCACTTTCTCGTACGTGGTCAGCTGGTCCAAGGCTGCCACCGCTCTTCCTGCGCCGGGTTGATATTGCTGAGCCACACCAGCGCCTCCTCGATCAGCCCGGGTTTGTCATCAGCGGCCAGGGCGGGAGCTTCGAGCATGTCGGCAGCCTCTTCCAAGTAGGTCACCAATGTGTCGCGTACCTCGCCGGGCCCTTCGTTGTAACGGGACCACCGGTCCAGATAACCGCTCTTGGCATCCAGGTACAGGCCTGAGGTGCTGTCGGCAGGGCCCAGAGCGACTACCGGAATACGGCTCGCCTTCCACACCGTGATCCGCTCCTCCTGCGGGCGGTCGGTGTTGGCGAGGTCCTCGTCAGCTTGGGCATCCATCTTCAGCCGGTAGGTAGCGGCCACCGCGTCCAAGGTCATCAAAGCCCTATTACCAGGAAGGCATCCCCAGCCGTTGCCACCCTCGTCCCCTGAGGTGAGCAGCCACAGACAGTGCAGTTCGACGGGTATCCGGATGCCGAGGTCGTCTTCCAGAGCGGCAACGGCAGCAGGGCTGGCGCCGGCGCGAAGCGCAGCATAGGAAACGGGAGCATGGTCCTTCAGCCAGCGGGTGATACGGCCCCAGGCATCGGCGACCTCCCGCACGGTAGTCGCCGCGGCAACAAGGTCACCGGACTGATCCTCGCCCTGGTCCTGCTCTTGGTCAGGAGCAACCGTGGAGGCGTCTGAAGGGACAAGCGCCTCCAGGAATCGAATCTCGATGCGGTCCGGCTCACGGATGTAGCCGACAGACAGGTCGGGGCAGTCGTCGAACATGTCGCCGTCGACCGTCACCGTCAAAACGCCGGGCAGCTCCGAGGGCCGGCCCATGCCGGGGTCGTCGGCCAATTGACCGGCCAGGGCCTTCAGCGCATAGGGAACATCTGCCCCGAGCCGAGCAGCGATCTCGCGTACGTCCGGCTGGATTTCGATCTTCACAGCCTGGTGCTCCTTGCTGGTCGGGATAAGAGAGGGCGCCCCTCACACAGTAGGCCTGCACGTACACCAGCAGACGGTACGGCGACGCTCTGTCGTGCGGGGCGGGTCTGTCGGCCGCCTTGCACAATACGGGCCGCAAGCCCCCACCACACGAACTGACTTGAGATCCGACCTACGCCCTGGGCACCGGCATGGTGGCAGTGCCATGCCTCAGGAGGTTTGCCCGCCGTCCAGATGGCTGATCATGTGCGGGTACTCATCGGGGTGCCGTTGCAACGCTGTCTTTGCGTCTATGCCGGGGGCTCAGCGCGGCCAGGCGGCCGGAGTGCTTGGCGGCAGCGGGATCTCGTCCAGCCGAAGCCACTGTTCCCGGCTGCTCTGATCCGGCAGACGGAACCGCACGTCGTGCGCCTCGTCCGACTCGTACGGGGCATCCCCTACAGCTCGCAGCAGGGCGTGCAGCCTCGGATGAGGGGCCTGCATCGCCCGGCCGCGTACGCCTTCGGCGCGCAGGGCAGCCAACGTGAGCGAGGCGGTGTTCACTCCGGTACGCCGGTGACCGTCGGCGTGGGCGATTGCCTCCGGGTATTCCACGATGGAGGCCAGGGCCTCGGGGCCGGCGACCGTGTACGTCAGCGTCAGGTCACCGCGCTGCAGCATCACCTGCGCTCCCGGCTCCACCAGCGAGCCGTCTTCGCGGGTCGACATGGCCACCTTGCCGACCATCGGGCCCATGCCGATCTTCCGGACCTCCTCGAACTGCTCGATCGTCGGGTCCACGAATCGCTCGGAGTTGGGGAGCACCAAGGCGCAGTGCCCGTTCCGCTGGGTTCCCGTCCAGCTCGGTGTGAGCGAGCCGTAGAGGGTTCCGGCGCCGTCCTTCTTCCGGATGGCCACGGTGACCGGCAGCAGTTCGGCCCGCACTCCCAGCTGGCCGTAGGCGTTGCGCAGCGTCAGGCACGCATCGACGCAGATGTTCGCCGGCGCGCGGCCGTCGGAGAGGGCCGCCCACAGGAAGGGCAGCACCAGTTCCACGACCTGGTCCGGCTTGGCATGCTCCAGCATCCGCGCCATGTGATCCATGCTCCCCGGCAGTGCCGGAGGCGCCCTGCGCGGACGCGGTACGGAGGGACGGGAGACCCGCTTTTGCGGTGTCCGGTGCTTCTTGCCCCGCTGCTGCTTCGACATGGACAGAGCCTATTGATCCGAAACTCAAAGGGTTCTATTCGAGGATGTAGCGGACGTGCGGGCCGCCGAAGTAGCCGCGGACGATGTGTGGCTGGCGTTGGCGTCGGTGGAAGAACCGGCGGGTCTCGGCGGCAAGTTGGGCCTGGTCGCGGGCCCGGCTGTGCATCGGCAGGCTCCGTTTGAGGCCGACGTTGACCAGCTCGTCGGGGTTCAGCTCCGGCGAGTACGACGGCAGGAAGTGCAGCTCGATGCGGTCCGGATGGTCGGCGAGCCAGGTGCGGACCTTGCGCGAGCGGTGGACGGAGTGGCCGTCCACGACGAGGTGGACCTTGTGGTCGAAGTGGCCTGCGAGCCGGTCGAGGAAGCGGCACATCACGTCGGCGTCGAAGGTCTCGCTGAACACCATGAAGTGCATGTGGCCCTTGGTGCTGATCGCGGACATCGCGTTCACCGAGAACCGGTTGCCCCAGCGGCGCACGATGGGGGTGCACCCCTTGGCGCCCCAGGTGCGGCCGGTGACCTGGTCGGAGCGGATGCCGACCTGGTCGGCGAAGAGGACCTCGCCGCCCTCGGCCTTCGCTTTCGCACGGATCGCCGGCCAGGTCTCCTCCCGCCAGACGCGCACCGCCTGCGGGTTCTGCTCGACGGCCCGCTTGTCCGGACGCTGGAACGACAGGCCCCAGCGGCGCAGGTACTTGCCCACGCCCTGCTCGGTCGGCTTCACCCGGTACAGCTTCGCGATCAGGTCCCCCACACCGGCACGCGTCCACAGCTGCCCGGCCAGCCCCACGTCACAGGGCCGGTGATCCAGCACGGCCTGCCGGACCGCCTGCTGCTCGACCACGTCGAGAACCTGATGTTCCCCGACCCGGCACCCACGCGGCTGGCCCACGAGCGCCTCGCGTCCGCCGGCCAGCCACTTCGCCCACCAGTTGTCCACGGCCTTGAGCGAGACCTGGAACACCGCCGCGACATCCTCGCGAGTCCGGCCCGCCACCAACGCGGCCACCGCCCGCAACCGAAGGGCCTCCTGCGCCGACGACGACAACTGCCGCGCATCCCCCACCAGTTCACTCACGCAGGGATCAACGACCCAGAACACCTACCGTTTCAGATCAATAGGGACCTCAACCGGCTTTCCGACAGACCGCGTTGACCGGCCTGACACGGCGACACCGCAGGCTGTGCAGCCCATGGCGTCGCCGCGTCGCAATTCAGCGGTCGCTGGGGGCGAGCAGGCTGGTGACCTCGGCGAGCGCGGCCGTGCCGGGCTTGGAGTACTTCTGGGAGGCACTGACGCACTTGTGCCGCGATTTCGCCATGAACAGCAGCAGGGCGACGCCCTACTCGCCGAGGTGGGTCAGGCCGGAGTGCCGGAACTCGTGCGGGTTCCAGCCCCGTACAAGCCGACTCTTTGGGCAAAGCCGAGGTTGATGACGTATTGGTACTGCCCCGCTGCGATCCGAGGCCGACGACCTGGCCCACCCACGTCCCATCCAGCTCCTGGTCGGTGCCGGCCGCCTACGCGCCGACGATGCGGTCCCAGTTGCGCATGTTCAGGTGCCGGAGCTCCACCGCGCACTGGCGCGGCCAGTCGACCCGGGACTGGTTGACCGGGTGGACTTCCACGCGGGTGCCGCGGCCTTGGCGGTTGAGGCGGGCGAGCAGGTAGCGGGCGACGCTCTCCCACCGCACGGTCCGGTACGCCTGCTCGATCGCGGCGAGGTTCTTCCTCAAGAGCGTACGGGTGCCGGCCTGCCAGGCGCGCAAGGTGCGGCCGGTGACGGTCAGGCCGGCTGCCCGGGCGGCTTCGAGAGCGTGGGCGGTGCAGGTGAGGTAGTTTAAGCGCGCTGTCAGGCCGTCGTAACTCGCCTCCAAGGTGGCACCGTTGCCAGGATCCACAAACCGTCTAGATGCTTGTTCCAAGTATCGACGGCGACCCTGGCTCCGCCAGTATCGCTCGCAGATAAAACATTCAGATCGGTATGGTACCCCTTAGGATCATAGTATTGAAAATCCGAGCTGCGCCTAGTCATTCGGGCGACCACATCGTAAAGACCATGCAACACTAACTCTCGGTTAAATACACAGACCTTATCCCTCGGAATCCCGGGATAAAGGCGGTACTCACTTTCCACCGCCACCCTCCCAAGCTCACTGAACCTCTTTCATCCTGAATAGTCGCAGGTCAGTAGTACGTGGATGGCTTGGACAGTGCGGCTGATGCGGCGGGTGGAGGAGCGTGCTCTGCGCATGATGCGCCAGGATTTGAGCCTGGCGAAGGCGCGTTCGCCGGGAGCTCGGAGTCGAGCGTGGTCGCGGTTGAATTGCTGGTAGTGGGCGGGCTGTTCGCTGTGGTGGTAGTACGGGGTTCGGAAGGTGGCACCGGCGCCCTGGTAGGCGCGGTCCGCCAGCACAAGGATTTGCCGGGTCAGGCAGGCTTGGACGATGCCGTGGGCGCGGGCCGCGGTCAGGTCGTGGGTGCGGCCCGGTGTTGCGCGGGAGAACCAGAGCGGTGTGCCGTCTGACCGGGCGATGACCTGCACGTTCATGCCGTGCTTCTTGTGTTTTTGCGAGTAGTACGGCTCGTCCGCGGCGATGCGGTCGATAGGGATCAGGGTGCCGTCAACGATGGCGTGGTCACCCTCACCGAGGCCGGTGAGTGCTTCGTGCAGGCCGGGCGCCCAGGAGGCCAGTACGTCCAGGGCCTCGTCGACGTAGCGCCAAGCGGTGGCCTGGGATATTCCGAAACCGGCTCCGAGCTGCGAGAACGTCTCGTTCTTCCGCAGGTGGACCAGCGTGAGCAGCGCCTGCTTGAAGCAGCCGAGCTTGCGCCAGCGGGTGTTACGTGCGCGGCGGTGCTCGTAGAGCAACCAGGAAACATGCTCGACGAGCTCATGCGGGACGTCGAGGATGGCAGGATACGGAACCAACAGGGCCCCTTCGGTCGCCGGTGTGCTGAGTGGAATCACCACGCCAACGACGAGGGGCCCTGCCTCGTCACCACACCCTCTGGCCAGCCCATTTCACCCGCCAGCACAGGATGAAAGAGGCTCACTAATCCGTTCCGCAAGTACAGACATTCCCTCGTCATACTCCTGGCATTTCAGTTCCAGACGTCGCCGAAATGCGGGGTCATCTTGCGCTTCGCCATTCGGCCCCACTCTGGACGGAACAAGCATGGGCTGCCCGAAATCTGGCACAAGCACTCTGATGTAGACACGCCGGATCGGCCCGGGATCATCAAGAAGCTTCTCCATGTGATGGTAGAGATCGCCATACATCGTCTCCCCGGTATACCCAAGGAAAGTAATTTCTACTGTTCGGGCGCGGAATGCTTCGCCTACGAAACGGCCCATCTCACGCGACTCCACCTGAGATCGCGCGGGCAGCTCAAGCGAGGCAGTCAAGTCCTGTACCGCATCGTACAGCACATATGCCACGAGGCTGAACAACGCACTACCAATGAACGCTTTGCCCTGCAGAGCATCTCCGACGGGTTTTACGAACTGAGCAATCAGCCCAACGGCGAAGATTCCGAGAAGGAAAATTCGAGTCACAGTGGACTCAAAATTTATTAGATACCGCTTCAGACGATGAGCCACACCAGGCTCAGCCGCCCCGTTCCCTGGCGCAGACATCCGCAGCCTCTTCCCCGTACCGTGCTGCCCTGCGACGCATTATGTACGTGCGGGAGACACGGTTCGTCTCTTGCTGTCATGGTTCCCATTCGATATTGATCTGGCAACGAATATGGAGGTAATGATCTTCGAGCCCACCTCCAGTGCAGGCCGACCATCGTTCAGTCAGCGGACCGAGCGGCAGCGCTCGACCCTGGCCGTGATCGGGCTCGCCCTTGCCGGCCGGGCAGGCGCCCGCCTGGCCGACATCGTCGGCGTGCCGGTCAGCCGCAGCACGGTCCTGCGGCTGGTCGACGCACTTCCCGAGCCGGAGGCGCCCGCTCTACGGGGGGTCGGTGTCGACGAGTACGCCACGGGTAAGGGCCGCCACTACGGCACCGTCCTCGTGGACGTCGAAACCCGCCGGTCCGTCGACCTGCTGCCTGACCGGGAATCATCGAGTCTGGCCGCGTGGCTGGCCCAGCGCCCGGGAATCGAGGTCGTGTGCCGGGACCGTGCGCCGTTCTTCGCCGAGGGAGCCGCCGCCGGTGCCCCGCAAGCCGTGCAGGTCGCGGACCGGTGGCATCTCTGGCACAACCTCAGCGAGGCCGCCGAGCGGAGTATCGCTCAGCACCGCCAATGTCTGCGCGTCCTGGTCCCCGAGATACCTGAACCGCCCGAGACTGAGCCCGGCCCCGCGGCGAAGGCGCCCGGCTCGTCATGGCCGACCGGCCACCGATTCGCCGACCGGACCCGGACCGTGCACGCCACCGTCCATGCTCTGGTGAGAGCAGGGCATAGTTGTCGTGCGATCCAGCGGCAGCTCGGCATGACGAGCCGAACCGTCAAACGGTACGCGGACGCCGCCAGGCCGGAAGACCTCTTCACTGGTCAGTGGCAGACCCGGACCTCGGTCTTTGACGAGTACAAGCCCTACCTCGACGACCGCTGGAACGAGGGCGGCACCAACGCCTGGAAGCTGTGGGAAGAGATTGTCCCGCTCGGCTACAAGGGCAGCTACCAGCGAGTTCGCGCCTACATTCGTCAGAGGCGCACGTCGCCACGGCCCGTGACAGCCGGGCCGTCCTCGCCCCGGAGTGTCGCCGGATGGGTCCTCCGACGTCCGGAAACCCTTTCCGAGACCGAGCAGTTCCACCTGAAGAGCGTTCGGGCCGACTGCCCCGAAATCGACGCACCTACCAGGCACGTCCAGTCCTTCGCGACCATGCTCACCGAACGCCAGGGCGAGCGCCTGCCGGACCGGCTCGACGCCGTCAGACAGGACGACTTCCCCAGCCTCCACACGCTCGCCGCAGGCAACGACCGCGATCGTGAAGCCGTCATCGCCGGGCTCACCCTCCCCTGGAGTTCGGGTGTCGTCGAAGGACATGTCAACCGGATCAAAATGCTCAAGCGCCAGATGTTCGGGCGCGCAGACTTCGCACTCCTCCGCAAGCACGTCCTGCTGGCAGGCTGAGAGCTTCCCTGACCGGCTATCGGCAGAGATCATGGCCGGTATGAAGAACCGGTCCGGGCATAACACAAGCGACGACAGCAGCGTTCCTCAGCCCAAGTGGACCGAGGAGATCGACCTTCAAACCATTGACGCTGCCGGCCTGGTGCATGACGTCACCATCTGCCTCAGCGACCCCTCTACCGCTCTCATCGCGCTCATCGACGCTCACTCACGCACGGAGTTCAGCGGGACCGACTATCTTGACTGCCTTTCTCAGGCCCGCCGACAGCTCGAACTTGATGGCCGCCTCTTGTGCTGCCAGGGAGCCCGCCCCAACGTCCACCCGTCCGGACAGCTCCGACAATTCACCAACGGGCGGCAAGCGTATGTCCGCCACTGGGAACCCTGGAGCGAAGGTACTGAGACAGTCGACATCTTCGCCCCCGCACCCGCCGGAGACGTCGCAACTCTCGACGACCAGCGAGCAGCGATAGTCAGCTCTTGGAACGCCCGGCACCCGGGAAATCAAATCTGACGCCCTCATCGCCTCAGTCACGATGCGTAGATCCTTCACACAACTCGTGCCAGAACCGTCTCTCGTGAACAGAGCCAGTTGTCGATCTTGACGTGTCTGACGAGCGTGAAGTCAGATGCGGTGTCAAGTTCGTCATCAGAAGCAGTACCGCTGCATAGAACTCGTAACACGATCTTGCTGGTGTGCAGCGGCTGGTCGGGGTGCTGCTGAGTAGGGTGCCGCTGTCCCTGCCAAGGTTCACAGGCTTCGCCGGAGTCATGCAGGGATGAAGCTCGGCCACCAAGGTGGGACGTTGCCCGGGCACGACGGTGCGGAGTAGGAGTCCGGCATGCCGAGCCATGTGACAAGGAACCAGGTGAACCACAGGGTGAAGATGAGCCCTGCAGTCAGGGCGGTCCTGCGATGACGTCTTCCGATGGTGCTGTGCAGGATCACCCACGAAACCGCAGCGGCGATCCATATGAGAGGAACAAGAAACAGCAAGGTCATGCCATTGGTTACGCCGTTGCCGATGTCACATACAGCCCATGCATTCCCAATGGCAGCAGTGGACACCACTGCGGTCAGTCCACCGAAGAGGACCCCAAAACCAGTTCCTCTGAACCGGCGGCTCGGAGGACTCGACGGCTCTGCTCCCACGATCATCTCCCCTCCTCGCCGTAGATGCGGAGAGTATCAACGTGCTGAAGCAGCCTGCCGGAAATTAACGTGTTGCTTCGCGCGGTTCAGGTCGTTGATCTGGCATGGGTGTGTCTGGTGGAGTTCGCGATCAACTGGCTGTGAAGTTCGAGGTGTTGTTCCCACGCCTTGATGGGCGGCAGCGGTGGTTGCTGATGGGGGCCGAGGCCCGGGTCCTGGGTCACGGAGGCATTCGGGCGGTGGCACGGGCGGCCGAGGTCAGTGAGACAACGGTCCGCAAAGGTGTGGCAGAGCTGGAATCCGGCGAAGGCCCTTTGGGCCGGGTACGCAAGTCTGGCGGCGGTCGCAAGAGGACCGCGGATCTTGACCCCGGGCTGCGGCCCGCGCTGTTGGCACTGGTGGAGCCCGATGAGCGCGGTGATCCGATGCCGCCGCTGCGCTGGACGGTCAAGTCGACCAGGAGCCTGGCGGCGGAGCTGACCCGGCAAGGACACCGAGTCGGTGCGGACACCGTCGGGGTCCTGCTGCGCCAGGAGGGCTTTAGCCTGCAGGCCGGCGCCAAGACCCTCGAGGACAAACAGCACCCTGACCGCGACGCCCAGTTCCGCTACATCATCGACCAGGCCAAAGAACACATGGCCGATGGTCAGCCGGTGATCAGCGTGGACACGAAGAAGAAGGAACTGATCGGCAACTACAAGAACACAGGCCACCAGTGGCGGCCGTCCGGTGAGCCGGCGCGGGTCAAGACACACGACTTCCTGGACCGGCAAGGACCAGGAAAGGCGACCCCTTACGGGATCTACGACCTCGTCGCGAATACCAGCTGGGTCAGCGTCGGCACCGATCACGACACCGCCGCCTTCGCCGTCGCCTCCATCCGCCGCTGGTGGCAGGCCCGCGGCCAGCGCGACTACCCGGCCGCCACCCGTGTGCTGATCACCGCGGACGCGGGTGGTTCCAACGGTTACCGCACCCGCGCATGGAAGAGCGAACTCGCCGCCCTGGCCGCCCAGACCGGCCTCGAGATCACCGTCTGCCACATGCCGCCGGGCACCTCGAAGTGGAACAAGATCGAGCACCGGCTGCTCTCCCGCATCTCCATGAACTGGCGCGGCCGCCCACTGACCAGCCACGACGTCATCATCGACAGCATCGCGGCGACCACCACCCGCACCGGGTTGACCGTCCACGCCGAACTCGACACCGGCACCTACGACACCGGCATCAAGGTCACCGACAGCGACATCGACGCCCTGCCTATGCACCGGCACCGTTTCCACGGCGACTGGAACTACACCCTGCAGCCTCGGCCCGACGTCACCACCGCGGTCCAAGACCCACGGTCGACCAGCCTTCCCTGCCCACAGCCTTGCACCGGGTATCTGCGCAGTCCAGAACTCACCGGCATGCCCGAACCCGCACCGGACGAACTCATCGGCCAACTCTCCGAGCCACTGGAGGAGTTACGTGAGCGAGCCCGATCCTAACAACGAGGAGGCGAGCGACTCCGTGCTCGAGGGGCAGGAGGCCAGGACAAGCTGACCACCCCCGCCAGGGTGTTGGCCACCGTGCTCTACCTGCGCAAAATCGGCACCCGAGATCTCCTGGCTCAACTCTTCAAACTCAACGGCAGCACCCTCACCAGGGTCATTCGCCAAGTCCAGCCCTTCCTGGCCGAACACAGCCGCACCATCTCACCCTCAACAGCCAGGTTCCGCACACCCGCCGACGTCACAGCGTTCCTCGCGAACAGCGTCCCCACAAAGATCAAACCGACACGTTAATTTCCGGCAGGCCCTTAGAGGTCCTAACAAAGGCGTCGGACGTGGCGGTAGGTGATCAGGCAGGTGGCGAGGCCGAGGAATGCTTCGTGGATGTCGTCGCGTCGTTCCCAGCGGATGCGTAGGCGGCGGAAGCCGTGAAGCCAGGCGATCGTGCGTTCGACGACGTAGCGGAAGACGCCCAGGCCGGTGCCGTGAGACTCGCCCCGCTTCGCGATCACGGGACGGATCCCGCGCCGCCACAGCAAGCGCCGGTACTTGTCGTGGTCGTAACCACGGTCGGCGAGCAGTGCGTCGGGCCGGTGGCGGGGCCGGCCGACAACCCCGGCGACGGCGGGGATCTTGTCGAGCAGGGGCAGGAGTTGGGTGACGTCGTTGCGGTTGCCGCCGGTCAGCGACACCGCGAGCGGGATGCCCTGCCCGTCGACGATGAGGTGGTGCTTGCTGCCCGGACGTGCGCGGTCGACCGGGCTGGGACCGCTTTTGGGCCCCGTCGGGCCGCGCGGACATGCGAGGAGTCGATCACCGCCCGGCCCCAGTCCAGATGGTTCTTCGACCGCAGCTCGTTCAGCAGCAGATGGTGGAGCTGGTCCCAGACGCCGGCCTTGTTCCAAGCCGCCAGGCGCCGCCAGCAGGTCATCCCCGAGCCGAAGCCGAGCTCCTGGGGCAGGTACTCCCACTGGATGCCGGTGTGCAGGACGAACAGGATCCCGGACAGGGCCTGCCGGTCCGGCACCCGCGGTCTGCCCTCAGCCTTCTTCGGGCCCGGGTTCGGTAGCAACGGCTCGATCAACGACCACAGTTCGTCCGACACGATCCACGGCCGCGACTGACGGTTTCCCATACCCAGACATACGAGCAGAGAGACCGACAGTCTCATGATCAGCAGCTTTTGTTAGAGCCAGTTAGGCAGCACCCCGAGGCGCGGGACCAGCAGCCGCATACGGCTCGGCGGGCCCCGTCCGAAGCGTCGATCCGATAGAAGAACAAAGCACGTCGCGCGGACGCTACGACCGGGAAACACTTACCGTCAGGAACCAACAAGTCATAAACGATTTAACTTTTTTAGTCTGACAAAAGATGTCAGCAAGCTCTACGCCCATGCGTAGCCCCGCTCACACACTGGTACTTGACTCTCCAGTCCCGCTTCGCCCCTCTTCATCACCGGGCGACAGTGCAACGCAATGCGGTGCGATGCGATGCGATGCAATGTGGCACACACGGGCTTACCAGTCAGGAGGAGACCGACGTCAACATGCACGCGGAGAACCGGGCGACGCCGTGGCGTCGGCTCAGTCGGCTCAGCGGTCGACGACGAGCGTGCGGAGGAGTTCCTGGCCGACCTGCCAGTCGCCGAGGCCGCTGTCGGAGTTGATGTGGCCGTGGCTTCCGATGAGGGGCCGTTCCGCCTGCCATCCCTTGGCGAGGGCGGCGGACGTCATCGGGTCGCAGTACGGGTCGTCGTCGCTGGCCACCATCAGGCTCCGGCACGGCAAGGGGCGGGCGGACAGTCCCAGGAACGTCGATGCGGCCTCACGCGGGAACGCCGGTCCCTGGAGATCGGGCGGCGCGACCAGGAACGCCGTCACCCCGTCGGGCCGTGCCCCGTCCAGCCACTGAGCAGCTGCCCAGCAGCCCAGGCTGTGAGCCACCAGCGCCACCTGGCCGTCACGCTCGGAGGCGGTCTCGTAGGCGGTCTCGTAGGCAGTCTGGACTGCGGCGACCCAGTCCGGCAGGTCCGGCCTGCTCCATGAGGCCGGTGCGATCCGGACCGCTGAGGTTCCCCACTGGTTCTCCCACAGGCTCTGCCAATGCCTCTCATCCGAACCGTCGATCCCGGGGATGACGATGTACGCGGTCATCGCGCACCGCCCTTTCGATCGTGGCCCCCACAGCGCGTACGGCACCTGGAAGTCCTTCAAAGAGCCAGGCGTAATGACCTGGCCCAGCAGATGATCTCAAAGAGAGCGGTGGCAGCCTCATGGGCCCGGTCCGCAAACCCCTGCCCGGGTTCGCGGACCGGGCCCACGAGATGACATGTCCCACTGAGGTGACGTGTCCCAAGAGGTGACGTGTCAGGACAGCGTGCGCGTCCTCTCGGAGCGGAGCTGGCTGCGGGTGTACAGACGCCCCTGGCGCCGGGCCGAGCGCAGGAACATGACCGTGGGGACCGTGCACACGAGAATCGCGAAGATGCTGGCCTCGGGTCCGAAGGCACCTCCGGTGATCGCGGTGGGACCCGACAGCACACCGTGGAACAGCCCGGCCGGCATGTCCTCGTTGCCGGAGACCGTGACACCGAAGATACCGCTCAGAGCGAAGTTCCAACCCAGGTGCAGGCCGATCGGCAGCCACAGGGTGCGAGTGGCCGCGTAAGCCGCGCCGAGCATCAGGCCCGCTTCCATCGCGATGGCCAGCGCGCCCCACACGGTGGCGCCGGAGTTCACCAGGTGCAGCGCTCCGAACAGCACACCCGAGATGGCCAAAGCGCCCCGTGTGCCCGCCAGTTGTTCAACGAAGCGGAAGACGATACCGCGGAATAGGATCTCCTCCACGACCGCGATCCCCGCCATCATCCCCAGGATGGTGAACGTCCCGCCGACGGACACCCCGCCCTTGGTGCCGTATTCACCGAACAGAGCGATCAGCGCGAGCGTCACGACGAAGAGTCCGAGGCCGACGAGGGCGCCACGGCGCAGGCCGGGTACGGCATCGGCGGTGTCCAGTTCGGACACGGGGCGCTGTTCGAGGAACCGCACCGCCGCCGCGTAGGCCGTCAGGGCGATCACCGCGGCCGCCGCACCGAACAGCAGTGACAGCACCGGGTTGTCCCCCGCCATGCTCCTCATCCCCGCGGCGAGCCCCGTCACCAGGACGAACAGCACCACCATCACCGCCAGTCGCACCCCGCTCGGCCACACCCGGCGCGTCGGCTCGAAGGGGGACTGCGAGAACTGACGCTTCAACCACTGCACCGACGGTGCGTCCCACGGCGACATGATGTTTCCCATCCTTGACCGGCGGCCGAGCCGCCCCTTCGACTGGAAGGAACGCTATGTGCGGCCGCCACCCCCGAACCTCCCCTTGAGGTGGACAGTTGCGTGTAGCTCACGTGGGGGACAACAAGGCACGCGCAACAACAGCGGCAGCGACAGCGGCTGCTGGCGTGAGTCGCGCGCGAGGGAGGGGTGCACGAGTCGGATGGACGACACGTGCAGGTCCGGCGGGAGCATTCAGTGGCGGGCACTCGCCGGGGTCAGAAGAAGGCAGGCTTCATGAGTGCGTTTGCTGAACGTGTTCCCTTGGCGCTCTTCGAGTACGGCGACTGCAGTACGCGATGCCGCACCTCCAGCCGCGATCTCAACCCTCTTGGGCATAGTCACGCAACGGCGCGGTCTGCGGAGCGGGCAGGTCGGCGGCCACCGTGCCGAGCAGTGCGAGGGCCTGCTGGGAAGGGCTGCCGGGCTCGGCCTGGTACACGATGAGCTGCTGGTCCGGCGCGCTGTCGACGGTGAACGAGTCGTAGGCCAGGGTCAGCTCGCCGACCTGGTCGTGGCTGAAGGTCTTGGCCTCATGAGCCTTGCCCCGTACATCGTGTCGGGCCCACAGATCACGGAACTCCGCGCTCTTCAAGGACAGTTCGCCGACCAGTTCGGTGAGCCGGGGATCGTTCATCAGGCCGCCGCTGCCCGCGCGCAGGGCCGCGAGCCCGGACCTGGCGACCCGCTCCCAGTCGGGGTAGAAGTCCCGGGCGGCCGGGTTCAGGAAGGTGAACCGGACGAGGTTGACCTCGTCCTGGTCCAGCATTGCGGCAAAGAGTGCGCGTCCGAGGCGGTTGCCGGCCAGCACGTCCAGCCGGCGGTCGAGGATCAGCGCGGGTGTGTGCAGCCAGCCGTCCATCAGACGCAGCAGACTCGGCGCGACGACCGCACCGCCACCTCGCCGGACGGGGCCGGGGCCGGGGCCGGGGCCTCGATCCGTTCGTGCCAGCCGGTGCAGGTGCGCGGACTCCTCGGAATTCAGTCCGAGGGCGCGGGCCAGGGCGTGCACCACCTGCGCGGAAGGATGCTTCTCCCGCCCCTGTTCCAGCCGGGCGTAGTAGTCGGTACTGACCCCGGACGACTGGGCGACCTCCTCCCGGCGCAGGCCCGGCGTACGGCGCCGGCCCGACCAGGGCTGCTCGGCCCGGTCCGGACTGGTCGTCTCCCGCCGTGCGCGGAGGAACTCACCCAGCACGTTGCCACTGTCCATGCCGCAACGATAGGCGCATACGCGATCGGCTACCTGGGTGTGGCACACCCTGGACAGGACCGCCCTGGTTGACCTCCGGGCCACCGAACATGCTCGGCCTCATGACAGACAACGCTTCCCACACCTTCCCTCTGTCCGCCCCCGGTGCGGTCCCGGGCCTGCTGACCGGACGGATCGCGGTGATCACCGGGGCCAGTGCCGGAATCGGCGCCGCGACCGCCCACCGTTTCGCCGCTGCCGGAGCGACGGTCGCCCTCCTCGGCCGGCGATCCGGGCTGCTGGACGACCTCGCCGTCACCCTGCGCAAGGAACACTCGGCCGAGGTCCTGCCGCTCGCGGTGGACGTCACCGATCCCGCCGCGTTGACCGCCGCCGCTTCGACGATCCGCACCACCCTGGGCCGGCCCGACCTGGTCGTCGCCAACGCGGGGGTGATGCTGGGCGCGCCGTTCGAGGAGGCGGACACCGCCGAGTGGGACCGGATGATCGATGTGAACCTGCGCGGTCTGCTGACGACCGGCCGGGCCTTCATCGCGGACCTGCTCGACGCGGCAGAGGCCGGACGGGCCGCGGACCTGGTGAACCTCGGCTCGATCGCCGCAGAGGTGATCTTCGCCGACTACCCGGTCTACGGCGCGACCAAGGCGGCGGTCACTCAGCTGACCCGTAACCTGCGCGCCTCTCTCGGGCCTCGCGGTGTACGGGTGCGGTCCATCGACCCGGCCTTCGCCGTCACCGAACTCGGCGCCGACATGGCACACGAGGCCACCCGGGCCGGACTGGCCGACATGCGCACGGCCGTCACAACCATCACCGCGGAAGACGTGGCCGACGCCATCACGTACTCGGTGGCGGTACCGGCCCGGGTCAATATCGCCGAACTGACGATCGTGCCCACCGAGCTCGGCTGACAGTCGATAAAGGCGTGCGGGCGCCCACCGCGGTGGTCGGTGGGCGCCTTGTCACGCTCGCGCCCCGCTGCCACTGCCGGCGTTGCTGTCCGTCGCCGCCCACTGTTGTCCGTTTCTGCCCGTCGCTGTCCGCTCCCGCCTGTTTCTGTTTGCTGCTGCCGTTGTGGGCATCCAGCGGTGGCGTTCACGGTGCGGAGCAGGGCAAGGAGGCAGGTCGGCCGGGGTTGTGCTGTTGCTCCGCCCGGACGGCTGCCAGAACGTACAGACCTCAGATGCCGTCGGACACGGCACCCGGCACCCGGCACCCGGCACCCGGATGAGTGGGTGCGACGCACCCTGCCTGAACCTCGCCCGCGACCTTAGCGTCGAGTCATGAACGATGAACGATTGATCGTGGACCTGCACAGTCGGTGGGTGTTCGGCTGGGAGCGCAACGACGGGGACGAGCCCTTCGACTTTCGGCGCACCTTCGGCGATTTCTACGACTTCGACTCCCCGGACGTCCGCCTCTACGACGACTTCGACCCCGAGCAGCGTGTGGCGACGACAGCCGCCGGATACGGCTCGATCTGGGAGCCCAGTTTTCGCCAGATGGTCTCCGCGCATCACGCCGTCGACGACGGCCCACACGTCATCGCCGACCTCGGTCTGGCCGCGTCCACCCTCGCATTCGTAGCGCGGATCACCGTGCCGGACGCCACCACGGACATCCGTACCACTTCCTCGCTGGTCTGGCGCCGGACACCGGACGGCTGGCGGATCGTCCGCGAACACAACTCGACCAAGGTGCTGCCCGCAGGGACCCTCGACCGCAGGCTGCCGACACGCCAGGCGCCCTGACCTGGGCCGCTTTCGCCCTGTTGACCCGCCGCCCGCACTGAAGCGGGCCCACACACGGCGCACTCGATCCGCCGATGGGTTGCAGGCCTCCTCCGAAGCCGTTGCAGGGAGTACGCGGAAGCAGGACTGTTCCCCTCGAACCGGGGCACTGCTTATTCGACAGCCGTGTAGAACATCGGAAGGAAGGCAGCAGGATGGAAATCTCCGGAATCATCGCCGCGATCGTGATCGGTATCGTCATCGGGGTCCTGGGCCGCCTGGCCCTTCCCGGCCGTCAGCACATCGGTGTCCTGTGGACCATCGCAGTCGGCATCCTGGCCGCACTGGTCGGCACGGCTGTCGCCGGAGCCCTGGATGTCGCCGACACCAAGGGCATCGACTGGATTGAGCTGGCCATCCAGATCGGCCTCGCCGCTGTCGGCGTCGCAGCAGTGGAGCGTCTGAAGGGCCGCCGCTGAAGCAGGGCTGCAACACGGGGTCAGCAGCATCTCCGTGCCGGCACGGACACGGCGTAACACAGTCGGCGCCCAGCGCACCCTTCGTGCGGAACACTCCGGGAGAGTTGGCCGTTCATCCCCATGTGGCTGCGGAGGGGACAGTGTCCCCGGGCCTCACCTACAGCCCATGGGGACGATCGTCCGGCTGAAGCCCCATGGAGCACCCCGCCGAGAGGCGACCGCCCTCCGCAGCCACCACCCACCACCCCGGCCGGTCTCCCCCGTCCGGCCGGGGTCCTCCCACACCGAGCCCCTGAGGGTTACGGGGGCAGAACTCCGGCATCACCCCCGTACTCCCGTACTCCGTTACCTCGTACCCCATGACCTGCGGTTGTGTCGTGATCGTGGCCCGTGGCCTACGCCCCGTATCCCGTGCTCTGGCCGAACCGTGCTCGGTGCCTACATGCAGGTCTTACGGGTACTCGGGTCGCCTTCCACGAGCGAGGTGACACAGATGGCGTCGACGTCACGTCCATCGACTTTTGACGGACTCTCCGCACTGGTCACGGGCGGCTCGCGCGGGCTGGGGCTGCTCCTGTCCGCACGGCTGGCCCAGCGAGGCTGCCGGGTGACCGTGGCGGCCCGCGACGCGGACGAGCTCGGCCGCGGTGCCGACTGGATCAAGGAACGGACCGGCACGACGGTCTCCACCGTGGTCTGTGACGTCCGTGACCGGGACGCGGTCGAGTCCGCGGTCCGGCGGACGGACAGCAGGCAGGGCGGTCTGGACATCGTCATCGCCAACGCGGGAGTCATCCAGGTGGCCCCGGTGGCGTCGCTCGACAGCGGAGCCTTCGACGACGCCATGGCGACCATCTTCGGCGGGGCGGTGAACACGGCCATGGCCGCACTCCCCCACCTGCAGCGCAGCGAGGCCGGGGGCCGTCTGTGCCTCATCGGCTCCGTGGGCGGTCTGCTCGCCGTTCCGCACCTGCTGCCGTACTCCTGCGCGAAGGCCGCTGTGGGAACACTGGGCGAGGGGCTCCGGGCAGAGACAGTCGGCACGAACGTCAGCGTGACCACGGTTCACCCCGGGCTGATGCGTACCGGATCGCACCTCCAGGCGGAATTCGGCGGCCGGTCCGCCAAGGAGTTCGCGTGGTTCTCCGCCCTGTCCGGGACACCGGTCGTATCGATGGACGCCGACCGCGCGGCCGAGCGCATCGTACGGGCCCTGCAGCGGCGGCGGACCCGTCTGGTGCTCACCCCCGCGGCGCATGCTGCGGGAGTGGCGCACGGCGTGGCACCTACCGCGGTCACGCGGCTGAGCGGCTTCGCCACCCGGTTCCTTCCCCGGTCCCCGACCGGGGAAGGCGCCGACGGTACGCCGCGGGACCGCATCGTGCAGGGCCACCGCATCGACAGTCCCCTGTCCGCTTGGGCGGAGAAGGTACGCAGCTTGGGTAGCCGGCTCAACGACCGCGCCGTACGCCGCTACAACCAGGAGATCCCAGGTCCCCCGACCAGCGCCTGACCGTATGGGCATGCCACTGTTCCGGTGTTCCGGCAGCCCGACGCAATACCCCGTCCCGGGTCGGGAGAGGATTCCGGGCAAGGGGCTTGCAAAGGAACCGGCAAGGGGCGAGGGCCGGTAAGAGGGGGCCGCTTCGGGGCGTGGACGGTCACCCGCTTTCGCGGCCGCCTACTCCTCGGGCTCTTCCTCGTCGGGCTCGTTCTCATCGGGTTCGTCCTCGTTCCGCTGCGGCGCGGACGCTGTCTCCTCGGCGGAGACCGATGCGGACGGCGGGACGGCGCCGCCCTGCGAGGCCCCGGGAGCGGACGCCGTGGCCGACCCCTCGGGCACGTCCGACGACTGCGACGCCCCCGATGACCCTGATGACCCTGCGGAGGATTCCGATCCGGAAGAGTCGGAGGAGTCGGAACGCGAATCGGATCCCGAGGTATCGGAGGACGTGGTGGAGGGGGACGACGAACCGTCCGGTCCGCCCGGCTCGGCCGAGCTGTCGTCGGGTGAGAAGAGGGCTATGCCGATGAACAGCGCTGCCACGAAAAGCACCACCGCCGCGATACCCCCGACGACGCGCGGCCGTCGGCTCAGCCGCGCCCGTATGCCACCGCCCGCGCCGTCCGCCGCGCCCGCGCCGTCGTGCCGGGCAGCCCGGGAGGCCTGGCGGGTCGGGCCCGTAGCCGATGAGCGTGTCGCGTACCCGGACCGCGCAGTGCGGTCGTCGGCCTGCGGCAGCCGGTACGTCGTCGCGGGTCCGTTCTCCGCACCGGCGTACGGCACGTCCGCCCCGGCCGCGTACGACGAGCCGTACGCCGTCCCCGTACCCGTCCCGTACGAGGGTCCGTAGGCCGCCTCCGTTCCGTACGAGGGTCCGGCTCCCGGCGCGGGCAGGGGCCCCGTGTGCCCGCGCCAGGCCCCGCTGTCGAACCAGTCCGCGACCTCCTGGGCCGTGGGCCGGTCCTCGGGCTGCTTGGCGAGGAGGTCGAGGAGGTAGTTCTCGAAGGCGGACGGCAGCCGGACGCCTCTGTCACGCGGCGGCACCGGCGCCTTGTCGATGTGCTGGTGCAGGGTGATCGTCGCGGACTCGGCCCGGAACGGCGGCTCACCGGTCAGCAGCTGGTACAGCACGCAGCCCAGCGAGTACACGTCGGAGGCGGCGCTCGCCGGGTTGCCGAGCGCGCGCTCGGGAGCGAGATAGAGGCTTGTGCCGACGATCTGTCCGGCCGAGGTGAGTGCGGAGGCGGGGTCGTCCACGAAGCGGGCGATGCCGAAGTCGCCGATCTTGACCGTGCCCGCGGTGTCCGACATCAGGTTGCCGGGTTTGATGTCCCGGTGCACGATGCCCTGCCGGTGCGCGGCGGCGAGGCCGGCCGCGGCCTGCGCGGCGATCTGCGCGACCCGCTCGGGCGTCAGGGAACCCGCCTCGGTCAGTTCCTGGGCCAGGCTCTGGCCTTCGACCAGCTCCATGACCAGGTAGAAGCGGTTGTCCCAGGACCCGAAGTCGAACACGGCCACCACATGCGGGTGGCTCAGCCGGGCCGCCGTCTGCCCTTCCAGCCGGAACCTCGCGGCCGCCGCGGAGTCGGCGTCGTCGCCCAGCAGGAGTTTGACGGCCACGGACCGGCCGAGCACCTCGTCGGTGGCCCGCCAGACCTCGCCCATCCCACCTCGGCCCAGGGAGGCCCCCAACCGATACCGTTCAGCCACCAGCACCTGCGAATCATCCTCACCTTGAATGGGCCGTCACGACGGCTGCGTCGGCACGTCACTCCGCACTCCACGCAGCAGCGCAGACCGGGGTCCGCAGTATGATCAGCCTACCGACCTGGCGCACACCCCATGATCGCGCGGTACCAGCCGGGTGATCCGCCGGCGGGAGCCGCTGGATGGGTGTACCGGCGCCCCGTGATACCCGGGTCCGGACCGGACCCCCGGGTCCGGACCGGGCCGTTGCGCGTGTTGCCGACACGCACGTGTGTACCGTGATGTTCCTCGAGACAGGTCGCCCGGACGGGGGAACTCGCCGTCCGCTACGAACCTGCTGGTGCGGTACGGGCCTGCGAAAGTCTTCAGGTCGGTCCGCTGCGGTGTACGAGATGTCTGCGCGTGGTCCGCGCCACGCGCAGGGGGCGGAGTACGACATGTACTGCGGTAAGGACCATACTGGTCGGGCCTTGATCTTCCACAGAACGGTTCCATGACCAAGAACAGCAGCTCTTCGACGATCGTCCCGAGCACCGTATGGCTGGCGCGCGGGCGCCATCTCGGGCCCGACCCCGAGCAGGACGTCCGGCGCAACTTGATCGCCCTCAAGGCAGCCGGGGTCCTCGACGACTTCCTGGACCTCGACCCCGTGGAGGCGGCCCGCTCCACCGTCCTGTATCCGCGGGAGGAGTCGGCCGATCCCGGCCCGTCGGCCCGGCGCCTCTTCGAGGCCCGCTGGCGCGTGGCCGACGGTGTCATGGTGCGCGCGCAGCTGACCACGTACGACCAGGAGGTCCGTCGTACGGACCATGAGGGGATCACCTGGGTCCTTGCCGCCGAGGCGGAGCTGGCGTGGAACCCCGAGTGGCCCTCGCCCGCCACCATGTTCTGGCCCGACAGCGACCGGGTCGCCTGGGACCACGACTTCGCGCCCGGGGTGCGCCTGCGGGCGGCGAACCACCTGCCGCAGGACCAGAACGAGATGCGCCGCCGCCTGCGGGACCACTCCCGCAACACCTGGTACATCCATATCGTGGTGCACGAGGCCATGACGCCCGATCCGAAGGGGCAGCAGCCGGTCTCCACGTTCCTGCCGCCGAGTCTGCGGCACCGGGTGATCGAGCACCGCGCCACGCCGGCGCAGGCGGAGATCGCCGACTTCGCGATGAAGCGGGAACTGAACGTGCGGATGCCGCGCGGCGGCGCCGTCGTGCTGCCCACGCAGCCCCGGAACCCGGACTACGACGCGGACCACTTCACCGTGCACAGTGTCTTCCTGGACGGCTCCGAACCGACGGAACTCCTCGCCCGCATCGAGGAGTTCGCCCAACTGCCGCAAGCACTGCCGGAAGGTGCCGAGCAGGCCCTGAACCAGCTGCGCCAGGGCTGGCACCTGCTGACCCCGGAGGAAGAGCTGGCCCATGCCCAGAGCATGGTCATCAAATACGCCGAAGCGCTCGACGCCATGACGAAGTCCCGTGACCTCTACCAGGAGGCGACGGAGGCGGCGCAGGCCGCACTGGCCGAGTTCACCGACGGCGCCGGTTCGTCCCGGTCGCCCGCACCGGAGACGGCCAGGACGGTCGGCTCCCCGCTGAATGCCCTCAAGAAGGGACTCGGCCGCTTCCGGGACCCGCACAGACAAGACCTGTGACGCCCATCGCGTGTGCCCGTCGAAAACCGGGGCGGCGAGCCCCCGCGGCCCGGTCCCTTTACTGACTCGTACGGGATACGAGCGGGAAAGGACGGCGGTCGGGAGATGAGCGTGGCCTTCGTACTGCCTTCGTACCGCTGGACTGCGGCCTCCTCCACGCGCTCGCCCGCCACTCACCACCCACCACTCGGAAAGCCGACTTCCCGCAGCAGGGGGACCAGTTCGTCGGGAGTGTTGCCGTAGCGCGCCGAGGGGCCCTCGAACGTCGTACGGAGCCCAGCGCCCTCGAACCAGTGGAAGAGGTGGATGGGCTTACCGCCGTCGGCCGAGTGCGCCACGGCCCGGCCGCTCTTTGACAGCGCCTCCACACACGGCGCCGCGATCCCCAGGCCACCGTCGAAGCCGAGGACGGGTGTCCGGTCGCCGTTCTCGCCCGGAGCACTGAAGGCACCCGCGGCGTAGGACCCGTCCCGGTGG
Source organism: Streptomyces sp. V3I8 (assembly GCF_030817535.1). Taxonomy (NCBI): domain Bacteria; kingdom Bacillati; phylum Actinomycetota; class Actinomycetes; order Kitasatosporales; family Streptomycetaceae; genus Streptomyces; species Streptomyces sp. V3I8. The sequence goes on along the minus strand of NZ_JAUSZL010000002.1, from coordinate 8,821,052 downwards.
TCGTGATCCACCTCGGCGCGGTGGGCGTCGGCCGCCTCGATCAGCCCGGCCGTTCCCTCCCCGTGCCGCGCGGCTCCGCCTCCGTCTCGTGGCGGCCGAGCCGGGGTCGGCGACGTCAGCCCGCGGTTTCGTGACCCGTGGAACTCAGGCGCAGCGGGCAGGCACGTCAGCTGCGGAGCCGGCGGCTCCGCGATTCAGAGTGACCGCCAGAGTCGGGCCAGTGCCGAGGTGGTGAGAACCTCGCCGGGAGGACCTTGGCCGACGAGGCGGCCGTCCTGGAGCAGGAGGCAGGTGTCCGCCCCGCGCGCGGCCTCCAGGTCGTGGGTGGCCTGGACGACCGTCACACCGTCGGCGACGAGTGCCGTCAGCAGGTCCGCGATCCACGTCCTCGCCTCCGGGTCCAGGCCGGTGGTGGGTTCGTCGAGCAGCAGCAGGTCCGATTCCTGCGCCAGTCCCTGTGCGATCAGGGCGCGTTGACGCTGCCCTCCGGAGAGTTCCCCCAGTCGGCGCGGGGCGAGGTCGCCGATGCCGAGCCGGTCGAGCGCGGCGTCCACGGTCGCGTGGTCGCGACGGGTGAGCCGGCGCCATGGTCCACGTTCGCCCCAGCGTCCCATCTCGACGGTCTGCCGGACGGTCAGGGGCAGGGCGTCCGCGACGGCAGCGCGCTGCGGCACGAACGCGGGCGGCCGTTCTCCCTCATGACGGAGATCGCCGGATGTCGGACTGATCACACCGGCGAGGACTCCGAGCAGGGTCGACTTGCCGCTGCCGTTCGGTCCGACGAGTGCCGTCGTGGCCAACCTCGGTATGTCGGCACTGAGTTGGTCGAGGACGGGACGTCCCGCGTAGCCGGCGCACAGGTCGGTGAAACGGACGTGCGGGTCCCGCTTCGAGGGTGGGGCGGGCCGATGACCCGTAGTTTTGAACATGATTTTCATTGTACTGTCAGCGGCATGGAATGGTTGACGGCCCCGTTCGAGGTGGCCTTCGTGCAGCGCGCCCTGTGGGGCGGAATCCTGGTGTCCGCGATCTGCGCGCCGGCCGGCACCTGGGTGGTGCTGAGAGGGATGGCCTTCCTCGGGGACGCCATGTCCCACGGTCTGCTGCCGGGGGTCGCGCTGGCCGCCCTGCTGGGTTCGAACCTGATGGTGGGCGCGGTGGTCAGCGCCGCGGTCATGACGGCGGGCGTCACCGTACTGGGCCGCACGCCGAGGCTGTCGCAGGACACCGGCATCGGGCTGCTCTTCGTCGGCATGCTCTCGCTCGGCGTGATCATCGTGTCGCGCTCGCAGTCCTTCGCGGTGGACCTCACCGGCTTCCTGTTCGGTGACGTCCTCGCCGTCCGGCAGCAGGACCTCTTCCTGCTCGCGGCGGCGCTGTTCGTAGCGCTGGCGGTGTCGGTCCTCGGTCATCGCGCCTTCGTGGCCCTGGCGTTCGACGAACGCAAGGCGAGGACCCTGGGGCTGCGGCCACGTCTGGCCCACGCCGTACTGCTGGGCCTGCTCGGTCTGGCGATCGTCGCCTCGTTCCACATCGTCGGAACGCTGCTGGTCCTCGGCCTGCTCATCGCTCCGCCCGCGGCGGCCCTGCCATGGGCGCGCAGCATCCGCGGGGTCATGGTGCTCGCCGCGCTCCTCGGGGTCGCCGCCACGTTCGGCGGCCTGCTGCTGTCCTGGCACCTGGGCACCGCAGCCGGCGCGACCGTCTCGGCCCTCGCGGTGAGTCTGTTCTTCCTCTCCCACATGCTGGCCGGCCTGCGGCACCGCCGTGCGCGCCTCGCGCCCGTTCCCGCTCCCCTTTCCGCTCCCGAAGTCAACTGAAAGAAGCCTGAGGCGATCGTCATGACCGTCCGCAGAAACGTCACTCCATGGGTTCCGGCCGCACTGGTGATCACCGCGCTGCTCACCACGAGCTGCTCGGCCGAGAAGGACAACTCCCCACGATCTGACAGGAGTTCCCCGTCCGCCACCGCCCACGGGTATGTCGAGGGAGCGCGGGAGGCCGCCGAACAGCAGTCCCGACTGGTCCTCAACGACCCCGGCAGCGGAGACAGCCGCGTTCTCGACCTCGCCACCGGCAAGGCGCACAGGACGGCCCGGGTGGAAGGCGCCGTCCGGCTCGGCACGGACGGCAGGTTCGGCTACCTCCACACCTCCGACCGCGTTCACGTGCTCGACAGCGGCGCCTGGACGGTGGACCACGGCGACCACGTCCACTACTACAGCGCGGCGGTACGGGACGTCGGCGAACTGCCCGTGGGCCGCCGGGCGCAGGTGCGCAGCGACGCCGCCGTGACCGCGGTGACCGACGAGGACGGGCGGGGCGTCCTGTACGACCGGAGCACGTTGGAGAAGGGCAGCATCGCGTCTGCCCGGACGCTGGCGGGCACCTACTCCGGCGCCGTCCTGCCGTACGGGGAACACCTCCTGGCCTTCGCGGACGAGGGCGGCACGACGAAGCTCGTCGTGCTCGACCGGGCGGGCGACCGCGTCGCGTCTCCCGACGCGGAGTGCGAGAAGCCGCGTGGAGATGCCGTCACCCGACGCGGCGCGGTGCTGGGCTGCGCCGACGGCGCGCTGCTCGTCCGTGCGGAGGACGGCGTCTTCACCGCCGAGGAGATCCCCTACAGCGAGGACGTGCCGGTCAGGGAACGGGCCGTCTCCTTCCGTCATCGTCCCGGCAGCGACTCCCTCACCGCGCCGGCGGGCGACGACGCGGTATGGGTCCTCGACGTCACCGAACGGGTCTGGACCCGCGTGGACACCGGACCCGTCGTCGCGGCCGGCACCGCCGGGGAGGGTTCCCCGCTGCTCGTCCTCGAGACCGACGGCTCGCTGCACGGCTACGACATCGCCACCGGCAAGCGGACCGCACGGACCGCACCGCTCCTGACCGGACGGGCGCGGGCCGGCACCGGCGGCAGTCCTCCCGTGATCGAGGTCGATCGCAGCCGCGCCTACGTCAACGACCCCTTGGGCAAGAAGGTGTTCGAGATCGACTACAACGACGGCCTGCGGATCGCGCGCACCTTCGACCTGGACATCGAGCCGGTCCTCATGACGGAGACCGGCCGATGAGCCGGACCGCGGCAAAGCAGCGCATCCGGGTGGGCGTGGCACGGCTGCGCAGTCTGATCGTGGGTCTGCTCGCCCTCGTCACAGCCACCACGGCCGCCGCCTGCACCACCGGTGAGGACCGGCCGAGCATTGTCGTCACGACCAACATCCTCGGCGACATCACCCGGGAGATCGTCGGCGACGAAGCCGACGTCACCGTTCTGATGAAGCCCGGCGCAGACCCGCACTCCTTCGGCCTGTCGGCGGTGCAGGCCGCCCAGCTGGAGCGGGCCGACCTGGTCGTCCACAACGGCCTGGGACTCGAGGAGAACGTCCTGCGGCACGTGGACGCCGCCCGCGCGTCCGGCGTCGCCACCTTCGCCGCCGGGGAGGCGGCCGACCCGCTCACCTTCCGCACGGCCGACGACGGCGGCCCCGCGGACGGGGAAGGGCAGCCCGACCCGCACTTCTGGACCGACCCCGACCGGGTGCGCAGAACCGCCGGCCTGATCGCCGACCAGGTGGTCCAGCACGTCGACGGCGTGGACGACCGGGCGATACGCGCCCGCGCCGACCGCTACGGCGAAGAACTCACCGGCCTGACCGTCTGGATGGAGAAGTCCTTCGACCGCATTCCGGAGGACAGGCGCGCCCTGGTGACCAACCATCACGTCTTCGGCTACCTCGCCGACCGCTTCGGCTTCCGGGTGATCGGGGCGGTCGTCCCCAGCGGCACCACGCTGGCCTCCCCCAGCTCCTCCGACCTGCACTCGCTCACCGAGGCGATGGAGGAGGCCGGCGTACGCACCGTGTTCGCCGACTCCTCGCAGCCCACACGGCTAGCCGAGGTCCTGCGCACGGAACTGGGCGGCCGGGTCCAAGTCGTCGAACTGTACTCGGAGTCGCTGACCGCGAAGGGCGAGGGCGCCGACACCTATCTGCGGATGATGCGCGCCAACACCACCGCCATGACCGACGGACTGACCGGCGGACCGCCCCACGAGCCGACCCGGAAGCTGACCGCCGGACCGAGTGCCGGACCGAATGCCGGCACGACCGGCGGCTGACTCCGGAACCGAGGCGGACACCGGCCGACGGGGCCGGAACCGTCGCACACCTCTGCCGCCACCGCGCGGCGAGAAAGGGAACACACCGATGAAGAAGTCGATACGCAACAGAGCTCTCACGGGAACGGCGCTCGTCCTGGCGGTGTCCACGGCGCTGACCGCGTGCGGAGGCGGCGAGAACTCCTCCTCCGGCGCCGAGGCCGGGACCAGGACCGGTGGCGGGGGCGGGGGCGCCGCACGCGTGACCCCCGCCGCCGCGGTCGAGGATCCGCTGGTGGCGACCTTCGACGGCGGTCTGTACATCCTGGACGGCAAGAGCCTCGAACTGAGCAGGACCATCGAGCTTCCCGGCTTCAACCGCGTCAACCCCGCCGGTGACGAGGACCACGTCGTCGTCTCCACCGACACCGGGTTCCGTATGCTCGATGCCACCTCGCAGACCCTCACCGACATCGAGTACAAGGGTGCCAAGCCCGGTCACGTCGTGCGCCATGGCGGCAGGACGGCGCTCTTCACCGACGGCACCGGAGAGGTCAACGTCTTCGACCCCACCGACCTGGGCAGCGGGAAGAAGCCGGAAGGACGTACCTACGCCTCCGCCGAGGCACACCACGGTGTCGCCATCGAGCTGACCAACGGCGAACTCCTCAGCACACTGGGCACCGAGGAGAAGCGGACCGGCGCACTGGTGCTGGACAAGGACGACAAGGAGATCGCACGCTACGAGAAGTGCCCCGGCGTACACGGTGAGGCGGCCGCGAAGAACGAGGCCGTCGCGGTCGGCTGCGAGGACGGCATCCTGATCTACCAGGACGGCAGGTTCACCAAGGTCGACGCGCCCGACGACTACGGCCGCATCGGCAACCAGGCAGGCAGCGACACCTCCCCCGTCCTCCTGGGCGACTACAAGACCGACGCGGAGGCCGAGTTGGAGAGGCCCACCCGTGTCTCCCTCATCGACACCGAGAAGAAGAAGCTGCGTCTGGTCGACCTGGGTACCAGCTACTCCTTCCGCTCCCTGGCCCGCGGCCCGCGGGGTGAGGCACTCGTCCTGGGCACCGACGGAGCGATCCATGTGCTCGACCCGCTGAGCGGCAGGACCGAGAAGAAGATCCCGGTCGTGGGCGAGTGGCAGGAACCACTGGACTGGCAGCAGGCCCGGCCCACCCTGTTCGTCCGCGACGACACCGCCTATGTCTCCGACCCCGGCGAGAAGGCCTTGCACGCCATCGACCTGGAGACGGGCGAGAAGATCACCTCGGTCACCCTGCCGAAGGGCACCAACGAGCTGTCGGGCGTCGTCGCGGGACACTGACCGCGCGTACCGCCCCGCGACCTGTCGGCCGCGGGGCGGTACGTACGTCCCGGAACGCTTCCGCCGCCGGTCAGGAGCGACGCCGGCCGAACCGAACCAGATCCAGCCCGACCTGATCTGATTGCCTCGCATCAGATCAGGTCGGGTCAGGTCGGGGCAGATCGGGTCGGGTCGGGTCGGGTCGGGTCGATCAGCCGTGAGGGAGGATCACCGCGCGTCCGTTGATCGTTCCCGCGTGCAGGCGCTCGTAGGCGAGCGGCGCCTCGTCCAGCGAGAAGGTCTCCGTGTGTACCGACACGGCGCCGGACCGGGCCAGTGCGAGAACCTCGACGAGTTCGCCGCGGCTGCCCCAGTAAGGAGCGCTGACCGAGACCTCGAAGGGCAACTGGCCGAAGCCGACGGGCAGTGTTCCGCCACCGATGCCGACGATCGTGATGTCGCCCTCGACCGCCGTGACGGCCCCCGCGGTGGCCAGGGTGGGCTGCGCCCCGACGAAGTCGAAGACCGCCTCCGCTCCGACACCACCGGTGATCTCGCGGACCGCGGCAGCCGCCCCGGCGTCGGACAGCACCGCCTCGTGGGCGCCGACCTGCCGGGCCAGCCGCAGCTTTTCCTCGTTCACGTCGAGGGCGATCACCCGGGCCGGGGTCATGGCCCGCAGCAGCTGAATGGCGACGTGCCCGAGCCCGCCCGTGCCGATGACCACTGCGGTCGACCCCGGAACCAGCTTCGGCAGCGACCGCTTGATCGCGTGGTACGGCGTCAGCCCCGCGTCGGTCAGCGGCACCGCCGCGACCGGGTCGAGTCCGTCCAGCGGGACCAGATGGCGCGGATCGTCCACGAGCAGGTACTCCGCCATCGCTCCCGGCGCCCCGAGCCCCGGCGGCCGGATGCCGAGCTCGTCGGCGCGCAGGCAGTAGTTCTCCTTGCCCTCCGCGCACTTGGCGCAGCTGCCGCAGCCCCAGGGGCCGTACACGGCGACCGCGTCGCCCTCGCGCACACCGGTCACGCCCGCACCGAGCGCGGCGACCGTGCCCACGCCCTCGTGGCCGAGGGTGAGCGGCAGCTCGTACGGGAATCCCTCGGCGGGCCAGCTCATCACGGCGATGTCGGAGTGGCACACACCTGCGGCGGTGACCTTCAACAGAACCTGTCCGGGGCCGGGTTCGGGGTCGGGGACGACCACGACCTCAGGGGCGGCGCCGATGGTGCGGTACTGCAGTGCCTTCATGGCCTGACTTCTTTCTGTACTTCTTCTGCGCTGTTTATGTGCTGCTTGTGCGCTACTTCTGTGCTGCCTGTGTGGTCAGACGGCGGTGTAGGCGCCGTCGACCAGGTGGTAGCTGCCGGTCACGAACGAAGAGCGCTCGGACAGCAGGAACGCGATCAGTTCGGCGACCTCGTCGGAGCGGCCGAGCCGTCCGGCGGGGTGCAGTCCGACCAGACCGTCGTAGGCCTCCTTGTCCAAGCTGTTCTGGAGCAGCGGGGTCTCGATGAAGCCGGGGCCGACCACGTTGACGCGGATGCCCTTGGCGGCGTACTCGACGGCAGTGGCCTTGGTCAGGCCCACCACGCCGTGCTTGGCAGCCACGTACGCGGAGGAGCCCGCGAAGCCGACCGAGCCGAGGATGGAGGCCACGTTCACGACGGCACCGCCGCCGGCCGCCTCGATGGCGGGCAGCTCGTGGCGCAGGGAGTAGAAGACGCCGTTGAGGTTGGTGCGCACCACGCGGTCGTAGGCCTCGATGTCGTACTCACCGGTGGGTGCGCTCGGACCGCCGATGCCGGCGTTGTTCACGGCCAGCTCCAGCCCGCCGAAGGTGTCGACGGCGAAGGCGACGGCCGCCGCCACGGACTCGGGGTTCGTCACGTCGACCTCGACCGCGGCGGCCTCGAAGCCCTCGGCCCGCAGGTCGGCGGCGGCCTTCTCGGCGCCCTCGGCGTTGTAGTCGGCGATCACGACATTGGCGCCGCCGGCGCCGAGGCGACGGGCGGTGGCCAGGCCGATGCCCGAGGCGGCGCCCGTGACCAGCACGGTCCTCCCGGCGAACTCGGTCGCGTAGTCGGTGACAGAAGGGATGTTGCTGGTGGTGCTCATGGTGCTCTCACTCTTCGGAGATGTGCGAGACCGCGGACGCGGCCTCCTGGGTCAGGGCGTCGTAGGCCTGCTCCACCAGGGCGGCGAGGTCTGGGGCTGCCGTTTCGTGGCCGGATGCGCCGCGCGCCCAGATGCGCAGTGCGGCGGTGAGTACTCCGGCGGCGGCGTCGACCACGACGGCGGGACGCACGTCCCGCACGTCGTCGGTGCCGAGCCGGTCGGCGAGGATGCGGATCGACTCGTCCTGCGCGTCGACCCGGATGCGTTCGTACGCGGCGAACAGGGCCGGCTCGCCGTCGAGCAGGGCGAGCAGACGGCGTATTCGGGGACGCAGGTGCCAGGCCGGGTCGTCCCGGTCGGCGAGCCAGTCGCGGACGGCCCGGCGATAGGCCAGCAGAGGCGGCTCGGCGGCGGGCCGGTCACGCAGCAGGGCGTTGATGCGGTCGCCGTCACCGCGCACGAAGTCGAGGGCCGCGTCCTCCTTGCCGACGAAGAGCCGGCTGAAGGTGCGGCGCGTGACGTCGGCCCGCTCGGCGATCGCCTCGACCGTGGTCGCGGCGAGCCCGCGCTCCAGGATCAGGTCGACGGCGGCGGTCGCCAGGGCGTTGCGGGTCTGCCTGGCCTTGCGCTGCCGTCGGTCTTCCGTCGCGATACCGGGCTCCGTTGCCTCCATGCCTTCGATGATAGCTCTTCATGTCCCAATGGGACATGTTTCCCAGTGGGACACATTTTCCGGTGGGACATTTACCGCGTCTCACGGTCGGCGGGCGGGGCACTTCGGCACGGAGCCGGAGGCGGCATGCGGGACCGGCGCGCCCGACCGCCGTGGACACGCGGAAACGACGAAACGACGAAGCGGAGAAGCCGAAAGCGGGAAAACCGGGGAAGCGGGGAAGCGGGGAAGCGGGGAAGCGGGGAAGCGGGGAAGCGCTCCAGGGTCAGGCCAGGCCCGCTGCGATGGCGCGGCGCACGGCGTCGGCGCGGTCCCGGATGTCCGCCTTGGCGAACAGGTTGTTGATGTGGGTCTTGACCGTGGCCTCGCTGATGAAGAGCTTGCCGGCGATGGCTCTGTTCGGCAGTCCCTGGCCAATGAGGGTGAGCACCTCGCGCTCGCGCTGGGTGAGGTCCTGCGGCAGCGGCAGCGGCAGCGGCAGCGACTGCGGCTGTCCCGTGGCCGGCGGTTTGACCCGGACGGTGGCCAGCAGTCGGTCCTGGACCTCGCGGTCGAGGACGGCCTGGCCCGCCGCGGCGGCGCGGATGGCACGAAGGATGTCCTGGCGCCCCGCGTTCTTCGTCAGGTAGCCGCGGGCCCCGGCGCTCAGTGCGGCCAGGATCGAGTCGTCGTCGGCGAAGGTGGTCAGTACCACCACGGCGACCTGCGGGTATTCCTCGCTCAGCCGACGGGTCGCCTCGATGCCGTCCATCCCCGGCATGCGCAGGTCCATCAGGACGACGTCCACCGGGGTGGCGGCAACGGCGGCGAGCACCTGCGTGCCGTCCGCGGCGGCGGTGACGACCTCGATGTCCTCGGACAGGCCGAGCATCGCGGCCAGGGGTTCGCGGACGGCGGCCTGATCGTCGGCCACGACCACCTTCAACCGCCGTACGGTATCGGTCGTTTCACTCATGCCGGAATCACTGCCTCCACCTGCCAGCCGCCTCGGTCGGGCCCCTCCGTGACCGGGCCCGCCGTCATGGTGCCACCCAGCAGCGCCACCCGTTCACGCATTCCGATCAACCCCATTCCGCTCCCGGCACCCGCGCTCACCCTGCCGGTCGCGGGCCCGTTGCGGATCCTCAGTGTCGTCGACGCGGCGCCGAACGTCAGCTCCACCCCGGCGTCCGTGCCCGGGGCGTGCCGGGCGGCATTGGTCAGGGACTCCTGGGCGACGCGCAGCAGGTTCTGGGTGACCCGCGCCGGCAGTTCACGGACGGTCCCGATGACGGTGAGGGCGTCACGGCGGCCGGAGGACTCGATCATCGCGGTCAGGGTGTCGAGCAGCGGGAGGGCGTCCTCACGCAGCGCGTGCACGGTCCACTGGGCCTGCTTCAGGCTCTCTTTGACCATGCTGTGCGCCTTGCTGTTCGCTTCTCGGACCTTCTCCAGATCGCCGGTGTCGATCAGGGCGTCCGCCAGTTCCAGTTGCATGTTGATCCCGGCCAGCGAGTGCGCCAGCACGTCGTGCACGTCCCGGGCGATCCGGGCGCGTTCGGTGAGCACGGAGGTCCGGGCTTCGGCGCGGGCGGCCCGCTCGGCGGACTCGGCGGACGAGATCATCGCCTCCACGGCGCGCTGCCTGCTCCGTCCGAGGATTCCGGCCACGACCGGGACCGCGACGGTCGCACCGAGGATCCAGGGCAGTTCCTCGTGGCCGGGACCGAGGTGGAAGTACAGGACGCCGCCGCACAGGAGACCGGTCAGGGCCGCGAGCGAGAGGGCCTGCCTCGGGGGGAGCCGGTAACCGATGTGGCCGACGAGGAAGTACGCGAACAGGTAACCGGAGCCGCTGCGGCCGGCGCCGATCAGGGCGGCGGCCGCCACGGCACCGAGGGTCAGCCAGAGGAGGACGACGCGGGGCGGGATCCTGGACTCGGGCAGGTGCCGCGCCAGCAGCGTCAGGGAGTTGACCGCGATCAGGACGGCCACCGCCAGGCCGCGGCCGCTGATGCCCACCGGACGGACCGTCGCCACCGCGGCGACGATCACCGCCAGGGTGATGACCCATTGCATACGCGGGTCCTGGCGGGGCACGGCCCGGGGGCCGGGCCCCCGGTCGGGAGCCGGCCCGCGGTCGGGGACGCTGGCGGATGCGGACACGCCGTGACCATAACCCATGGTCAGGCGGTGCGGTCGAGGACCGTCGCGGCGGGACGCGTGCCCGCCGGGAGCTGCTGCTCATCGGCCACCAGACGGCTCCGGACGAAGATCGTGGCCAGGCGTGTGACCACCTCGGTCAGCGCCATCAGGACGAAGGCCGCGACCCAGGCCTGGCCGGTGGTGATGTCGTGGGTGACGCTGAACCGGGCCACGTCGTCGGCGCCACCGTGGTCGGTCCAGACCTGAAATCCCATGCGGGCACCCATGCCGACCACCCACAGGACCGCCGAGACGGCTCCTGCCTTGATGAAGAGATGTCCGCCGGCACTGCGGATCCGGGTGTGGACGCCGCCTGCGACGCCGAGCGCCGCGCCGGCCGCGACCAGCGCTCCGATCAGCACGAGGTCGTTGCCCGCGGTGGGGACGGTGTGCAGGTACCGGGAGGCCACGAAGGCCACGATCCCCAGGGGGAGCAGATAGGACTTGAGGCCCAGGCGGCCTTCCCGCAGCTGCCGGAAGACAACGAGTACGAGGGCGATGTCGGTGATCCAGTCGGTCGTGGTCATGCCCTCAAGACTGCTGTCGCGGGCCCGTTCACGCCTGGACCCATGGGTGGAGATGGGGGTGGAGTTCGGCGGCCCACACCTCTGCACCCCGTACTTCTCCTAAAGGGTGTCCCATAACTTGTGTGGTGGTTGGCGCATTGGTTGGGCATGGGTGGGGTGATTTCAGCGGATGATCCGAAGTGGATCGAGCCGTTCTCGGGACTGTCCGAGGCGCAGTTTGCCAGGCTGGTGGTGTTGGTACGGCGTCGTGGTGGTGACGTTCAGCGCGGTCGGCCGTGGCGGCTGTCGCTGGAAAATTGGGTGCTGCTGGTGGCGACGTACTGGCGCACGAACTTGACGTTGCGGCAGGTAGCGCCGTTGTTTGGGGTCTCGAAGTCCGCGGCTGACCGCATCCTCGATCATCTCGCACCCCTGCTGGCCATCTCTCCCGCGCGCCGGCCGCGCAGGGACACCGTCTACATCGTTGACGGCACCCTGGTGCCCACCCGAGACCGCAGCGTGGCCGCGTCCAGCAAGAACTACCGGCACTCGACGAACCTGCAGGTCGTCATCGACGCCAACAGTCGCCTGGTGGTGGCGATCGGCCTTCCACTATCCGGCAACCGCAACGACTGCCGGGCGTTCACGGAGTCGGGCGTCGACCAGGCATGCCGCGGAGCGCCGGTCATCGCCGACGGCGGTTATCAGGGCACCGGCCTGCTCATCCCGCACCGCCGGCGACGCGGCCAGAGGCATCTCAGCCCGGAGCAGGAGGCAGAGAACGCCGTCCATCGCCAGGCTCGGGCCCGAGTCGAACACGCCCCTTCCCGGCTGAAGAACTGGAAGATCCTGCGAGACTGCCGCCTCAAAGGTAACGGCGTGCACCAGGCCATGCTCGGCACCGCCCGCCTACACAACCTCGCTCTCTCGGCATAGAGGCGAACCGCCTCTCAGCCACATCACGCCCGGGGAGAGCTGCTGCACACCAGACTGCCGACCGCTACGAACGAGAGTCACGGTCTCGCACGGCACTGAGGCCGCCGCCGTCGTTGAAATGCTGATAGGCATGAGCCTGGCGGCGCGCATCGCGTATGCCGCTCGTAGCAGCCGCTTCGATTCCTTGCGCTTCCGAACTGGAGCCCATCCGGCGCCGCTGCCGACGCACCAGCACCATCACGGCGGCCACCCCAATGGACACGACTGCTGTCACAGCCAATAACAGGTAGACCATCGCCGCCACCTCGTATTCGCTTCGGACCATTTCACCACGATCCACGCCCAGGCGTCGATCGCCGACGGCCATCCAACGGTACGCAGCGAACAACTGGAGATGAAGCGATCTTCCCGGCACCAACAGCTCGCAGAATCCTGCCGCCCTCCGGCAACCGCATAGCCCGCGTGCCCGCTCTGCTCCGCGACAGAGATGACTTAGAGCTCGTAACACGATCATGATCGGTGTCTCTTGAGGCGTCTCCAGCAGATCAGGGTGCAGGCCAATGAGACGAAGGTGTCGTGGAGTTCGGTGCGGCGTTCCCAGCGGACGGCGAGGCGTTTGAACTGGTGGAGCAGGGCGAAGGTCTGCTCGACGACGTAGCGGAGTTTGCCCAGGCCCTTGATGTTCGGGGCGTCCTTGCGGGAGATGACAGGAAGGATCCGGCGCCTGCGTAGTTCCTCGCGGTTGGGGTTGGAGCCGTAGGCCTTGTCGCCGAGCAGCGAGTCGGGGCGGCGGCGAGGACGGCCGGGGCGTCCGGCCACGGGTGGGATGCCGTCGACGAGGGCGAGGGTCTGGGTGACGTCGTTGACGCCTGCTGCGGTGGTGATGACTTTGAGCGGGGTGCCGCGTCCGTCGCAGATCAGGTGGTGTTTGCTGCCTGTCTTGCGCCGGTCGACCGGCGACGGGCCGGTGTCGGCTCCCCCTTTTTCGCGCGGATGTGGGAGCCGTCCACACACGCTCTGGACCAGTCGAGCGCGCCGACTGCGTTCAGTTCGGTAAGCAGGATCCGGTGCAGCTGGTCGAAGACGCCGGCCTGCTGCCACCGGTCCAGACGCCGCCAGCAGGTCTGCCCGGAGCCGAAACCCAGCTCCAGCGGCAGGAGTTACCAGGCTATGTCGTTGTGGAGGACGTACAGGATGCCCTGCAGACACAGTCGGTCCGCCACCGGCCGCGGGCCCGGCGCCTTATCCGGCCACGGCGGCAGCAGCGGCTCGATCAACGCCCACAAGTCGTCGTCCACGATCCACGGCCGAGTACTCACACCATCCTGAACGGCCGAATCGCCACATCGGTCACGCCCGACCAGGGCACTTCAACAAGATCGTGTTACGAGCTCTTAGGCATACGGGACAACCTCTAGGCGATGATCACCCCGACACCCTGGGCACCCGCCACAACTTGGCCTATTAGCGGGCACAGGCCGGGGAGTGATTAATTTGCGTCTGATTTCTAGCCGCAATGGCTAATTCTGCTCACTGACCTACGCTGCCGTCACCCAGGAAGGCTGGACAGACGCCAAATTTTGTTGGCTCTTCCATCTCTTTGCATCACTGACGTCACGTAGAAGCTCACTGGCCACAAGGCACCGTTGCGGACCCTTTGTCACGCCCTTTACCTTCAAGTCTCATTCACTTGGGGAGGGGTCTTGACATTCGATCCGCACATGGAATACAGGGAAAAATATGCTGCCTTCAGCAAGACCGAGGCGGAACTGAAGGCAAAAAGAGCACTGCAGAGAATTGGCTGGATGATCCTTTTAGGGTCACTAGCCTTAACGGGAATACTTGGATATACAGTAGCCGTCGGATTATGGAAGGCGAACGACGGATTCACCCGATGGCTATCTCTGGTCATCGTGAACGCTATATGGGTTGCATGCGCATATTGGCTTTACAGAAATCATGTAACTCTGGCCGCCAAAGCAAACCAGTTGCATGAAGCGCTGCAGGCGCGTCAGACGGCAGCTGCGCAGCTTCCCCTCAATACAACATCAGGCTTACGTGTTTACCGGGAAGCCTCACTCGATGTCATCGCCTCTTACAGGTCTCAAGCAATCCAGAACAGGCGCGTACACAACTTATTCCAGCTGCTTATTATCAGCGGGTCGATCATCGTCTCCACCCTCACAGCAATGAACGAAGGATCCAACAAAGCACTTTCAATTGTAACTTCTTCTTTAAGCGCACTGGTCGGAATTTCCGCCGGAGTTACCGGCTACTTCAAATTCCGAGAGCGTGGCACTACCTCTCAGTCGACAGCAGACGACATTGAAAAGAACTACAACGCCAGCCAGTTCCAGCTGGGTGACTACAAAAACTTGGGGGAGGAACCCCGACTCATTCTCTACGCCGGAACGGTTGAACTCATTAAGGAAGAGCAGCGCAAACGCGAACTCCAGCTAGAACAGAGTTCCTCGCAACATGACGAGCGCTCAGCCTAATGAGCGGTGGCGGAAGAAACGCCGAACGCCCCCGTCCCCGCAAGCGGACCTTGCCGTTGACAACGATCCGCTGGCTGCTGGCACCACGTTGGCAGTGGCGCACCCGTCAGCTACGGGCCGCTCACGGGCCCACGCTGTCCTACGAAGTCGCCTGGTACCTGATTGCACTCGCGGACAACGTGGCCAACCTGCCCTACGTGCGGCGACGCAGCAGTCCTGTGCCCGGCGTGCCGCCAGGGGTGGCGGTGGATGTATGGGCACAACTCCTCCCGGCGGAGCAGCAGCGGCGCCGGGCGTGGCTGACCCGTCACAGCCGAACCCCACTACACCTGCTGGGCGTGCCTGAAGAAGTTATTGAGCTGGCCGGCTTACATGTGGTCGAGTGGGCTCTCCCACCCGATGTGTCATCGATCTCAATGGTCGCCCAGCAACGGCCCAGGCCGAGGAAACCCGGATGAGCCGCTAGTACACCTCACCCAACTGGCGAAATTCTTTTACTTAACCCAGTCGGATACGGCTAAAAAAACTGCCGCCGGGGCTGTGAGCGCCGATCTCACGTCCCGGCGGGGAATTTTGACGCCGGGACAGGGAAGCGGCACTAGAAGGCGCCCTCAGAGGGCTCTGTGCCGGTGCTAGGAGTGGTGCCGACGGTGTAGGTGTCTTTGACCTTCACCTCGGCCACGCCGCGGCCCTCGGGGAACACCGCCCGCCAGTCGCCGGCCACATGCAGTTCGTCGGTGCCCATCGCGCGCACGACCATGAGGCCCTCGTCATAGGCGCGGTGGGCCTTCCACCACAGGTTGGCGAACGCCTGGGAGCGGATGAGGTGCATCCAGTCGGTGCGGTACAGCTCGCGGTTGTAGTTCGACTCCCCCAGCGTGGAGACGAACTTGGAATACATCGCCTTCACATACTCCAGCATCACATCGTCGCCGTCGGCGATCGCCCGGTCCCGGGCATCCTTCAACGCGATACGGAACTTCTCCAGCAGCCCCTCGGTCGCCCCCGACGTCCACGACTCATGGATCTCGGGCGGGTCGCACAGCCCGTACTTCGGACCGGACACGCGCAGCAGCAGACGCAGCGTCGCCTCCGTGACCCACAACGGGCCCGGCTCCTCGCGATGGCCGATCGGGTTCGGCAGACAGGCGTCGTGCTCCCAGGCGGGCGGGGTGATCAGGTGCAGGCCAGCCCGGCGCCGATCGTGGGGGGCGCCGGTGGTGTGTTCGAGCTGCCCGATCGGCAGGTGGGTCTTGAGGGCGGACAGGTAAGCCCCTTTGACGTCCAGCGCGGTCACCTCATACCGACCCGCTCCACTGACCCGCGGCTGAGCACCTGGTTGGCACTGCCCGGTGGGTTCGAACCCTCAGCCCGAGCACTCTGTAGAGAGATGGTCTCGGCAGTACTGCGAGTGCGGTCAGGTTCGTACTTTCGCAGTACTCGATCAGTGGGGCGGTGCGCCGAAAGGGTTTGTCATGAGGTCGGATGTCGGCGATGATCACCTCATGACGACCAGAAAGGGCCATGCCCTCTAGGCGCTCCGCTCCGCTCTCCACCGCTCGCGCGCCGCCGACCGCCGCACCGCAGCGTCCGATGGCCGTGACCGCCCGCCCAGGAGAGCCGCCCGTGCAGAAGACCGCCCTCATTCCCTACGCCCACCTCCCTCGACCGCACCACGGCCGCCACGTCCTGACCAGTACCGTCGACGTCTTCGGCGCTGCCCACTGGCTGCTTACCGAACGCGCTCCGCAGCCCGGCGGCGATGTCCTGCCCTTCGACGCGCTGGTCGTCTCCGTCCATCCGGGCGGCGACGTCGAACTCACCGAGCTGAGCGCCGTGCAGGCCCGCTGGCCGCACCTGGACCGCCTGCCCAACGGCAGGTTCGTAGTCGCCGCGTCCCGCGCCCGCCGGTACAAGGACGCGAACCAGGTCCAGGTCTTCGACGCTCTCGGCCGAGAGACCTCGTCCTTCTCCGTCGGGGACGCCATCGAGCACCTGCTCGTTGACGAGGCCGGCCATATCTGGGTCGGGCACTTCGACGAGAACCCGGCCGGAATCCGTCGCTGGAGCGCCACGGGCCGACTCGCCTGGACGTCAGACGGCGCCCGCATCCCCGGCCTCTTCGACTGCTACGCCCTGAACGTGTCGGGCACCGCTGCCTGGGCCTGCCCCTACACGGACTTCCCGCTCGTCGAGATACGCCCCGACCGCCTCGACCGGCCCGTGAGGGTGTGGGCGAACCGCGTACGAGGCGCCAAAGCGATGGCAGTCCACGGTGAGCGGGTCGCCTTCTACGGCGGCTACGGCGAGGAGCGGGACCGACTCGCCCACGGAGAGCTCACCGAAACGTCCGTCGAGCCAAAGAAGGTCGGTCTGCTCACCCTGCCCGATGGCCCTGCCCCCGGCCGCCGACGGGTCGTCGGCCGAGGAAGCAGAATCTACGTCCAGGCCGAGCCGTTCACCGCGTGGGGCGTGTTCGACGTCAGCAGCTGATACCCGGCACTGGAAGGACCCTTTCCACCCGGTCACCAACCATCCGGCGGACCGTCCCGCAAGGAGCCTGCCGCCCAGGGAGCATCGTGCCGCCGTCCTTTGTCCACCGCATCACCAAGTACGACCCTGCCGACCGCGACGAGCGTGGGCACTACACCGGTGTCGAGGACACGGTCAGCGACCACGGGCCGGTGGAAGCGGCGTACCTGGCCGCGATCGCGGCCTTCGCGGAGGCTTCGGGCATCGACCGGCTGGAGATCCGTGAGCCCTCGGTGACCGGCTTCGTCCACTTCGGCGTGGAGCCGCCCGTAGAGGGACACGGCCTGAGCGGGCTCTTCCCGCCCGACCTCAGCGGCTACCACGACGGGGCCGAGGTCTCCCTTCCCGTGGCTCTGGAACTGGTCCGGGCGATGCTCCGCGACCAGGGTGCCTGGTGTCGGCTGGAGGCGGGGGGCGTGTTCACCGTGCACGTCGGATGGGACCAGTACGTGTACGTAGGCAGCGACCGGCGCTGCACGGATGCCGTGGCTCGTACACGGAAGCTCGGCCTCTTCCCGGAACCGCTGGCGGCCTCGCCCTACGCGGCGGAACTTGAGGAACGGGAAGTGACGCAGGCCGCCGACGAGGACTTCTGGGCGCGCGTGCACGTGCAACTGGCCTCACGGCAGACGGTGCTCCTGGAGGAGGCCTACGTCCGCAACGCCGCACGCTGGCACCGCCTCACACCGGAGAATTTCGGCGCGGTGCGCGCCGGTCTCGGGCCACGAGCTCTACTGACCGTCTGGCCCGACCTGACCCCCGACGTCGGTGCGGTCCTCGCCGCGCTGCCCGAGGAGGACTCCGTGGAGTTCGTCTGGGAGGCGCAGGGCGGGACGATCAGACACGCGATTGTCGACGACACCGAGTACCAGCAGCTCGCCGCCCTGGTGGCCGACGCGCGGGCGGCCTGCGCCCTGCCCCTGCACCTCGACGAACGCCACCCGCTGCTCTGCGCCGTCCTGCCCGATAGCGACGGCGTGCTGCGAGCCCGGTGGTGACCCGGTTTTACGCCGGGTGGCCGACTGCTGTGCATTGAAGTTGTCCTATCGGGCCAGGTTTCGTGCTCAGTCACAAGAGCGCGAGTATGTTCGAGGACCTGCCTCCCGATCTGGCACGACTGACCACGCTCAGGACCTGGCACGCCATGTGGCTCAAGCGCATCGACGCCCAAATCGCGGCCGTGCAACGGCGCGAAGCCGAGCAGGCGCGCGCCCGCCGGTCCCGGCCGGCACAGCCGGAGTGGGTTGTGGAACTCAGCATCGGCGCCAGGCTCTCCACCGCGACGAAGCTCGCCGGCTGCTCGCTGCGGACGTGCGTGCGTGCAGCTACTGCACTCCCGGCACCATCCTGGAGATCCCGTCATTCAGCCGCACTGTCCTCGCCACCGCGGTGATCCCCCGCCCCGTCACCTCGGACAGGACAGCCAGCGATGACCAGCACTCCCCGCCGATCAGCGAGCCGTCCCCCTCTACGTTCACCACTTCCAGCAGTTACGTCGGAGCGTGTGCCGGCCGCCAGCAGCCCACCCACTGGTACGGCAGCGGCGGACTCTCGCTGTGCCAGTGGTGCCTGGCTACCACCCGCGAGAGCTGGGGACCGGCCGTGCGCTTCACGAGCACCCGCGCACAGAGCTGACCCCTGCACGCGCAGCACTCACGAGCGGCCCGCGCCCGGGCGCCACCGTTCGACGAACGCTTCGAGCCCTGTATCCCTCTCCTGACTATCCGCGGCACGGAGCGACGCCGCGTGCGGACTTCTATCTCCTGACACTCCGGCTGCCCTGTTTGAGGTAACCGCGGACGAGTGCGTCCTGGCCGCTGCGGGGCCGGAGGTAGACGCGCTGCTGCGCTGCCTCGATCTGAAGCCGATTGAGGAAGCCAACTGTCTCCTCGGTGGCAATGCTCAGACCGTTGCGGGGGGTCCTGCCGACCAAGAGATGTTTGGGGCCGAAAGGCAACACAATGGCGGTGGAGTCGCCAATCGCAACGTTGAAGGCAGTTTTGTTTCCCCTCTGCTGAATCGCCAGGGCCGGGGTGTCGCCCAGGAGGAATTCCCCGGCGGCGGGCACAAGAATCTCCAGACCGGCATCTCTGATCATCTCCTTCGCTTTGGCAAAGGTGTCCTCGATCCGCGCCCGGAAGTCCGCACCGGTCTCGAAGTTCGCCAGGTGCGGGCTCAAGATCTGGTCTGCCGCTGCGGCCAGACCCTGCGGTCCAGAGAGGTGAAGTCCGCTGCGTTGCAGTACCGCGAGGCGCAGCAGGTCGGACTTGTCGGTAAGCAGGGCGGTGCGGTGCTCGGTGTAGACGTTGGTGAAGATGCGCTCGTGGACGTGGCGGTAGTTCAGGGAGCGGACCAGATGCAGGGCGATGAGATCCTTCAGGGTCTGTACATGCTGTTCACGCTGGAAGACGTCGCCTCGATCCACCGCACGCGCCGCGTCGGGTATCCGTGTCTCGAGCTTGCCCCATACCTGTTCCAGGGAGGCGGAAGCGAAGCGTGCGAAGTACGGGACCTTGCCGCATTCGCGCGGACTCGCCATCTTGTGCAAACGGTCGGGGTGCTCAAGGTTGAACGGCACGAGCTTGAGCCCATTACTGCCGAACGGAACGGCGAAGCGCTTGAGCAGCACTTTGGAGATCACGTGCTGACCGATCACGTGGCGATCGGCCTCAGGCCGGAGTTCCTCGATCCGGGCATCGATCTGCTGCGCCGCCGCCTGCCACCGAATGGATGATCCCTCGTTCATCCACCCAGTGTGGCAACCAGGTCCGACAGGCGAGAAGGATTTTCAGTCTGCCCTCAGCGCGCGATCGTCCGACATTCGAACAGGCGGCGGGCGTAGTCCGCGGGGAGGTGCACGGTGATCCGGCGGGAACGGGCGTCGTCGGTCGTGCCGACCGGTGCGGTGTACCCGAACCGGGCTCGGGTGTGAATACCCCGTCGACCTCCTCGCGACCGGCTACCTGTGACGCGCTACAGCACGTTGACCTGGCAAGATGCTCACATGGAAATTGGTTTCCCCTGGGGGTCTACACCAACCATCGATCTCCGCCTGTGGCGTGCTGACGCCATCGTGCTGTTCGACTGGCTGATGAGCGCCGACCTGAACGCCGTGCCGATCACGCACCCAGCTCAGAAGCAGGCTCTCGTGGACCTGCTGGCACGCTTGGAAGAGGTGGACATCATCGAGTCCACCGAGGAAGAGATCGCCGCAGCACAGGCCGAGGTGGCCAAGAATATGGGTTGGTAGAACCCCCAGCGATATTCAGGCCGGGATCGGACTCGCTCGAGGCTCGTGATCGCGAGTCCCCTCGAAGGGCGCCTCGAGATGGGTCGCTCACCTGAGGATTCATGAGGGTGCTGTGACCGCATACGAAACCAAGCTGCGGCACATCGCGAAACAGATCGTCCAATCGGTGCGCGCCGGCCACCTCCCCGCCGCCATCCGCACGACGCTCCAGCAACAGCTCGAACGCGTGGCTTCGAACGTGTCGGTTGGCCCCAGAGGAACGAGTCCTGTGGCCCCAGGTGCCAATCATGAGGGCGTGATTTGAACGAGTATTTTGGCCCCACCCACCGTTGTCCGTGCTCGCCTGAGCCGGGCATTCGGAGGGGGCCAGGGATCAGCCAACCAGTGGCTGACCGGCCGGGGGATTCGCCTTCAGCTTCTCGAATGCGGTGGGGGTCGGGCGGTGCGGTAGGAAGTCCTTGATCTGTTGAGCGCAGTCGGCCGCACTGGTGGTGCTCGTGTCGCACTCGATGTCGTAGAGGCTGTGGGCATGGACCTGGGTGATCTGGCGTGCGGCCAGCCCCGGGGGGCGGTCCCCGCGCTCTTGCTCGCGCCGTTCCAGTTCCTGCAAGGGGCAGTACACTCCGACCAGTACCACGTCTTCGGGGGCGAAGAGGGCGAGGCAGTCGAGCAGACGCCACTGCTCGCTCAGGACGTGGTCCACCACGATGTTGTTGCCGCCCGCAGCCATGCCAGCGACCGCGCGGTGGAAGCCCATCCAGGTGTGCCTGAGCACGGAGGACAGTTCGTCCGGTGCGATGTCCCGCCGCGCCCGCATGGCGTGGAAGGCGTCCACCGGCATGTGGAAGTACATGTCGTCCAGGACCGTGAGGAGTGCCTTGGCGATGCTCGACTTCCCAGAACTCGATGTGCCGTTCAAGAAGATGATCAGTCCGCCGGATGGCTGCGAAGCTCTCGCTGAGTCCGCAGCCTGGTGGGATTCAGCTTCTGCTGGAGCTGCCATCATTTTCCCCCGTTTCGTGCGCTGCCGGTATCCGATCATGATGCATGCTCGGTCGTCGGCCTGTATGGGCACCCCCGGATGTGGTCGATTAAGAGGCTGCGGTGGCCTGTTGACGTGCTCTGGTGTGGGCCAGGCGGTAGGAGTCGCTGCCGGTCTCGATGATGTTGCCGCCGAAGGTGAGGAGGCGGTTCATGGCGGCGCGCAGAGCCGGGGGTCGGTGAACGTCTTGGTCCACGAGGAGAACGACTCTTTGGAGGCGATCGCCATGCTGTTCTTTTCCTCACGCTCGGTCAGAACCTGGAACAGCAGTTCGGCGCCGTGCCGGTCAAGCTCCATATAACCCAGCTCGTCAATACAGAGAAGATCGCCCCGTCCGTAGCGGGCGATCGTCTTGGTCAGCACCTTCTCGTCGGCGGCTTCCACGAGCTCGTTGACCAGCTTGGTCGCCAGCACGTACTTGACCCGGAACCCCGCCATCGCGGCCTCGGCGCCCAGCGCGATCAGCAGGTGCGACTTGCCGGTCCCGCTGTCGCCGATCAGGCACAGCGGCAGCCCTTTGCGGACCCACTCGCAGGAAGCAAGGGTGTGGATGGCAGCCGGACCGATGGCAGGGTTCGCGTCGAACTCGAACGCACCACGGTGAACCTATCCGTCCGAGGGGGCACCACGAACACGGCCTTCGCCACTCAGAGTGACCAACGAGGATTGTCCAAGCTGGAATACACGACACCTAACGAGCTCGTGCACGACAAGTGGTGAGACGTCGAGCCCGTGATGGTTGATCATGGTCGGGTGGTGGGAATCAGGACTCGTGCAGTGATCACCAGCAACTGTCGCATCACAGGCCTGACGGGCGATGCGGTCGCTGAACTCGTAGCCGGGATAGGTCCGTTGTGGCATGAGGGTCACCGGGCCAAGCCAGCCTCTCGACCACGGAAGCGGGCCGTGGGCGGCGGGCCGAAACACCAGTTGGTCTTCGTCGACCGGCTGCATCGTCAGCCCCGGCGTGCGGCTACGGACCCTGGCCGAGGTCGTCGAGCATCTCGGCACCAGTGGGACGACCGGCATCATCGACGGCACGCAGATCCGGGTCCGGCGGCCCGCCGTCGGGCGCAAGCACCGGGACAAGTTCATCTCCGGTGACAACAAGCAGAAAGCCGTCAAATCCATGGTGGTCACGAACGGCAAGGGCCGGGTGCTGCAGTGCAGCCCAGCCCGTCCCGCGAGCTGTGCGGACATCACCCACGCCCGCCAGTTAGGGCTGGTCAAGCTCCTGGCCGACGGGCCCGCGGTGGAGATCCTCGCGGATGCCGGCTACCAGGGCCTGGGCGCTCAGACAGGTGACCGGGTGGTGACGCCCCCGCACCGGAAGTCCAAGAAGAACGCCCCCGACTGGTACGAGGAGATGTACGAGCGCCAGCGCAAGGCACACTCCTCGCGGCGTATCAGGGTCGAGCACGGCATCGCCCATCTGAAGAACTGGCGGGTTCTGGCCCGACCCCTCGGCCGCCGCGAGCACATGAGCGACACCGTACAGGCCATCGCCGGCCTGCTGTCCTACCAGCAGACCGCAGACCTGCACTCGACAAGGCAAGCGTGAACACAGGCCTCACCGAGGCCCTCGACGTCTCACCACTTGTCGTGCACGAGCTCGTAAGGGTCCGTGTTCTTCCTACGGTGGCGAGGTCGCGGCGTCACGGTGTCGCGGCGTCACACCGTCTCCGGCTGTACAGGTAGCCGCCGGGGCGGACGGGGTCGGTGATCAGCAGCGCCTGGTCGCCGGTGCGGGGGACGCGCAGTTCGGAGACGATGGTCCGCGGCGCGACCGGGCCGGTGGCGGCACCGGACGGCTGGACGACCAGGTCCACCACCGGGGCGCCGGCCTCACCGCGGCGGCCCGGACCCCGTGGTCCTCGCCCTCCATCCCCGCGTGCCCGGTTTCCGTGCCACTCGCCGCTCGGATCGGTCCTGGGACTGCCCGCCCCTGCCCCTGCTCCTGCTCCTGCTCCTGCTCCTGCTCCTGCAGCAACCCTCCACGCGCGACCCACCCCACCCACTTCCGTGCATCAGCAAACCAATGCTGCCAAACACGAACCAACCACACGCCCGTTCAACAACGCCTCACCGGCCCCGACCTCACACGGCACAAGCCGCAACCGGCCGACACCGTCGACGCCGACAGCACCGACAGCACCGACAGCACCGACAGCAACCCGAATTCCGCAACAACCCACTCCCGCCACCCCGGGAAAGCCCCTCCGCACCGAACTCAAGCCCCCGCAAACCGCGTTGACCAGCGCACCTCTCCCGCCATACCCCTTCTCCCCCCATCCCACACCTTCGCCCCGCCCCGGCACCCGTCCACCGTGACGCCGGACAACAGAGTGCTGCGCGAGGTCTGGACAGGTTCCTGTGGGCGTGCTGTCATACCGCTGGCAGAGGGTTTCCAACGTTGAAAAGGCCGCTTACCGAACCCGCCTCAGCCGGTGTGCAGCTTCTCCCTACGGGTTTCCTCGCAGGAACTCGTAACCCTGCCCCGGCAGTCGAACGCGGTCACGGCCTCTGTACGAGGAAAGGTCCGATGAGACGACACGACACCCGCCCCAGCGTCCGACGCAGAGCCAGGGTGCTGGCACTGTTCGCCACGGCGGCCCTGGTGCTGCCCCCGAGCGGAATGCTGCCCACCGCGGCGGCCTCCGAGTTGACGAGCGGTACCTCGGCGTCCGCCGCCGGCGCTGCCGGACAGGCCGCCGTCGTGACGCACGGCCTCAAGGGCGAGTACTTCAGCATGTCGGCCCCGGGCGCCCGGGACTTCGCCGAACTCGGTGGTACGACACTCGACCCGCAGATCAACTTCTCCGGTCTGACCGACACCTTCAAGGAGTTCACCGGCAAGACGGAGCACACGACCGCCCGCTGGACGGGTCAGATCGAGGCGCCGGCCACCGGTGACTACACCTTCTACGCCATCGGCGACAACGGCTTCCGGCTCTACATCGACGACGAGCCCGTCATCGACCACTGGGAGGGCGACTGGGACCGGGAGCAGACCAGCCAGGCCGTCAAGCTGACCGCGGGCGAGAAGCACACGTTCCGTCTGGAGCTGTTCCAGGACACCGGCGGCGCCAACATGTACCTGCGCTGGTCGACGCCGACGCTGGCCAAGCAGGTCGTGCCGATGTCCGCGTTCACCCCGCCGGCCGACTTCGAGGTCTTCCCGGTGGAGCTCACCGTCGCCGAGAACGGGCAGCGGCTGCGCGCCCGATTCGAGGGCAAGGTGGGCGGCCTCCAGGCGGCCGAGGACCATCTGAAGGTCGAGGCCGACACGACCGCCATGCCGGTCAAGTCGGTCACGTCGGTCCCCGGGGACTCCTCCTCCCTGTACGTGAACCTCGCGGAGCCGATCCAGAAGAACCAGCTGGTCCGGGTCTCCTACGACGGTGCGGGCGGTCTGACGGCCGGCGGCAAGGCCGTACCGAAGGTCATCCGCTACGCGGAGAACGGCTCCACGCACCGTCTCACCACCAAGTGGGGCGACAAGGTCGACAAGAAGCACCCGCTGCCCGAGTACCCGCGTCCGCAGCAGAAGCGGTCCAAGTGGGAGAACCTCAACGGACCTTGGCAGTTCAGCGGTGCCGAGGCGGGTGAGCAGCCGGTCTTCGGCAGGAACCTCGACGAGAAGATCATCGTGCCGTTCCCGGTCGAGTCGCAGCTCTCCGGGCTCGAACGGCACGAGGACCACATGTTCTACCGCCGGACCATCGACGTGCCCAAGAACTGGAAGGTCGGCAAGGACAGCCGCTCGAACCGGCTCAAGCTCAACTTCGGGGCCGTCGACTACCAGTCCCGTATCTACGTCAACGGCAAAAAGGTCGCCGAGCACACCGGCGGTTACAACGCCTTCGGCGTCGACATCACGGATGCCCTGAAGGGGAGCGGCAAGCAGGAGATCGTGGTCGCCGTCACCGACACCGGTGGCGCGGACCAGCCCATGGGCAAGCAGTCCACGAACCCGGGCGGCATCTTCTACACGCAGACCTCCGGCATCTGGCAGACCGTGTGGATGGAGCCAGTGGCTCCCGCCTCGATCGGGAACGTCGTCACCACGCCCGACATCGACACGAGCACCCTCGCGGTGACGGTCGACGCCGAGGGCGCGTCCTCCTCCGCCCGCGTCGAGGCCGTCGCCCGTGACGCCCGTGGCAAGGTCGTCGGCAAGGTCAGTGGCGCGGCCGGCAAGAAGCTCACCGTGCCGGTGGCGAAGCAGCACCTGTGGAGCCCCGACGACCCGTACCTGTACGACCTCGACGTCACCCTGACCGACGGCCGGTCGAGCGACAAGGTCCGCAGCTACTTCGGTATGCGCAAGATCGAGGTCAAGAAGGTGGGCGGCTTCGACAAGCTGGTCCTCAACGGCAAGCCGATCTTCTCCCTCGCCACCCTCGACCAGGGCTTCTGGCCCGACGGTCTCTACACCGCGCCCAGCGACGACGCCCTCGCCTTCGACCTGGAGGCGCACAAGAAGCTCGGCTTCAACGCGGTGCGCAAGCACATCAAGGTGGAGCCGGCGCGGTGGTTCTACCACGCCGACAAACTCGGCCTGCTCGTCTGGCAGGACTTCGTCTCCGGGAACATCACCAACGAGACGGGGCAGAAGGCGTTCGTCGACCAGGGCCGGGAGATGATGCGCCAGCACCACAACTCCCCCGCCGTGATCGGCTGGATCGTCTTCAACGAGGGCTGGGGCGAGTGGAACCGCGAGGAGACCGGCCGTCTCACCGAGTCCGTCAAGGCCGCCGACCCGTCCCGTGTCGTCAACGCCCACAGCGGTGTCAACTGCTGCAACTCCAAGGGTGACTCGGGCAAGGGCGACATCCTCGACCACCACGACTACAACAACGACGACCCGCCCTTCCCCGACGGCAAGCGGGCCGCCATGGACGGCGAGCACGGCGGCTTCACCCTGCGCTCCCCGGGCCACATGTGGCCGGGCGCTCCGACGGTGATCTACAGCGGTGTCACCACCAAGGCGGAGCTGACCCGCAAGTACGTCGAGAACACCGAGAAGTTCTACGTCGAGCAGGCCGGCGCCGAGCTGTCCGGCTCGGTCTACACACAGATCACCGACCTGGAGAACGAGCTCAACGGCCTGTACACGTACGACCGCCGGGACATCAAGATGGATCCCGCCGAGGTACGGAAGGTCAACCTCAAGGTCATCGCCGCCGGCGCCGCGGCGGGCAGGAAGGAGCTGAAGGGGGGCGGTCACTGGACCTTCGACGAGGGCACCGGTACCACCGCCGAGGACACGGGGCCCGACAAGAAGCCCTTCACGCTGCGCGAGGGCGCTTCCTGGACCGACGGTGTCAGCGGCAGCGCCCTGAAGTTCGACGGCCAGAAGCAGTACGCGGAAACCGCGGGACCGGTGCTCGACACCAGTGGCAGCTACTCGGTGTCCGCGTGGGTCCGGCTCGACGGGATCCCCGGCAACTACGGCACGGCGGTCAGCCAGGACTCGCGTGCCACGGCCAACCCGTTCTACCTGCAGTACGGGCACGGCAGCTTCGCCTTCAGCACCCCCGGTGAACGCCGTGCCCAGGTGGCCGTCGCCGCGGAGACCGGCCGCTGGTACCACCTCGTCGGGGTACGGGACGCGGGCACCGGCGAGATCCGCCTGTACCTCGACGGGAAGCTCGCGGCGACGGCCCCGGGGGGCACCGCTCTCGGGAGCACCGGCCCGCTGACCGTCGGCCGTGCCCACTGGGACGGTTCGAACGTCGACTTCTGGAACGGCGCGGTCGACGAGGTCCGGGCCGTCGACCGGGCACTCACCGCCGAGGAGGTGAGCACCCTCTACGGCGGCGAGAAGCCCTAGCCGGCAGCGCGCGCGGTAGAGAGGTCCCGGTGGCGGAAGGAGTCTTCCGCCACCGGGACCTCTGCGTACGCG
This sequence comes from Streptomyces sp. V3I8, assembly GCF_030817535.1. Classification (NCBI taxonomy): domain Bacteria; kingdom Bacillati; phylum Actinomycetota; class Actinomycetes; order Kitasatosporales; family Streptomycetaceae; genus Streptomyces; species Streptomyces sp. V3I8. The sequence continues at coordinate 8,793,987 of NZ_JAUSZL010000002.1, read as the reverse complement.
GGTGAGGGGTTACGGGCGCGGGGGAAGGACGGACCACAGGGGGCGGGTGCCGAGCCCGGCCACGTCCAGGGCCAGTTCCGCGTACATCGCGTTGGCCCAGGAGAACCAGTGGCGGGTGAACCGGTGCGGATCGTCCTTGTGGAAGGACTCGTGCATGGCGCCGGTGCCCGCGTCGGTGTCCGCCAGCGTGCGCAGCGCCGCGAGTCGCGCCGCGTCGTCGTCGCTCGTCAGGCCCTCCACCGCGATGGCGATCGGCCAGATGTGTCCCTCGGGGGTGTGCGGGCTGCCCACCCCCGTGGCCGCGGTTCCCCGGTACCAGGTCGGGTTGGCCGGGGAGAGGACGAACTCCCGTGTGGCCCGGTACAGCGGGTCGTCGGTGGACACGTTCGCGACCAGGGGCAGGGAGAGGAGGCTCGGCATGTTGGCGTCGTCCATCAGGAGGGCGTTGCCGAGTCCGTCCACCTCGTAGGCGTAGATCGTGCCGTGGTCGGGGTGGTCGACCGTGCCGTGGCGTGCGACCCCCTCGCGCAGTTCGGCGGCCAGCGCGGTGGCGTCCTCGGCCAGGGCGGTGTCCCCGGTGTGGTGTGCCATCTCGGCCGTCCCGTCGAGGGCGGCGGCCGCGCACAGGTTCGCGGGCACGTTGTACCCGTACGTGCAGGCGTCGTCGCTCGGTCTGAATCCGCTCCAGGTCATTCCGGTCCGGGCGACGGGTGTTCCCCGGCCCGCGCCGGGCAGGGTGTCGCTCGCCGGGCCGGAGGACCGGGAGAAGCGGTAGGAGGACAGGCGCTCGTGGTCCTGCTCGGTACGCCACACGGTGAGCACGGCGTGGGCGGTGCGCACCGCCCGGTCGAGGTGATCGGTCCGGCCGGTGGCCCGCCAGAAGCGGTGGGCGAGCAGGAGGGGGAAGGCGAGGGAGTCGACCTCGTACTTCTCCTCCCACACCCAGGGGTCCTCGCACAGGTCGTCGCCGTCGTGGGCGCGTCCCGACGGCTCGGGGTTGAAGGCGTTCGCGTAGGGATCGCGCCGGATCTGGTCGAACTGGCGCTCCAGCACGGCCACCACCAGGTCCTGCAGGCCCCTGTCGTCCCGCAGGAGCGCGAGGTAGGGCATCAGCTGGGTCGACGAGTCGCGCAGCCACATGGCGGGGATGTCGCCGGTCACCACGAAGGCGCTGCCGTCGGGCATCGGCCGGATGGTGCGTGCGAGGGTGTCGTCCAGGCAGCGCACCAGCAGCCGTCCGTGGCGCGGGTCGCCGAGGGCGTCGAGGTGCCGCACCGCGCGCCGCACCAGCGGGTGGTCCTCGACACTTGTGGGGAACTGCATCGTCAGTCCTTCTGGTTACGTGTTCACATGTCGGCCCGCGGTGTGCCGAGGGGGCGTTCGCCGGCGTGGACGCCGTGGCGGACGACGCGCGTGGGAATCGTGACGCGGCGGGGAGCGGGCTGCTCCGCGTCCTTGCGGCCCAGGCGGTCGATGAGCAGGCGTGCGGCCTCCCGGCCGATCTCGTCGGCGTCGTAGGAGACGAGGGTCAGCGGCAGACCGAGGATGTCCGACAGGTCGAAGTCGTCGAACCCGGCCAGGGGCAGGGTGACTCCCGAGGTGTGCAGGGCTCGGATGGCGCCCTGGCTGATGCGGTTGTTGGTGCAGAACAGCGCTGCGGGGGCGTCGGGCCGGCCCAGCAGTTCGAGGGTCGCCGCCTCGGCCGTCGCGGCGTCGACGAGGCCCTGCCGGATGAGGGTGCTGTCGGGCTCGACGCCGGCCTCGTCGTGTGCCGCCCAGAATCCGCGCAGCCGCTCGGCCCCCGTGTAGAGCGAGGGCGGATTACCGAGGAAGGCGATCCGGGTGTGCCCCTCGGCCAGCAGGCAGGCGGTGGCCTCACGGGCTCCGTGGAAGTCCTCGACCAGCACGCAGTCGGTGTCGAGTCCGGCGGGCGGCCGAGCGGCGAGTACGACCGGCACATGGCGCATGGCGGCGGCCAGGTGCTGCTGCCGGCTGCCGGCGGGGACGACGATGAGTCCTTCGACCTGGTGGTCGACGAGGCCGTCGACGAGGCCGGGTTCCCGTTCGGCCTGCTCGGCGGAGTTGCTGAGCAGCATCCGGAAGCCGTACTCGGTGGCGACTTCCTGGACGCCGAGCGCGAGACGTGAGTAGAACGGGTTGGCGAGGTTGGTGACGACGAGGCCGATCATCCCGCTGCCGCCGAGGCGCAGGCTGCGCGCGGTCTCGTTGCGGCGGTAGCCCAGTCGGTCCACCGCGGCGAAGACGCGTTCCCTGGTCGTCTCGGACACACCGGGGTCGTTCTTCAGTACGCGGGAGACGGTCATGGCACTGACCTGCGCGAGCTTCCCGACGTCATGCATGGTCGGCCCGCCGCCTCGACGAGCGGTCATGCCCGTTCCCCCTTCTCCGTGGGCCTGCGGCGGCGGCTTCGCCCCCGACCGGTCCTCATGATGTGCCCACCGTGCCCTGTACCCAGTGCGCGGCCCCGATCAGCGGTGCCGACGCGGGCTGCCGGGCTTGCAGGACGCGTACCGGCGCCCTGTCGGCCTGCGCCAGTCCGCGGGCGAGCGCGGGACGGACCAGGTCCCACGACTGTGCCATGGAACCGCCGACGACCACCGCGGTGGCCCCGAAGCGGTCCACCCACGGAGCAAGGGCCCGGCCGAGGGCGTCGAAAGCGTAGCGGAAGACTTCCGACGCGGCCGTGTCGCCCTGCGCGGCCGACACGGCGAGCTCGTGGACGTCCGGCAGGACGAACTCGTGGCGTGCGTCCGGCTCTTGGTGCGGGGCCGGCTCCCGGTGCGAAGTCGTGAGCCGGGCGTGGTGGAGGCGGATGGCGCGGCGCGAGACCGTCTCCTCCAGCGGACGGCCATCGATGCTCAACCGGTGCACGTGGCCGTCGGGCGGTACGTCGGGGCCGTCGTGCACGGGCAGTCCGGCGCGCAGGAAGGAGGAGCCGATGCCGGTGCCCAGCGTCAGGCACACCACCCGGTCGTGTCCCCGGGCCGCCCCGGCCCGGTGCTCGCCGAGGGCGAACGCGTCGGCGTCGTTGAGGAAGCACAGCCGCCCGGCCCGGTCGAGGAGCCTTCGGCGCAGTCCGGCGCCCACGTCCACGCCGGACAGGGACTCGAACTTGCCGATACCGGCGAAACGGCCGATCCCGGTGACGTAGTCGAAGGGGCCGGGCATCGCCACGCCCCAGGACGGACCGTGCCCGGCCGGCAGCCGCAGCGCGGTCAGGGCGATGTCGTCGAGGATGCCGTCGGCGTCCGCGTGCGAACCGAGCGGCCTGCGGATCACCGAGGACGGGACGGGGTGGCCGGTCACGGGGTCGACGAGCGCGGCGGTGACGTGCGTACCGCCGACGTCGAGGACGGGGACCGGCGCGGCGGGCCGTTCCGCGGGGGCCGCGGTCACGGTTCGACCACCAGCGCCTTCACGATCCGCACCTCGTCGCCGCCCACGGAGCGCACCCGGTAGGGCCCCACCGCGGCCGGAATCGTGAGGGTCTCCGCGAAGGCCAGGAAGTGGGTGCGCCCGTCGTGGGTCTCGACGACGGCGCCCCGGCCGGCGGCGACGTTGAGGATGTGGAAGCGCCCCGCGGTGTCGTCGGGGACAGCGGCCCCCGGGTCGGCGACCAGCCGGTGGACCGCGTAGAACATCTCGGGCAGCGCGCCGATGACCTCCTCGCGCCAGCCCTCGCCGGCGCGCAGCGTACGCGGCTGCTGGATCAGGTCCTTCACCACGTCCTCCCCCCGCCGGGCCGTGTCCAGGTTGGCGAAGCCGTGCTCGTAGGGCAACGGCCTCGACGCGCCGGCGGCGTCCTTGCGCAGCCAGTCGTACAGGCGCAGGGAGTACAGGTACGGGGTCGCGCTCACCTCCAGCACCAGGTTGCCCGCGCCGGAGGCGTGCGGGGTGCCCGCAGGGATCATGAACAGCTGGCCCTGGACCGACGGGTGCGTCTGGATGTGGTCCTGGACGGGCAGCGGGGTGCCGTCGGCGATGGCCTGCTCCACCTGGCGGCGCATGACGTCGGGGTCCGCGTCCTCGGTGAGTCCGAGCAGTACCCGGGCGCCCTCCTCGCTCGCCGTGACGTAGTAGGTCTCGTGCTGGGTGTAGGGCCAGCCGAACACCTCCCGCATGTACCGCTCACGCGGGTGGAGGTGCAGGGAGAGGTTGCCGCCACCCATCGTGTCGAGGTAGTCGAAGCGGATCGGGAAGGAGGTGCCGAACCGGCGGTGCACCTCCTCGCCGAGCATGGCCTCCGGGTGCTCGACGCACAGCAGCTGGAACGGTATCTCGACCTGCGCTCCGTCCTTCTCGCCGACGAGGACCCCCGCTTCGGGAGCGATCAGTTCGTAGCCGAGGGCGGTGTTGCCGGCCTGCGGGGTGAAGCCCAGCTCGCTCGCCGCCCACTGGCCGCCCCAGGGCGTGGAGTTGAAGTAGGGGCGGGTGCGGACGGGTCCGTGGGCCAGGTGGTCCAGGGTGGCGCGCAGCGCGGTGCCGTCCAGGGAGGCGGGTGCCGCCGGGTCCTGGGTGTCGATCCAGCGGTCGACCCGGCCGACGAGCGTGTCGCGGTGGCGGTCCAGCACGGGCCAGTCGGTGTAGAACAGGCGCGCCAGGTCGCCCGGCGCACCGGGGCGCCCGAGATTGGCGCCGACCGGCAGCTCGCCCCTGCCGACGGCGGCTTCGGCGTACCGCTTCGGCAGGTCGGCGTACCAGAGCACGTCCGGTGCGCACAGCGCCGCGCCCGGCCCGAACACCAGCAGCACGCCGTCGCCCGCGGGCCTGCGCGGCCGGGGCACAGAGTCGAAGAGGTCCGTGGCCCGGGCCTGCGACAGCGGGGTGAAGAAACGGTCGTCAGCCGGGTGGGGCCGGGCGGCGATCCGTTCGGCCGCGGAGGGCGCGTGGTGGTCGCGCACGTCCAGTGCCTCCGCTTCCCGTCCTGCCCCGCGCACGGCCTCCGTGAGGCCGCCGATCAGGGCCTCCCAGTCCAGTGCGGCGGGACCGTCCACGGCCAGGACGAGCGGACCCGGCGGCAGCGCGGCGACCGCGACCGGCCACCCCTCGGTCACCTGCCCGTCGACCGGTTCGTAACGGGGATGGGGGTCGTACGAACGAGACGCGGACTGCACATCTGCTCCTCAGTGGGCTCCATAGGGAGGTTAACGATAACAACGCGTGTCCGAGAGAGTCCATCCTCGGTCAGCAATCGATCGATCCCATGCATGGCTCCACAAGCTGGCCTTTTATCAGGAAGAGAGATTCTTCCCGCTTCTTCCATGTGACGGACCCTTGCCACTGCAGGAATGTTGTCGTTAACTTCCACGCAACACCCACTCGGCGGCCCCGGGTATTCCGGGAGACCCTGCGCCCTGTGGTTCACATCCGGCCATGCACATGGCTCGCTTCCGTGAAGGTGATCAATGTCAGCATCGGGCAGGACCCGAAGTGCGGCCGCGCCGCTCGCCCGGCGCCGCCTTCTCGCCGGGGCGGCCGCGGGCGCGGCCGTGCTCACCGCGGGGGGCTGCGCCCGCGGGGACAGTACGTCGGCGCAGCCGGGGACCACGAGCATCTCCAACGACAACGCGACCTGGGACGACGGCTACCGGGCGGCCGGACGTGAACTGCAGAAGATCACCGGCTACGCGCTGCGGCCGTTGTCGAACCCCTCGGTGACCTCGTACCAGCAGGTCGTGCAGATGACCCTGCAGACCTCGAAGGCCACCGACCTGGTCAAGTGGGCCTCGGGCTACCAGCTCAAACGGCTGGCCCGGGCCGGCGGCCTCACGGACCTGTCGGGCGTCTGGGGGAAGTACCGGGCGAAGGGATGGGTACGCGGCGCGTCACGGGACGCGGTGTCGTACCGCGGGAAGGTGTACGGCATCCCGCTGTACGAGTCGTACTACGTGCTGTTCTACAGCAAGCCGGTGTTCAAGAAGCTCGGGCTGTCCGAGCCGCGGAGCTGGGACGCACTGCTGCACTGCGCCGAGGTCCTCAAGCGCAACAGGATCACGCCGTTCCTGGCCAGTCAGGTCGGCGGCTGGCCCGCGATCGAGTGGTTCCAGGAGCTGGTCACCAAGGTCGACCCGCGCTTCTACCAGAAGCTGGTGGCCGGCCAGGCCTCGTACACCGACGACCCGGCCCGACGGGCGATGGACATCTGGCACGACTTCATGCGCAAGGGCTGGATGACGTCGCCCGACTTCGACCAGGCCCGGGGCCCGGGCGCGCTGAAGGCCGGAACGGTCGGCATGTTCCTGCACGGCACCTGGCAGGCCCAGGGAATGACCGCCGCGGGCATGGAGCCGGGCGCGGACTACGGGGCGTTCATCCTGCCCACGGTGGGGTCCGCCACGCCCAAGAGCGTGATCGCGGAGTCGGGCGTCTTCACGGTGCCCGCCCGGGCCTCCTCGCACGACGCCGCCCTGGCGAACGTCGGAGCGTGGCTCGCCCCGCCCGTCCAGCGGGTGTGGAGCGACTTCCTGCAGGACAGCTCCGCCAACCCGACGGTCCGGTCGGACAACCCCGTCGTGGCCGAGCTGCAGCGTGACGTCACCAGGGAGCGCCGGATCCCGCTGATCCGCTACTGGGAGGCCGGCCCGCCGAGCCTCATCCAGGGCAACACCAACGACCTGGGCGGGTTCATGGCCGGGCAGACCTCGCCGGCGACCACCCTGCGCCGGATGCAGGAGCGTGCACAAGACGAATGGGCAGCCTGGAGGCGCGACGAGGCATGAGTACTTCCACGACCGACCGACCCGCCACCGGCGGGGGCAGGCGGACACCTCCCGTCGGCGCGGAGCCGCGTCCCGCGGTGCGGCACGTCTGGATCGGCAGGCGCGAACGCCTGACGGCCGGGGGGTTCATGGCGCCGGCCGTGCTCCTGGTCGCGGCGTTCCTGCTCGCCCCGTTCGTGTGGACCGTCCACCGCAGCTTCTTCGCCGACACCCGGACCTCCCCCTTCAGCTGGTTCGACAACTACACCCGGTTCGCCTCCGATCCGGCCCTGACCCGCTCGATCCAGAACACACTGCTGTGGGTGGCGGGCACGGTCGTGCTCCCCTTCGTGCTCGGGCTGGCCATCGCCTGCATGACCGACGCCACCCGCTTCTCGCGCCTCGCACGGCTGTGTGTCGTCCTTCCCTACGCGCTGTCGGGCTCCGCGGTGGCGGTGGTCTGGAACTTCATGCTCACCAGCGACGGCGCCGTCAACCAGGTCCTGACCACGGTGGGCCTGGACTCGTTCGCCCAGGGGTGGTTGCTGACCTGGCCGGGCAACACCTTCGTGATGATCCTCGCCAACGCCTGGCAGGCGACCGGTGTGGCCGTCATCCTCTTCCTGGTCGGACTGCAGTCCATCCCACCGGAGACCCTGGAGGCCGGCTCCCTGGACGGGGCGGGGAGCTGGCAGCAGTTCCGCCACATCGTCCTGCCCCAGCTGCGGCCCGTGTCGATCATCGTGATCGGCATGAGCCTGGTGAACGGCCTCAAGTCGTTCGACCTGATCTGGGTGCTCACCCAGGGCGGCCCGGGACGCGCCACGGAGACCCTCGCGGTGTCCATGTACAACGAGACCTTCCTGGAGCTGCGACCCGGCGCGGGAGCGGCGATCGCCGTCGTCCTCACCGTCATCGTCCTGGTGGCCTCCTGGCTCTACCTGCGCCGTCAGCTCGACGTGAAAGGCGAATGACCATGTCCCTCGGCCGCGTCCTGCGCACCGGCACCGTCACGGTGCTCGCCCTGCTCTGGCTGGTCCCGACCTGGCTCCTGGTGGTCAACGCCCTGGTGCCGGCCGAAAGCTACTCCGGCAGCCCGCACTGGCTCCCGACGGACTTCGGGCTGTTCGGCAACATGTCCCAGGCGTGGGACAAGGCCGACCTGGGCCCGGCGTTCGGCAACAGTCTGCTGTACTCCGTCGTCAGCGCGCTGGCCGCCGCCGTACTGGCCTCGGGTGCCGCCTTCGCCACGATCATCATGCCCGTGCGGCACCGGACGCTGTGGTTCTGGGTGATCTACTCCGGCACGCTGCTGCCCCTGCAGGTCTTCATCCGCCCGCTGTTCCTGTCGTACGCGCAGTCGTCCCTGTACGACACCCAGTTCGGGCTCGTCCTGATCTACACGGCGATCGCGATCCCCTTCGCCTTCTTCGTCATGCGCAACTACGCCCTCACCCTGCCGCGGGAGGTAGTGGAGGCCGCACGCATGGACGGCGCGTCCTGGTGGCGGCTGTTCTGGCAGATCCACGTGCCGCTGACCCGGTCCGCCATGGTCGCCGTGTTCGTGTTCCAGTTCGTGGCCGTGTGGAACGACCTGATGTTCGGCATCACGCTGACCACGAGCCGCAACATCCGGCCGGTCATGGCCGCGCTCGCCGACCTGCAGGGCAACTACTCCAACGTCGGGCCCCCGGTCGTGCTCGCCGGCGCCCTCCTCGTCTCCCTGCCGACCCTGGTGCTGTTCTTCTCCGCCCAGCGCTTCTTCGTCAGCAGCCTCAGGATCCACCGCTGACCTCTGCACGCCTCCCTCCTCCACCTCGCGAAGGGTGAACCATGCCGCGATCCCTGCTCCGCCGTGCCACCGTGACCGCCGTCTGCGCGGGCCTGCTCTGGACCGCCGTCCCCGCACACGCCGGGACCGATCGTCCCGTCCGGCCCCACCCCGTCTCGCCCGCCCGGTGGGCCGACCGCGCCACCGACGCCTACGAGGCCCTGCAGACCTACCTGTACGAGGGCACGGACCAGCACGGTCTGTACCTGGAGCACACGCCGCGGCAGGCGGCCGACCCGGCGCACTCCTACCTCTGGCCGTTCCGCGAGGCCGCGGCGGCGGCCGTCGACATGCAGGAACTCCCGCGCACCGGACCGGGCTACCGCGCGGCCGCGGCGGAGCGCTTCGACACCTTCGAGCTGTACCACTCCGGCGGCGAGCGGCCCGGCTACCAGTCGTATCTGCCCGCCCCGCTCGGCTCGGGCGGCGACGTCTACTACGACGACAACGCCGTGGTCGCCCTGAGCCAGCTCGACCAGTACGAGTCCACCGGCGACAGGACGTTCCTGCGGCGGGCCGAGAACGTCATACCGGTCGTCACCCGCGCCTGGGACGGCGACACCGCCAAGGCGTGTCCGGGAGGCATGGACTGGGTCGACTCCCCCGGCAACAACATCCGGGCCACCAACGTCACCGCGCTCTCGGCGCAACTCGCCGCCCGGCTCTACGAGCACACCCACGAGCGTGCCTATCTGGAGAAGGCCGAGCAGTGGTACGGCTGGGTGTCCTCGTGCATGCGCAAGGCCCCGGGGCTGTACGTCAACGACCGGAACGACGACGGCGGCACCAACGAGACGCTGTGGACGTACAACTCGGGGGCCATGATCGGCACGGCGACGGCCCTGTACCGCGGGACCGGCAAGGCCGCCTGGCGGACCAGGGCCGTCACCGACGCCGACGCCTCTCTCGCGTACTGGGCGCAGGGCACCCGCCTGCACGACCAGCCGGCCGTTTTCAACGCCTTCTACTTCAAGGACCTGCTGGACCTGGACGCGATCCGCCCCGACTCCGCCTACCGGCAGACCATGAGCGGCTACGCGGACAGCACGTACCGGACCAACCGGGACGCCTCCAACGGGCTGTTCCGCTTCCAGCCCTCGAACGGCGGCGACTACGACCCGCAGGCCCCGGCCGCGACCCTCAACCAGTCGGCCATGGTGCAGATATTCGCCACCCTGGCCCGCGGCGACCGGCACGGTCACGGGGCCGAGTAGGGCCCGTACCACCGACACCGACCCCGACACGAAGGACGATCACGCACCATGCCCAAGCCACCGCTGATCCGGCCGTCCTGGTGGGACTCCGACATCGCGCGCGACATCCTGCGCGACCGCGTGGTCACCGCCACCGTCGGTGTGGGTGACCTGCGGGTGCACCTGTCCGGCGAACCCCTGTTGCGCCACGACGGCTCCGGCGCACTGCTGCAGTCCATCCGGGTGCGGCTGCAGCCCGAGGGCGCGGCGGCCGGCGCCGGGGCGCCGCGCGTCACAAGGGTCCGGGTCACCACCGGCGGTGGTACGCCCGTCCGCAGCGAGCTCCTCTCCGGCCCCGGGACGGACCTGCGCGTCCTGGTGCCGGAGGTGGACGCGCCGACGCCCCTGCGGATCGAGCTCCCCGACCTGGCGCAGGACACCTGGCTCGACTTCGAGGCCCGCCCGCAGCGCCACTGGACACTGCACCTGGTGCAGCACTCCCACCTCGACATCGGCTACACCGATCCGCAGGGCCGGGTGATGGCCGAGTCCCGCGCCTACCTCGACTCGCTGCTGGAGCTGTGCAAGGACACCGACGACTGGCCGGAGCCCGCCCGGTTCCGCTGGGCCGTCGAGGGGTTCCACTCCTTCCAGGACTGGAGCGCCAACAGGCCCGCACGCCAGGTGGAGAACTTCCTGGACCGGGTGCGCGAGGGGCGCGTCGAGCTGACGGCGATGCCGTTCAACCTCCACACGGAGACCTGTTCCACGGACGAACTGCACGAACTGCTGCGCCCGGTCACGGAGTTGCGTGACCGCCACGGCATCGACATCACCACGGCCATGCAGACCGACGTGCCCGGGCAGGTGGTCGGCCTGCCGGACGTCCTGGCGGACCACGGCATCCGCCACCTGTCCGTGGCGCACAACTGGGCCGGGCGGGCCGTCCCGCACCTCGTCGGCGGGGAACACCTGCCGCGGCTGTTCCGCTGGCAGGCGCCGAGCGGCAACAGCGTCCTGGTGTGGCGTACGGACACACCGCACGGCCTGGCGTACATGGAGGGGTCGATCCTCGGTTTCGACGAGTCCTACGACCGGGTCGACGACCTGCTGCCCGCCTACCTGACCGCCCTGGCCCGGTTCCCCTATCCGCACGAGGGCCGCGGGATCCCCGGCTTCCCCATCCTCGACCGGACCTCGGCCGCCACCGCCGGCGTCGACCCCTATCCGTGGGACGTCCTGCACCTGCGCGTGCTGGGCAAGTTCGCGGACAACGGGCCGCCGCGCCGGATCATCTCCGACACGGTGCGCCGCTGGAACGAGCAGTGGGCCTACCCGCGGCTGCGGGCCTCCCGCAACGAGGACTTCTTCGCGGACGCCGAGCGGCGTGTCGGGGACCGCCTGGAGACCTACCGGGGCGACTGGAGCGACTGGTGGGTGGACGGGGTCGGCGCCGGAGCCGTCCCGCTCGCCGCCACGCGCCGCGGCCAGGCCGCCCTCGCCGAGGCCCAGACGGTGGCCGGGTACGCGCACCTGCTGGGCGTACCCGGCAGCACGGCGGTCACGTCGAAGGCGCCGGACGTCTACCGGGCGGCCTCGCTGTTCAACGAGCACACCTGGGGCGCCGGCGACCCGTGGACGCACGGCGATCACGGCCACGGGTCCGGCGAGCAGCAGTGGCACTGGAAGTACTCGCAGGCCATGCGCGCCCACGACGACGCGGAGACCCTGCTGGACGCCGCCACCGCGCTGCTCGGGGAGGCGTTCGCCGCGCCCGCCGACGCGTTGGCCTCCTTCCACGTCGTCAACACCTGCAGCTGGCCGCGTACGGAGACGGCACGGCTCTTCCTGCCGGAGAGCACCGTCGCGCTGCACGACGCGGTCCAGGTCCTCGACGCGCGCACCGGCACGGCTCTGCCGTTCGTGGAGGAGGCGCAGAGCAACGACCGTCACCGGGCGGCCGGCCGGTTCCTGCACGTGCCCGTCGCCGACGTACCGGCCTGCGGCTCGCTGCGCCTGGACATCGTGCCCGGCACCGCCCCCGCCCCGCGGGGCGACGACCGGGCGGGCGCCTGCGCGGACCCGGCCGTCCTGGAGAACGACCACCTGCGGGTCACCGTCGACCTGCGCGAGGCGTGTATCGGCTCGGTCGTCGACAAGCGCACCGGACGCGAACTGGTCCGGCAGGACGCCGCCGTCGGCTTCAACGGCTACGTGTACGACGAGTACGCCACGGCCGGCGCGTTCAACCACCAGTCCAGCAAGACCGTCGCCGACGACTCGATGCACCTGCTCGCCTCGCGCAGCACGGCGCCGCCCGCGGCGCTCGTCGACCGCACCACGGACGCCACCGGCCAGAGCCTCGTCTACGAATGCGCCCCGGCCGGAACGCGACGGCTCCGGGTGAAGGTGCGCCTTCCGCACGACGCGGCCCGTATCGACGTGGAGAACCGCATCGACAAGACCGCGACGCTCACCAAGGAGAGTGCCTTCTTCGCCTTCCCGTTCGCCCTGGACGACCCCACCGTGCGTACGGAGGCCACCGGTGGCGTCCTCGGCACCGACCGGGAGACCGTGCCGGGGTCCGCCACCCACATGCGCGCGATCCGCCGCTGGATCAGCCTCGGTGACGACACCCGTCACGCCGTCCTGGCGACGGCCGACGCCCCGCTCGTGCAGCTCGGCGGGATCGCGATCCCCTACGCGCCCTACCCGCCATCACTCCCGCACGAGGAGCCGGGCACCGTCTTCTCCTGGGTGCACAACAACATCTGGGACACGAACTTCCCCTCCCAGCAGGCCTTCCACCACACGTTCCGCTACAGCGTCGCCTTCGCCGGGGCCGACGAGGACGCCGAAGGGCTCGGCGAGCGACTGGCCGCGCGCACCGCGGCCGTCACCGGCCACCCGCTGGTGGCGGTCCGCGCCCGCGCCGGAGCCCGGACGGAACTTCCGGCGCGGACACGGTTCCTGACCCTGGACGACCCCCGGGTACGGCTCGTCGGGCTGACCGTCCCGGACGAGGGACAGGTCATGGTCCGCCTGCAGTCCCTGGTGGACGTCCCGGTCACCTGCCGCGTCGGCACCCCGCTCGCCGTCGGGCGGGCGTTCCGCACCACCTACCTCGGTCTGGCCCCGCGCGCCGTCGAGGTGGAGCCGGACGGAACCGTCCCGGTCACCGTGCCGGCACTCGGAACGGCGGCGGTCGTCCTCCACCTGCGCCCGTCGCCGGACGAGTGACGTCTGCGGGGAGGGCGTGACGTCTGCTAGGGGCCGTGACAGCAGGGACGGCCCTCTCGCACGCGGTGCCGGTCAGGCGGCAGCGGCTTCCTCGTGTGCCTCCCGCTTCCAGAAACCGGAGAAGGTGATGCGCGACTTCGGCAGTCCCGAGCGGTGCAGGTGCCGCCGGCCCTCGGTGGCGAGTGTCGACTCCCCCACGACGAAGGCGTAGCCCGTCGGACCGGCGGGCACGTGCCGGCGCAGCTCCGCGAGTGCGGCGGCGCCGGGAACCGCGGACGGGTCCTCGCGCACCACCCAGGTGACGCTCACTCCGGCCGGGGCGTCCAGGTCGCGGCGGTCGTCCGCGGTCGGGATCTCCTGGATGACACGGCCCACCGCTTCCCGCGGGAGGGAGCGCAGGATGCCGGCCGTCGCGGGCAGCCCGCTCTCGTCGGCGACGAGGAGTACCTCGGAGGCGTCGTCGGGGCAGTCGAACAGCAACCCCTGGTCGAGGAGGGCGAGTTCCTCGCCGGGGGTCACCCCGCAGGCCCAGATCGCCGCGGCGCCCTCCGGTTCACCGCCCGGACCGCTGTGCACGACGAAGTCGATGTCGAGTTCCGCCACGTCGGGACGGAAGCCGGCCACGGTGTAGTTCGCGCAGTGCGCCCGCTCCTCCTCCGGTAGGGCGAGGAACGGCTTCCACCAGGTCGGCCCGGAGATCTCCGGCAGGACGAACTCCTCCTGGTGCGGTTTCCGCAGGAACAACCGGAACCACTGGTCGTAGCCTTGCCACGGGAACGAGGAGAGGTCGGGTCCGGTCACCGTGACCCGTTGCATCGAGGACGTGTAACGCTCACTGCGCACGACGTGGCAACGGAACAGCCGGGGCTGCCGGGGCATCAACTTCGGGTTCTTCGACACGCAGTAAGGCTAGCCTTAGCTTACTTCGATGCCAACCCCGATCTCGTACGACGGTGAGCGAGCGGCCCGGTCGGCCGGTCGGACGAGCAGCACGAGGAGGACCGTATGAGGATCGTCGTCACCGGTGGCTTCGGTTTCCTGGGACAGCAGGTCACCGACGCCCTGCTCGCGCGGCGGACCCTGTGCGGTGCGCCCGTCGACCGGCTGCTGCTCGCCGACCGGCGGGTACCTGCCGCGGCGCCGGTGGCGGACCACCCGCTGGTGGACGTCGTCCAGGGCGATCTGAGCGAGCGCCTCGACGATGTCTTCAGGCAGCCCGTGGACGTGGTCATCCACCTGGCGTCGGCCGTGTCGGCCGAGTGCGAGAGCGACTTCGACCTGGGCATGAGCGCCAACCTGGACACGACACGCGCGCTGCTCGACGCCGCCCGCGCCCAGTCGGCCGCCGGCGGGCCGACGCCCCGGGTGGTGTTCTCCAGCAGTATCGCGGTCTACGGCTCCGACCCCGCGGCGCCTTTGCCGCCCGTGGTCGACGAGTGGACGCTGCCGACGCCGCAGTCGAGTTACGGAATGCAGAAGCGCGTCTGCGAGCAGTTGATCGCCGAATACACGCGCCGGGGCTTCGTCGACGGGCGGGTGGCGCGCCTCATGACCGTCGCGGTGCGGCCGGGCGAGCCGAACGCGGCCGCTTCCGGCTTCCTGTCCGGCATCATCCGCGAGCCCCTCTCCGGCCTTGCGGCCACCTGCCCGGTCGACCCCGGCCTGCGGGTCGCGCTGGCCTCACCGCGGCGCACCGTCGAGGGCATCCTCCGCATCACCGAGGCCGTGCGCGGCAGCGGCCCCGGCGCCCTCGAAGGCGGACTTCCGGTCAATCTGCCGGGGCTCACGGTCACGGTCGCGGGCATGCTGCGCCGGGTAGCCGGCGACGCCGTCGCCGACCTGGTGACCGTCGCGCCCGACCCCGCCGTCGAGGCGATCGTCGGTTCGTGGCCCGCCTCGTTCGACGGCGCGCGTGCCACGGCGCTCGGCCTGCGCCCCGACGACAGCTTCGAGTCGGTCGTCAAGGCGTACATCGAGGACCACCCCGAAGCGATCGCCACCGGGACGACCGGCCCCTGAGGGATGGGGGGCGTCACCGCCGTGTGGGATCTCTTCCCGGTGACGCCCTCGTCAGCGTCCGGGCGCCGGTGACGTCCGCGCGCCTTGCTGTTCCCTGACGTCCTGAGGGCGCCGGGTGAGTACGAGCGGACCGGTCTCGGTGATGGCGACCGTGTGCTCGGAGTGCGCGGTGCGCGAGCCGTCGGCCGAGCGGATCGTCCAGCCGTCCGGGTCGTAGACGATCTTGTCGGTGCCGGCCGCGAACCAGGGCTCGATCGCGATCGTCAGGCCGGGCCGCAGCTTCCAACCGCGGCCCGGACGACCGTCGTTGGGGATGTGCAGCTCCTCGTGCATCGTGCGCCCGATGCCGTGGCCGCCAAACTCCAGGTTGACCGGATAGCCGTACTCGCGGGCCACCGCGCCGATGGCCGCCGAGATGTCCCCGAGCCGGTTGCCCGGCAGGGCGACCTCGATCGCGGCTTCCAGGGCGACCTCGGTGGCCTCGATCAGCCGCAGGTCCTCCTCGGACGGGGTGCCGACGACGACGGAGTAGGCCGAGTCGGCGGCCCAGCCGTCGACCGTGACCGCCATGTCCATGGTCACCAGGTCGCCGTCGCGCAGCTTGTACCTGTGCGGCAGGCCGTGCAGTACGGCGTCGTTGACCGAGAGGCACACCACGTTGCGGAACGGGCCCTTGCCGAACGAGGGCTCGTAGTCCCAGTAGCAGGACTCCGCGCCGCGCTCCTTGATCCGGCGGCGCGCGTGATGCTCCAGGTCCAGCAGGTCGACCCCCACGTCGGCCAGGTCACCGAGTTCGGCCAGCACCTGCCCGAGGAACTGTCCGGTGACGTGCATACGCTCGATGTCTCCGGGGGATTTGTGCTCGATCACTGCGCTTCTCGATTCTCCGGGGGGGGGGGCGGCCGACCGGTATATTTATACCAGAGGGGGCGGTTGCCGCCGGGACGCCCACGGACCTAGCATGTGGGCATGGTTCGCCATCCGCTCGCCCCCGAACAGATCGAGGCGGGCCGACGTCTCGGGGCGGCGTTGCGCTCCGCCCGGGCCGGACGCAGTCCCGTAGAAGTGGCCCTGGCGGCAGGGATCTCGCCGGAGACCCTCCGCAAGATCGAGACCGGCAGGCTGCCCACGCCCGCGTTCGGCACCATCGTCCGGCTCAGCGAGGTACTCGACGTACCGCTGTCCGAACTCGCCTTCATCTGGCGCACCGATCCCGCCCTGAGCGCGGCTTCCTGACGACGGCCCACGCAGGGTTCCGCCCGACGGTCCCATGATCTTTTCGTGCGACACTCCTGCTTCACGAGTGTCAGGCGAGGGGGATCCGGTAGCGCGTGCGGTGGGGGTGCGGCGGTCGCCGCGACTCCGACGATGGTCCTGGCGGGCTGCGGCGGAGACGGCACCGGAGCCCCGGGGCGTCCGGACGGCCAGCCGGGACCACGGACGGGACCGTGGTGAGCAAGAGCCTCGTTCGCACCGACATCCGGGCGGCTGTCCTCGCGGGCCGGTTCGAGGGAACGAAGTTCAGCAGCAGGCCGTTCACCGGGCGCTCGACCGAGTGCCACCTGCTCACCGTCGTCCACACGGACGGCGCGCCCGACATGAGGCATCTCCGTGCCGCCGTGGCCGAGCTGAAGGACCGGCGCCGGAAGCAGACCGGGAACGCCGGGGACGAAACCGGCGAGGGATGGCTGTTCGAGAAGGGCCGCTGGGAGCTGGACCTGCTCGCGGCGGCGGTCACCGGCAACGAGCCGAATCCCGACACCTTGTTCCCGGAGCGGAAGGCCCTTGTTCCCGGAGCGGAAGACAGAGCCCTTCAGCGGCGGGACGGTGAACGCCATGAAGCACAAATGCGGCGCGTGAGCCAGGCGGCCCGTGCGGTCCGCGCGATCGGCGACGCCTACCGCCCTGGGCCCTCGACCACCCGGGGCGCTACGCCGCCGTCGTCCGCGCGCCTGCGGCCGACGACGAGGAGGACCAGCGCGTCAGCAACGAGGCTCTGCAGATCTCCTTCGACGTCCTCGCCGGTTTCGGGCTGCGCGACGACCGCGCCGTCGACACCGCGCGCACGCCGCGGTCCGCGCTGCACGGCTCCGTCAGCCTCGTAGCCGGCCTCCAGGCCGGCCGGCCCGCCCCGCGGTCACGGTAGCCGCATCACGGGGCGGCTCAGTTCCCGACACCGAGACCGGACATGAACGCGGCCGGATACCGGTCGCCGCGTGCCGTCCCCGAAGGGACCGCGCGCTCGATCCCGGCGAGGTCGTCCGGGGTGAGGTCCAGTTCCGTCGCGGGCAACGCCTCGGCCAGCCGCTCGCGGGTGCGGGCGCCGACCAGGGGCACGATGTCCTGACCCTGCGCGGCCACCCAGGCGATGGCCAGCTGGGCGACGGTGCACCCCTTCGCCGCCGCGACCCGGCGCAGCGCTTCCACCAGGGTGAGGTTGTGCTCCACGTTCCCGCTCGAGAACCGTGGGCTGGAGGCGCGGCTGTCACCGGGACCGGCCGCGCGGTCGGCGGACCAGTGCCCGGAGATCAGGCCACGGGCCAGGACTCCGTACGCGGTCAGGCCGATGCCGAGCTCACGGAGCGTGGGCAGGACGTCCGCCTCCACAGCGCGGGAGATCAGCGAGTATTCGATCTGCAGGTCCGAGACGGGGTGCACGGCGTGTGCCCGGCGGATCGTCTCCGAGCCGACCTCCGACAGACCGAGGTGCCGTACGTGACCGGCGTCGATCATCTCCTTGATCGCACCCACCGTCTCCTCGATCGGCACCGCCGGGTCCAGCCGGGCGGGGCGGTAGATGTCGATGTGGTCGGTGCCCAGCCGGGTCAGTGAGTGGGCCAGGAAGTTCTTCACCGCCTCGGGACGGCCGTCAAGGCCACCGAAGGAGGGGCCGGGGCCCGTCAGCAGGCCGAACTTGACGCTCAGCAGGTAGCTGTCCCGGTCCCGGCCGCGCAGCGCCTCGGCGAGCAGCAGCTCGTTGTGCCCGCTGGCGTAGAAGTCCGCGGTGTCGATCAACGTGATGCCTGCCTCCAGCGCGGCGTGCACGGTGGCGACGCTCTCCGCCCGGTCGGCCGCGCCGTAGGCGCCCGACATGCCCAGCCCGCCCAGGCCCAGCGCGGAAACGGCCGGACCGGTGCTGCCCAGTGTCCGTATCTGCATGGTGTTCTCCTTCGTCGTCGGTCTGCCCCTCACCCTGCGCCCGGGCCGCGCGGTACGGGAGCGGAGCGTTCATCATGGGAGCGCCGCTCCCTGGATGGGTCCGCCGCCGCGAGGGACCATGGGGACATGCAACGGGACCAGCTCGCCGACTTCCTGCGCCGCCGCCGCGAGGCGATCAGCCCGTCGGAGGTCGGCATCACCGACGGTCCGCGCCGCCGTACCAGCGGTCTGCGCCGGGAAGAAGTGGCGATGCTGGCCGGCATGTCGGTGGATTACGTCGTACGCCTCGAACAGGGCCGCAGCAGCCGGCCCTCGACCCAGCTGCTCGGGGCCCTCGCCCGGGCGCTGCGGTTCTCCGACGACGAACGCGACCACCTCTTCCACCTGGCCGGCCACCAGCCGCCGCCCGCCGACGGGGTGGCCGCCCCGGCCCGCGCCGGCCTGGTGCGCATGCTCGACCTGCTCGGCGACACACCGGCCCTGGTGCTGTCCGACCTGGGCGAGGTCCTGGCACAGAACCGGGCGTCCGTCCTGGTGGCGGGCGACCAGACCGGCTTCTCCGGTGACCGGCGCCATATCGCGTTCCGCTGGTTCACCGAGCCCGCCGTCCGTGCCGGCAGCCCGCCCGAGGAGCAGGAACACCACTCCCGCCAGCTCGTGGCCGACCTGCGCGCGACCGCAGGCCGGCGCTCCGGCGACGCCGCGGTCGCCGAACTCGTCGAGCACCTGCGGGCCGCGAGCGCCGACTTCCGCCGTCTCTGGGCCCAGCACGAGGTGTCCGTCCGGCGCGCCGACCGCAAGACCCTGGTGCACCCGAAGGTGGGGAGCCTGCTCATGGACTGCGAAACCCTGGTCACCCCCGACCTGCGCCAGCAGCTCCTGGTGCTCACTCCCGCCGATGCCCGGACCCGCGAACGACTGGAACTGCTGCGCGTGCTCGGCACCCAGGAGTTCTCCACGCGATAATCGCTTGCCCGTCCCCCACAGCGGCGGATGCACTGTCCGGCATGGCCCCCCGCACGCCACCACCGCCACCCTCGCCACCCGTCCGGATCGGTGTGGGGCGGTGGGCCGGAGCACCGGGGCGGGGCGACGGGGCCGCCCCGGTTGCTGTCGGGGTCAGAGGACTTCTTCGAGCTTGCCCGTGGCGACGTCGAGGACGAAACCCCGGATGGCGTCCTTGTGGACGACGAAGGGGTCGGCCTTGATGCGTGCGACGGACTGGCGGACGTCCGTCTCCAGGTCCGCGAAGGCCTCCGCCGCCCAGGGCGGGCGGATGCCGGTGTCCTTCTGGATCGTGTCCTTGAAGCCGTCGTCGGTGAAGGTCAGCATGCCGCAGTCGGTGTGGTGGATGAGGATGATCTCCTCGGTCCCGAGCAGTCGCTGGCTGATGGCGAGGGAGCGGATCTCGTCCTGCGTGACCACGCCGCCCGCGTTGCGGATGACATGGGCGTCGCCCTCCTCGAGGCCGAGGATCGCATAGACGTTCAGCCGGGCGTCCATGCAGGCGATGACGGCGAGGTGCCGGGCGGGCGGCAGCGGCAGCGGCAGCGGGCCGGAGAAGGTCCCGGCGTAGCGGGCGTTGTTGCCCAGGAGTTCGTCGGTCACGGACATGGCAGACCTCTGTTCCGGTGTGTTTGTTCCGGTGTGTTCTCGTCCGCGCGATGCGCGACGAGTGGGGAAGAACCGCACACGCGCAGGCCATGTGCGGGCGCGAGGACCACAAATGACCTAGCGACAGAACACGTCGAACACATGGATGCGACGCGAGGGCCAGAAGCCCGTCAGCGCAGCGGCGGAGGTCGGCACTCCTCCAGTGAACAGTGAATCGTCCCCGGATGACAAGAAGACGCGTGTTCGGGTCACCCGGCCGGTGAGGGCGGTGCGGATCGGTCGGCGAACAGGCCGCGGGCCACGCTCTGCCGTATGCGGGCGTCGCGGTCGTGGGTGTGGTGGGTGAGCATCCGGGTCCGGGCGAGTTCGGCGTCCTGGGCACGGATCGCCTCCGTCACCGCCGCGTGGTCGGCGAAGGTCGTCCCGAAGGTGTCGTCCACCGCGGGGGCGTGCCACGGGGCGCCCGCCTTCACCTGGTCGTCGATGGACTGCACACAACTGATCGAGCAAGCCGGCTCCCGCGGCCCGCACGGCGCTAGCGTGGGCCCATGATCGTATGGCTCAACGGCACCCACGGCGCGGGCAAGACGACGACCAGTGCGCTCGTACAGCAACTGATCCCCGGTTCACGGGTGTTCGACGCCGAGAAGGTCGGCGAGACACTCATGGACATCACTCCGAAGCTGCCCGGGCCCGGGACGGACAACTTCCAGCACTGGCCGCCGTGGCGGCCGCTCGTCGTCGAGACCGCCCGTCACGTCCTCGACTACACCGGCGGCACCCTGGTGGTACCCATGACCGTCCTGGTCGAGGAGTACTGGCGCGAGATCAGCACGGGCCTCGCCCACCACGCCATCCCGGTACGGCACTTCGTCCTCCACGCGGACCAGGACACCCTGCGCGGACGTATCGAGGGGGACACCCTCATGGGCCCCTCCCCGTTCCGCCTCAAGTACCTCGAGCCCTACGCCGAGGCGGCCCGCACCTGGCTGCACGCCGCGGCCGAGGTCGTCGACACCACCCGTCTCACCCCCGCCCAGGCCGCCGAACGGATCGCCGGGATCGTCAAAAACTGAGGATCCCGTCCCAGGTCACGCGGCGGGCGGCGCTTTTCGGACTTTCCCTGCTGCGGCTTTCCGGAACGGCCCTGGACCGCCTTTCGCGACCCTATGCTTCTACTCGCTTGTAGAGGAAGAACGCGAGTGCTTTCCGGGTCGTCCCCGAACACCCCGGCGTTCGTCCTCGCCGTTCGTCGTTCGTCACGAGTGACACACGTACATGAAGGAGTGGACGCCGCGATGGTGTTCAAACGGCTACTCGGATCACTGGGTGTGGGCGGTCCCACGGTGGACACGACTCTCGACCCGGGAGCGGCTCTGCCCGGCTCCACCCTGTCGGGCCAGGTGCATCTGCGGGGCGGCGACGCCGACTTCGAGATCGAGCACATCACCCTGGAGCTGCTGGCGCGGGTCGAGGCCGAGCACGAGGACGGGGAGAGCGAGGGCACGGTCGTCTTCGAGCGGTTCACCGTCGGCGGCGGCTTCCGCCTCGCCGCGGGCGAGGAGCGCGGCCTCCCGTTCGGCGTGACGCTGCCCTGGGAGACCCCGATCACCGAGCTGTACGGGCAGCCGCTCGGCATCGTCCTCGGGGTACGCACCGAACTGGCGGTGGCAGGAGCGAAGGACAAGGGTGACCTCGACCAGCTCACGGTGCAGCCCCTGCCCGTCCAGGAGGCCGTCCTCGAAGCCTTCGGGCAGCTCGGCTTCGGCTTCCGGTCCGCCGACCTGGAGTTCGGCCGCATCGGCGGCACGGGCCAGCAACTCCCCTTCTACCAGGAGCTGGAGCTCACCCCGTCATCCCAGTACGCCCATGCCGTCAACGAGATCGAGCTGACCTTCCTCGCCACGCCCGGCGGTATGGAGGTCGTCCTGGAGGCCGACAAGCGCGGCGGGCTCCTCTCCTCCGGGCACGACGCGCTCACCCGCTTCACCGTCTCCCACGACGGGGTGGCGCACCAGGACTGGACCACCCTGGTCGACGGCTGGATCCGGCAACTGGTCGAGCAGCGTGCGTCCTACGGCTCGCGGTCCGCGTACGAGCACGGCGGTGACGGTCACGGGTACCACGGGCAGCGTCACGACGACCACCGCTCCGGGCCGGGCACGGGCACTGCCGTCGCCGCGGGGGCAGCCGGCCTGGCGGCCGGTGTCGTCGGCGGTATGGTCGCGGCCGAAGTCGTGGACGAGGTGGGCGACTTCTTCGAGGGTGACGAGGAGGACGGGGAAGAGGACTGATCCGCACCCGGCCGGGAACGGGCAGGTCCCTCCGGCGTCCGGGTGACGCCGGACACGGACGGTGCCCGCGCGCTCCGGCCGGAGCGCGGCACGGCGGCCGGGCCGCCCCTTCCGGGCGCGGCCCGGCCCGTCGTCCCCTGGGGGGGCGCGACGTCACGGGGTGCCGGACGACGTCACAGGATGCCGAGCGGCGTCACAAGATGCCGGCGGCGTCACAGGATGTCGTCGGGATCGAGGTCGGTGCCCACCGCGAGGGTGACCACTCCCCCGGCAGCGTCCGCCCCCTGTGTGGCCCGGGCCTGGGACAGCCGTGACGCCAGCACCTTCGCCTGCTCGCCCATCCCCTGCGGGTAGGTGGCGGTGGTGGTGCGGGTCGTCCTCGCCGCGTTGCCCGTGCCGACGACGGTGAACCCGGCCTGGCGCAGTTTCGTGGCCACGGCGGCGGCACGCCCCGGGACACCGGTGCCGTTGAGCACCTGGACGCGCACGCTCGACGCGTAGACCGGGTCCTCGGCGTCGGCCTGCAGTTCCTTCTTGTCGACCTCCTTGTCCTTGGCGAGGGAGGTGAACAGGCTGCCGGCCTGCGGGTACTGCCACACGACGTTGGCCTTGTCGGTGGCCACATCCGCCTCGCGCGGGTAGTTGGGCACGGTGAGGAAGGTCAGCCTGTCGCCCGGAATGCCCTTCACCTCGGAGGCCAGGCCGTACAGCGGCTTGATGCCGGCCAAATCCCTGTCCGTGGTCAGGGATTTCGTGGCCGACTGGAGGAAGCCGTAGAGCGCGTTCGGGCTGGTCAGCTTGGACTGCGCCTTGTCGGCCAGCGCCTCCATGAACTCCTGCTGGCGGCCGATGCGCCCGAGGTCGGAACCGTCGCCGACGCTGTAGCGGGCGCGTACGTAACCGAGCGCCTGCTCGTCCTCGACGGTCTGGCAGCCGGCTTCCAGGTCCAGGTGCGCCTTCTCGTCGTGGATGGCCTGCTCGGGGCAGACCTCGATGCCGCCCAGGGCGTTGACCATGCCCTTGAAGCCCTGGAAGTCGACGGACATGAAGTGGTCGATCCGCAGTCCGGTGTTCGCCTCGACCGTCCTGATGGTGCAGGCGGCGGCGCCGGCGACCTTGCCGCTGGAGCCGCCGATCGCGAACGCCTCGTTGATCTTGGCGTGATGGGATGCCGAGGTGGTCCTGTCACCCTTGTCGCACGCGGATATCCGCACCCACGAGTCGCGCGGGAAGGACACCACGGTCGCCCATTTCCGGTTCGCCGGGACGTGCATCACCATCAGGGTGTCCGACTGCATGGTGGTCAGGTCCTTGCCGTACTTCGCGTTGCCGCCCGCACGGCTGTCGGAACCGACGACCAGGATGTTCTTCGAGCCCGGGCTGAGGTTGGCGGGACGGTCCCCGCCGAGCTTGTCGTCGATGTCGGCGGCACTGATGTTGTCGTCGAGGTCCTGGTACATCCAGGCGCCGACCCCGGCCGTCCCCAGGACGAGCACCGCGAAGGCCCCCGCCGTCCATACGAGGATCCGCCCCCGCCGCGTCAGCCTCACGCGCCGTGCCGGCCCGCCTCCGGCCTGCGTGTGCCGTCGCTGTCCCCTGCCGCCCACAGGCGCCCCTCTCTTCCGCCCGGCCACGAGCGGCCGGTCCGTGCCTGTTGTCCGTTCGGTGCGCCCCTGTACCGAACGACGGAACTCTACAATTTTGTAGAAGTACGGATGGAGGGAGGGTCCGTCTCATCGGCCCCACCTGCCACGGCCCCACCCGCCACACCCGGGGGTCCGCTCTCACCAGGCACACCCGGGGGTCCGCTCTCACCAGGGGGTCGCCGCGTGCAGGATGAGCACCATCGTCACCGCGGAGTTCGCGGACGACAGGGCGGACACCGCGGTCCCGGCCGCCGCGCCCCAGGCGGCGAGACCGACCGAGGTGAACACCGGGGGCCAGCTGCGCAGCGCGGGCGCGGGGCCGAGCAGAGCGGCCACCCGTCGCGGCACCGGCCCCGGTGCGGCGAGGCCCGCGAGAGTGGTCGCCGCGGTGCCCCGGGAGACCAGGGCCGCCTTGCCGATCGCGCGCGCCACGGCCCTGCGGCTGCCGACGGCCCGTGCCGCCTCTTCGTCCGCCCAGCGTTCCGCCGTGAAGGACACGGCCGTACGCAGCGGACGCAGGAACGGGTTGGCGCGCGCGGCGAGCTGGGCGGCCAGCAGGAACCGGTGGTGCCGGGCGGCGAGGTGGGCGCGCTCGTGCGCGAACAGGGCGCGCCTTTCGGCCGGTTCGAGGCAGGACAGCAGGGCGGTGGTCACCACCACCCGGTCACGGCGCCCGCCCGGGAGGGCGTACGCGTACGGCGTCTCGTCGGGCAGGACGGCCACCTCGGTCGCGGGCAGGCCGGCGAGCGCCCGGTGGGCGCGGCGGCGCACCTGCCGGTGCCGCCACAGGGTGCGGCCGCCGGCCAGCAGGACAGCGAGCAGGGCCGGTATCGCGAGCTTCCCCGCGAACTCGTCGTACGGCACCGCCGCACGCACCTCGGGATCCGACCACGCGTCGGGCAGCGGGTTGCCGGGCAGCTGTGCCGTGCCGACGACCACGAGCAGCCCCAGGCACACGGTGCTGCACAGCGCCATCACCACGGCCAGAGCGGTCAGCAGCCGGGTGGCGGTCCGCGGGTACAGCCGCTGCTCGGCGAGGCGTGCGACCGGCCAGGCCGTCAGCGGCAGGACCAGCGGCAGAAAGACGAACACCCCCATGAGGCTTCAGTCTTCCCCTTCGGTCCTGGCCCGGCCCAGCAGTTCGCGCAGCAGGCGTTCGTCGTCCGGTGCCAGGGAGGTCACGAAGCTGGCCAGCACGGCCTCGCGGTCGCTCTCCCCGTCGAGCACCCTGCGCATCCGGTGTGCGGCCAGGCCCGCCTCGTCCGACGCCGAGGTCCAGGCGAAGGACCGGCCGACGCGCTCGCGGGTCACCGCGCCCTTGGCCAGCAGCCGGGTCAGGATCGTGATGACCGTCGTGTAGGCGAGGTCGCCGCCGAGCCGTTCCTGCACCCAGCCCGCGGTCGCGGGGCCCTCCGCCGCGCGCAGGGCGGACAGGATCTGCGCCTCCAGCTCGCCCTGACCCCGCCGTGGGGGACGCTGCCGCTGGTCCGTCACGCCGTGGCTCCCTTCTCCGCCGGCTCCACATCCCGGCCGGTCCATCGTATCGACGCCGCACGACCGATCACGACGTCCGCGGCCGTCCGCCGCCCGTGACGAGCCGCGCGGACGGGTTTTCCCGTGCCGGTCCGCGACGGCGGCACGACAAGGGACAGTGGACCTGAACACCGTCGCAATCTCTACAGTGCTGTAGATTTTAGTTCAGGGTCCGCCGGGTCCGCCGGGCCCGCACCCGACGCGTCGAGAAGGAGTTCGCAATGGGAGTTTCCCTGGCCAAGGGCGGCAATGTCTCGCTCAGCAAGGAGGCGCCGGGCCTGACCGCCGTACTGGTCGGCCTCGGCTGGGACGTGCGCACCACCACCGGTGCCGACTACGACCTCGACGCCTCCGCACTGCTGCTCGACGCCTCCGGCAAGGTGCTGTCCGACCAGCACTTCGTCTTCTACAACAACCTCAAGAGCCCGGACGGTTCGGTCGAGCACACCGGTGACAACCTCACCGGTGAGGGCGAGGGCGACGACGAGTCGGTCAAGGTCGACCTCGCCGCCGTGCCCGCCGAGGTCACAAAGATCGTCTTCCCGGTCTCCATCCACGACGCCGCGAACCGCGGGCAGAGCTTCGGGCAGGTCCAGGGCGCCTTCATCCGCGTCGTCAACCAGGCCGGCGGCGCCGAGATTGCCCGCTACGACCTGTCCGAGGACGCGGCCACCGAGACGGCGATGGTCTTCGGCGAGCTGTACCGGCACGGCGCCGAGTGGAAGTTCCGGGCCGTGGGACAGGGCTACGCGTCCGGTCTGGCGGGCATCGCGTCCGACTTCGGCGTCAACGTCTGACACGGACGGCCCGCCCCCGGGCCTGGTCACCGGGGGCGGGCCCGGCGACACCCCTGCCGGCACCGACCGCCCCCACGCGTCAGGAGACCGAGTGGCCGACCCCCCTGACCCGCACCCCGAGGACCGGTACGGCTTCGAGGCCGTACCGCACGCGTCCGCCGAGGAGTCCGCACCGCGACGGCCCGGTACCGCCCGGTCCGCGGGCGGCGCTCCTGGCGCTCACGCCCGCTGTGGCCGCGTCGTCCGCCACCCTCCTGCTCGTAGCGGGTCATCTGCTCCGAGGCGTCGGCGTCGCGGGCACGCTGCCGGGCTCGCTCATGTCCGCCGGCTGGGTCCTCGCGCTCGTCGCGGTCCTGAGTGCGCTGCTCACCCTCATGTCTTCGTCCGTCGCCGAAACCGGGAACCCCCGCTCCCCCGATGACAGCAGTGCCTGTCCGGACGGCCCGGCAGACGGCTCCGGACAGTTCCCCCAGCAGGTCGAACCCGAAGGAGAAGCACCCCATGTCGGTGAACATGACCAAGGGCCAGCAGGTCAGCCTGAGCAAGGCCGACGGCAGCGCCCTGAACTCGGTCCGGATGGGCCTCGGCTGGCAGGCCGCGCCCCGTAAGGGCTTCCTCGCCCGGCTCACCGGAGGCGGGGAGATCGACCTGGACGCCTCGGCCGTGCTCTTCGCGGCCGGGCAACCGGTCGACGTCGTCTTCTTCCAGCACCTGACCAGCGATGACGGTTCCGTCCGGCACACCGGCGACAACCTCACCGGCGGGGCAGGTGCCGGAGGCGACGACGAGTCCGTCCTGGTCGACCTGGCCCGCGTGCCCGCCCAGGTCGACCAGATCGTGTTCACCGTCAACTCCTTCACCGGCCAGACCTTCGCCGAGGTGCAGAACGCGTTCTGCCGGCTGGTGGACGAGACCACGGGGACCGAGCTGGCCCGCTACACCCTGACCGGCGGCGGCAGGCACACCGCCCAGATCATGGCCAAGGTCCAGCGCACGAGCGGCGGCTGGCAGATGAAGGCCATCGGCGAACCCGCCACCGGCCGCACCTTCCAGGACCTGCTCCCGTCCATCGCGCCCCATCTGTAGGCCCCGGTCCGGTCACGGGTCCTCGATGTCGAGGGTGACCTTCGACAGCGGAGAGTTCACGCACGTGAGTACGTAACCGTCGGCCCGTTGGCGCGGTGTGAGGCAGTCGGGCTCGTTCTGCGTCACCTCTCCGCCGCGCAGCCGCACCATGCAGTCGCCGCAGTTGCCGACCGTGCAGGAGTACGGCATCGGCAGCCCCGCGGCGAGACCCGCGTCGAGCAGTGTCCGGCCTGGCTCGACCACCACCGTGCCGACGGGGCGGCCGGCCTCCTCGACGGTCATCTCCCAGGGCACCGTCACCTCGGTCCCGGTGTCCGCCCCGCTGGTGTAGCGCTCGTGGTGCACCAGTTCGTCCGGGACCCCCAGCCCGGGCAGCACGTCCCGGACCACGTCCATCAGCGGTCCGGGGCCGCAGACGTAGTAGTGGGCGTCGCGGGCCGGGGACAGGGCGGTGACCCACCGGCGTACGCCGTCCGCGTCGAGCCGTCCGTCCCGGCGGGTCAGGACGTGGGTGACCGACAGCCGGCCGGGGTGGTCCCGCGCCAGCCGGTCCAGCTCGTCGGCGAAGATGACCTCGTCCGCGCTGCGGCTGCTGCAGAGCAGCGCGATCCTCCCGCCGTCCGGACGGCCGGCGGTTCCTGCGCGTCCTTCGCGTGGCGCGGGGGCCGCGGCGAGGCGTGTGCGGATCATGCTCATCATCGGTGTCACGCCGCTGCCCGCCGCGACCAGCACGATCTCGTCCGGCGGCCGCGGCCCGGCGTGGAAGGAGCCCGACGGGCCACGCACCGCGAGACGGTCCCCGGCGCGCAGACTCCGGTGCACGTGGGTGGAGAACCGGCCGCCCTCCACGTGCTTGACGGTCACCTCAAGCCGGGACGACCCGGGCACCGACGAGGCCGAGTAGGCCCGCCGCACCGGGCGGCCGTCGATGTCGGCGACGAGGGTGAAGAACTGGCCGGGGCGGAAGTCGAACGGTCCCGGGTTCTCGCCGGCGTCCTCCAGTACGAGGGTGACCGCGCTCGGCGTCTCCCTGCGCACCTCGGTGACGCGCACCTCCCGCAGCGGCTTCCCCACCCCGACGGCATCGCCGCCGACGCCGTCGTCATCGCCGCTGCCGACGTTGTCGTTGCCGTTGCCGTTGCCGGAGGGACGCCGCCGCAGGAGTCCGCGGCGCCGTCCGCCCGCGCCGGGCCGCCCGCCCCCACCGGGTCCGAGGTCCTCGTAACCCTCCTTCCGCAGTCCGGAACGGTAGACACGGTTCACCACCAGCCGCAGCAACCGGGGCATCCCCGGGATCGCGCCGACGGCCCTCAGGAGGAACGCGGGCGGTCCGCCGCCGGACTCGGCCGAACCCGCGGCGAGGTGTTCGCCCGCCATGGCCATCATGTCCGGCGCGGGCCCTGTGCCGAGGTGCGCGCCCGGGATCCACAGCCGCGAGCGCACCAGGGCGTCGTTGCCGCTCACCTCGGCGTGTTCGACGTCGATGAGCAGGGCCAGCTGCGGAGGCGTCCCGCGCAGTGCCATCGTCTCCAGCAGCGCCGGATCGTCGGTGATCGCGCCGCGGCCGCGGACCTGCAGCACACCGCTGCGCCCCGGTACGAGCGCGGCGAACGACAGCCGGTCGTCCCGCAGCAGGTTGTGGAGTGTGTCGGCGCGCTTGTTGCCCCTCCGGTCCGGGACGACGAGCGTGTGACCGTCCAGGATCCGCGCCACCGCCTGCCGGTCCCCGCGCGGACTCGTGTCGCTGCCACCGGCCGGGTCCCAGGTGGACAGGGCCAGGAACGGTGCCGCGGCCAGGAAGTCGGCGACGCCCGGCGCGCCCAGGGGCCCGTCGCCGGGTGTCTGCGCGGCGGGCCCGGCCGGGGCGGGCGGCTGCCACAGCCTGGACCGGAGGACGGCCTGCGCGCAGTGCACGTACGCCTCCTCGATGTCGACGGTCACCGTCGTGCCCTTCCGTCCGGCCACCGAACCGTTGACGCGCAGGATCTCCCCGACGCCCGGCAGGAGGAAGAAGAACGAGACCGGACCGTGCGGGTCGCCGCCCCCGGGCAGGGCGAACGAGATACGGGTGGGCGAGTGGACGCGTACGAACCCCGGTGTGCCGCCGATGAACGTCGTCCTGCTGGTGCCATCGGTGTCCCGGTGGCCGACGGCCGCGATCGGGCAGTGGGCCAGGACGGTCCGGCAGCCCTCGTCGAGGGCGCTGATCTGCTTGAGCATGATCACCGGCGCCGGACGGCCGATGATCCCCTCGACCTCGTCCGCCGTCGTCAGACGGTGTGGGGTGCTCGATCCAGGTGCTTGCTGCTGCATGGGAGTTCCTCTCAGCCGGGGGTGGATCGGCCCAGGCGCCAGTAGCCGACGAACGAGATGTCGCGTTTGGGTACGCCGCGGTCGTCGACGAGATGCCGCCGCACCGTGGTCGCCAGCCGGGACTCGCCCGCGACCCACGTGCAGAGGCGGCCGGGCGGCAGCGGTCCGCCGCGCAGGGCGTCCAGGACCAGGGCGCCGGGCCGCAGGTCCGCGTCGTCGCGGCTGAACCAGTGGATGCGGGTGCCGACGGGTGGCTCGACGGCGCGGATGTCGGCCTTCGTCGCCACCTCCAGGTAGACCTCCGTGGCCGGCGGGGCCGGTGTTCCGTCGAGGATCGACAGGACGGCGGGCAGCGCGCTCTCGTCGCCGACCAGCAGCCGCCCCTCCGCGTGTCCGGGCAGCCGGTACGTACTGCCGGTGTCGAAGATCCCGGCCGGATCGCCCGGCCGGACCCGGCGCACCCAGGACGACATGGGCGAGTCACCGTGCAGGGCGAACTCGATGTCGATCTCGTCGTCCGCGGGCCGTGCGCGCCGGATCGTCAGGTTGCAGACCCAGGGCCGGGCCGACTTGGGCACCAGGAGGAGCTGGGCGATCCAGGCCTCGTTCGAGACGGTGGGCATCCGCAGGGCGGTCTGTCCTTCGCGGGGGAAGAAGAGGCGCACCGCCTGGTCGTTGCCGGTGACGACCAGGTCCCGCAGGGCCGGTCCGCCGAGGGTGACGCTCGCGGAGCCCGGGGTGAGGAACTCACGGCGGCGTACCTCCAGCGTGATCATCCTGCGTGACTCGGGCAGGTGCACCTTGGGGATCACAGCGCCGCACCCGTTTCGGGCGTGGACTTGTTTTCGCAGGTCATGGCACTATTGTGAGCAATAGCTCAGCTCTTTGACTACTCGCTTTTGCCGCACCCAGGAGGTCTCCGGATGCCGTCGGCCGACCGTCGTCTTCAGCCACGTCGCAGGCCCCGCCAGGTCCGTGCCGAGCTCACCCGTGGGCGCATCCTCACCGCCGCTGCTCACGTTTTCGCCGAGTACGGCTACGCCGCCGGCACCACCAACCGCATCGCCGAGCGCGCCCACATCTCCATCGGCTCGCTGTACCAGTACTTCCCGAACAAGGACGCCATCCTGGCCGAGCTGATGGTGCGGCACATCGACCGCGGCACGTGGGCGGAGGCCGACGAGCTGGATCTGTCCCCCGGGAGCCTGGAGGCGACGGTGCGGGCGCTGGTCCGCGACGCGATGGACAACCACCGCGACGATCCGCAGCTGCTGCGGATCATGATCGAGGAGGCGTCGTTCTCGCAGGAGCTGCTCGACACGATCGAGCGCCACGGGAAGAAGCGCGTCGGTCAGGTACGCGATCTCCTCGCCCGGCACCCGGACGTGCACGTGGGGGACCTCGACGTCGCGGCCGAGCTGATCGTGTTCACGGTGGAGCTCAACACGCACAAGCTGATGGCCGACCTGCGGGCCGTCCGGGTCGAGACGTTCGAGAACGAGCTGGTGGCCATGACGACCCGTTACCTGCGCGGCGATCAGTGACCGTGCACCACGCGGGGCCGCCCGACGCGCGGTCGGCTTGCGGTCGGCTTGCGGTCGGCCTGCGCTCAGGACAGCGCGCGCAGGTAGCGCCGGCGCGCGTACCGCTGGGCGAGGAGGAGGAGCGGGAACAGCCGGCGCCAGGGACCCGCGGGGGCGGCGCGGGTCAGGGACCTGAGGGTGAGGCGGACCGTGCCCCGGTCGTCCCGGTGGACGACGAAGGCCTCCTCGCCGCTGACGGGGTGGCCGTGGCGGGTACCGTACGCGAAGCCGCACCGGTCCCGGTCCTCCACCACGGCGACGACCTCGACCGGTTCCCGGACGGTGAACGGCCCCGGACCGGCGGTGACGCGGTAGCGCCCGTGCTGCCGCGCCCGCGGGCCGTCTGCGTCCTCTCCGGCGCCCCCGTCCTCGGCGACGATCACGAAGCCGCTGCGCCGTTTGACCTCCCAGCGCATCACCGCGTCCGCGGCGGTGCGCCAGGCGTCCTCGCCCCGGCCGATCACGACGGTCCGTTCGAAACGCCGGAACCCGGGCGGGCCCTCGCCCCAGAGGGGTTCGTCGGGCCGGGTCGCGCCCGGGACCCCGTAACTGAGTCCGGTGCGTACGGGCGGCTCGCCCCGGCTGTCCGCGTCCGCCGTCATGTCCCGCTCCCCCGTCATCTGTGGGCCGTCGCTGCGGGCCGGCGTCGTGGGCCGGTCCGGCTCAGACCGGCAGCCGCGGCACGCTGTCGATCAGACGCCGGGTGTACGGGTGGGCCGGGGCCCCCAGTACCTGGGCGGTGTCGCCCTGCTCGACCAGCCGGCCGCGCTCCAGGACCGCCGTACGCTCGCACAGGGAGGCGACGACCGACAGGTCGTGGGAGACCATGACGAGGGTGAGCCGCCGCTCCTCCTTCAGCTCGGCCAGCAGGTCGACGACCTTGACCCGGGTGGTCACGTCGAGCGCGCTCACGGGTTCGTCGGCGAGCAGGACGCGCGGGTCGCACACGATGGCACGGGCGATCGCGATGCGCTGGCGCTGGCCGCCGGAGAACTCGTGCGGGTAGCGGGAGGCCGTGTCGGCCGGGAGTCCGACCCGTTCCAGCGCGGCGGCCACCTTCGGCGCGGCGGTCGTACGGCTGTCGAGGCCCAGGGAGCGCAGCGGTTCCGCGACGATCGCGGCGATACGCCGGCTCGGGTCGAGGGAGGAGTACGGGTCCTGGAACACGCACTGGACGCCGCGCCGGAAGCGGCGCATCTGCCGCCGGTCGCGCGGGGTGAGCGGATCGCCGTCGAAGCGGACGGTGCCGGCCGTGGGGCGGGCCAGTCCCAGCAGGAGCCGCAGGAGGGTGGTCTTGCCGGCGCCCGACTCGCCGACGAGCGCCAGCGACTGCCCGGGCTCGACGGCGAGGGACACGCCCTGTACGACATCGGCGGCGGCGCCCCGGTAGCGCACGGCCACGTCCGTCAGTTCCAGTACGGGCGTCGGCCCGGGTACGGATGCCGGCTCCGGTACGGGCGTCATCGCGGGCTCCTCAGGTCCAGGGCGGACTCCAGTGTGCGGGCGCCGGCGACGAGCGCCCTGGTGTACTCGGCCTTTGGCGCGGTGACGACGTCCAGGACGGGACCCTCCTCGACGGCCCGCCCGTCCTTCATCACCAGGACGCGGTCGGTCACCCTGGCGACCACGGCGAGGTCGTGGCTGACGAACAGCACGGCCATCTCGCGTTCACGGACGAGCGTGTCGAGCAGCTCCAGCATCTCGGCCTGGACGGACACGTCGAGCGCGGTGGTGGGTTCGTCGGCGATGAGCAGGCCCGGATCGCAGGCCAGGGCCATGGCGAGGGCGACGCGCTGGCGCTGCCCGCCGGAGATCTCGTGCGGGAAGGCGCGGGCGATGCGGTCGGGTTCGGACAGCCGCACCCGGACGAGGGCCTCGGTGACGGCGGTCCGCAGGTCCCGTCCCCTGAGGCCGGTCCTGCGGGCCAGGGGTTCGGCGATCTGGCGGCCCAGCCGCATCAGCGGGTCGAGGGCGGTCAGGGGCTCCTGGAAGACCACGGCCGCGTCCCGGCCGCGTACGGCGGTCAGGCGCTTCTCGGGGGCGCCGACGATCTGCGTGCCGGCCAGTTCGACGCTGCCGGTGACGGTCATGCCGTCGGGCAGCAGGCCCAGCAGGGCGAGCGTGGTGAGGGACTTGCCGGAGCCGGACTCGCCGATCAGGCCGAGCCGTTCGCCGCTGTCGACGGTGAAGGAGAGGTCGTCGACGAGGGTGCGCCCGTCGTCGGTGCGCACGGTCAGGCCGCGTACGGCGAGCAGGGGGGCGGGAGGGGTGTCGTGGAGGGTCATGTCCGCCTCCGGCGGGTCGCCGGGTCGAGGGTGTCGCGCAGCCCGTCGGCGATGAGGTTGACCCCGACGACGAGCACGACCAGCAGGATGCCGGGGGCCAGCGCGCCCGCGGGGGCCGTGGTGAAGGTGGCCTGTGCCTCCTGGAGCATGCGGCCCCAGGAGGCGTTGGGCGGCGGAGCGCCGAGGCCGAGGTAGGACAGGCCCGCCTCGGCCAGTACGGCGAGGCCGAACTGGAGCGCCAGGTTGACCACGAGGGTGGGCCAGATGTTCGGCAGGACGTGTCCGGCGACCGTACGCGGCCAGGAGGTGCCCGAGGTCCGGGCGGCGGTGACGTAGTCCTGGGCCAGGACCCGCTTGACGAGGATCCGTACGAGACGGGCGACCACCGCGCTCTGTGCCAGGCCGATGGCGAGGATCGCGGAGCCGAGGGTGGCCGAGCGGGCGGCGACGACGAGCATCGCGAGCAGCAGGGTCGGGAAGGCGATGAGGATGTCGAGGAACGCGGCGAGCGTGTCGTCGAGCCAGCCCTGCGCGAACGCGGCGAGCACCCCGAGGGTGACCCCGACGAGCGCGGCGACGGCGACCGAGCCGAGACCCGCCTGGACGGCGATACGGGAGCCGGTCATCAGCTGGGTGAACAGGTCCCGGCCCAGCTTGTCGGTGCCGAGCAGATGTCCGCCACCCGGGCCCGCGAGCCGGCCTCCGGAGGTGTCGTCGGTGCCGAAGGGCAGCCAGAGGAGCGAGACGAGGGCGAGCAGCACGATCAGGGCGGTCAGCGCGCAGCCGGCCAGCAGGGTGGCGGAACGGCGGCGGCGCGGCGTCGGCGGTGCCTTGAGCTGGGCCTCCGTGAGGGTCACCGGGCACCTCCTGAGAGCCGTCCGCGCAGGCGCGGGTCGATGATCCGCTGGACCAGGTCGGCGGCGAAGCCGATCAGGAGCACGGCGAGGGTCGAGACGAACAGGACGCCCTGGACGACCGGGTAGTCGTGCTGGGCGATGCCGGTGGCGAGCAGCGAGCCGAGACCGGGCAGTGCGAAGACGGATTCCACGACGACCGCGCCGAGCAGGGTCGAGGCGAGTTCGATCCCGAGGACGGAGATCACCGGGACGGAGGCGTTGCGCAGCCCGTGCCGCCACATGGCGCGCGGGAAGGAGGCGCCGAGGGCCCGGGCGGTGCGCAGGTAGTCGCTGCCGAGGACGTCGAGCGTGGCGGAGCGGACGTACCTGATCAGTGAGGCGCCCATCACCAGCGCGATGGTGACCACCGGCAGGACGAGGGAGCGGATCGCATCGGCGGGCGCGGCCCAGCCGTCCTGCGGAAAGCCGCCGGAGGGCAGCCAGCCCGCGTTCAGCGCGAACACGGCGATGAGGATCATGCCGAGCCAGAACACCGGGACGGCGATGCCCAGTTGGGAGATTCCGCTGAGCAGCGCCCCGTACCAGGTGCGGCGCTTGTACGCGGCCACGAAGCCGACGGGTACGGCGACGACGACGGCCAGCACGAACGCGGCCAGCGTCAGCGGGACCGTGACGTTCAGGCGGGCGCTGACCTCGGGGCCGACCGGCAGCGAGCTGACGAAGGACGTGCCGAGGTCGCCGCTCGCCAACTGCCCGAGCCAGTGGGTGAACTGCTCGGGCAGCGGCCGGTCGGAACCGATGGAGTGGCGGGCCGCGGCGATCTGCTCCGGGCTCGCGCCCACCGAGGTGAGCGCGTTGGCCGGATCGCCGGGGAGCAGGCGCAGCAGGACGAAGAGCACCACGCTCGCCAGGGCCAGCGACACCAGGAGGAACGCGAGGCGGCGCAGGAGGTAGCGCCCCATCAGCCCTTCTTCTTGATGTCGTAGGCGTAGAACTGCGAGTTGAGGCCGTTGAGCGGGTAGCCGGAGAGCTTGCTGCTCGCGACGACGATCTGCGGGTAGAGGTAGAGCCAGTCGCTGGCCGCGTCCTCGGCGGTCCTGCGGTTGACCTTCTTGAGCAGGTCGGTCTGCTCGTCGGTCGTGGAGGCCTCCTCGGCCTGCTCGACCCACCGGGTGACCTGCTTGTCGTCGTAGCCCCAGTAGAAGTCGGGGTTGCCGTACCAGACCAGGTCGCGGTCGTTCACGTGCTCCTGGAGCGTGGCCGTGAAGTCGCGGTTCTTGTAGACCTTCGTGTACCACTCGTCCGGCGTGATCGTATTGATCTTGACGGTGATGCCGACCTGGGCGAGCTGCGACTTGATGAAGGTCGCGGCCGTGGGATGCGGGTCGTAGTTCGGGGTGTCGAGGGTGAAGCTGAAGCCCTTGGCGTAGCCCGCCTCCGAGAGCAGCTTCTTCGCCTTGGTGACGTCGTACGCGTTGACGTCGGTGAGGTCTTCGTACCAGGGGTCGGTCGGCGGCACCATCGAGCCGATGAGCTTGCCGTAGCCGCCCCAGACGGAATCGAGCAGCTTCTTGTCGTCGATGGCGGCGGAGACGGCCCGGCGGACCTTGACGTCCGTGAACGGCTTCGCCTTGTCGTTGAAGGCGAGAAGCAGCTTGGTGGTGGAGTCGCCGTCGTTGACCTTGTAGTTCCGGTTGCTCTTGAACTGCTCCAGGGCGTCGGGCGACTGCTCGCTGGTGACCACGTCGACGGCGTTGGTCAGCAGCGCGTTGTTCAGCGCGGTGGCGTCCTTGTAGTAGTGGTAGACGACCTTCTTGTTGGCGGCGGCGTCGCCCCAGTAGCCGGCGAAGCGGTCGAGGCTCAGCGCGGAGCCGCGGGTCCACTTGGCGAGCTTGTAGGGGCCGGTGCCGTCCTCGGTCGTCTTGAGGTTCTTGGCCTCGGAGTTGATGATCCAGACGTAGGAGAGGTTGTAGACGAAGGAGATCGACTTCTTCGACAGGGTGACCTCGACGGTCTTCGCGTCGGGGGTGGCGATGTCCTTGACGACCTCGAGGTTGCTCTTGCGGGCGGACTGCGAGTCGTCCGCGAGGACCTTCTCCAGGCTGTACTTGACGTCGGCGCTGGTCAATTCCTTGCCGCTGTGGAACTTCACGCCGTCGCGCAGGGTGAAGGTGTAGGTGAGGCCGTCCTTGCTCACCTCGTGGTCCTCGGCGAGGAGGTCGTCGACCTTGCCGTCGTCGGTGAGCTTGAAGAGACCCTCGTAGACGTTGCCGTTCAGGGCCTCGGTGACGCCCTGGCCGCCGCCCGCGGTGTTGTCGAGGTTCTGCGGCTCGTAGAGGGAGCCGATGTTCACGGTGGCGCTCTTGTCCCAGGTGCCGGACGAGGCGCCGCTCCCGCCGGAGCCGCCGCCGCACGCGGTGAGGCCGAGGGCGAGGGTGGCCACGGTCGCGGTGCCGTAGAGGGACGCCTTGCGCTTGCTGTTCTTGCTCATGGGTGTCGGATGCCTTCGGTGCGAGGAGCTGCGGGGGCTGCGGGATTCGGTGGGGTGATCAGTGCTGGGCCGGGAAGCCGTCGCGGAAGAGGGGGAGCTTCTCGCCGGCCTCGACGGCCAGGTGGAAGCGGTTCTGCCGCGGCGGCATGGGACAGTTGTACTGATCGGAGAATCCGCAGGGCGGTACGAAGGCCCGGTTGAAGTCGAGGACCACCCGGTTGTCGTCCTCGGTGCGCCGCACGAACAGGAAACGGCCGGCGCCGTAGGTGGTGTCCCCGTTGGTGGGGTCGCCGAAGACGAGGAGCAGGGTGCCGTCGTCGTCGAACGCGCTGAGGGTGTACGCGCGGCCGTCGACGGTGAGTGTGATGTCGCCCGGGACGACCAGCTCGCGGGTGCCGCCGTTGTCCCGGAGGTGCTCGAAGGCGACGCGGCGGGCGCCGGGCACGGGGGTGTAGGTCGCTTCGAGGACCCAGGCGGGGTCGTACGGGAAGGCGCTGACCCCCTCGAAGTGACGGATCGCGGGCGCGTCGGCGTCCCAGAAGCGCAGGCCGTGCTCCGGTTCGCCGGTGACGAGGTCGTTGCGCCGCAGCGTGGTGACCCTCACACCGTCCGGCTGTCCCGCGCGAATCGCGCCGGTGTCGGGCTTCTCGCCGGCCGGCAGCCAGCGGGTCTCGACGAGGGCGAGGTTGCCGGTGGGCGAGGTGAGCGAGCGGTGGCGCTCGGCCCGCCAGGCGTCCCACTCCTCCCCGGGGTGGGCGGAGGCCGGGGAGGAGCTGGACTGGGACACGGCGGACTCATTCGATCAGAGGGAGCGGCCACCAAGGATCGTCAATAGATGGCCAAAGCATGTCCTTTATCGTTCATAAGGTCAGCTAATGTCAAACATGACTCTCAAGGAGCGAGACAGCCGGTCTCAGGCCTGGCGCGCCCACCCCGGTCCGGCGGGCGACCGGTGCGCCGTGCTGCGCACCGTGCCGACGGGACGCGGCGTCGCTAAGCCGGTTCGGGCTGGGTCCGCGCCGGCTGCGTCTCCGCATCCGGTTGCCGCACGGGGTCCGGTTGCTGCACCGGGTCCGGTTGCCGCACGGCATCCGGGTGTCGCGCGGGGGACGGGGGCTCCACGGGAGCCGGTCGCTGCGCGGGAACGCTCTTCGGATCCCAGAGCCGCACGGCCCGTACGTAGACGGCGATCACCGAGGCCATCAGCGCGATGAGGAGCGGTCCGAACACCCACGGATGGTGGGCCATCTGCATCGGCAGCCAGCGATACGCCACCAGGAGTGCGGCGAACACCGTCGTGCCGTACACGACCAGGCGGGTCGCCGTGCCGTCCCAGCCGCGGCCGAGTGCGCGCATCCCCGCGTCGATGGTGAGCGCGAACACCACACCGGCGACCAGGTCCGCGCCGTAGTGGTAGCCGAATCCCAGTGTCGCGGTGAGTGTGCCGACCAGCCAGAACGTGCCCGCGTACCGCAGGGGTCGTGAGCCCTTGCGGGAATGGAGGAAGATCGCCGTGGCCCACGCCGTGTGCAGGCTCGGCATGCAGTTGCGCGGGGTGATCTCGTCGAACGGCAGCGGGTGCGGGACGTCGATCGGCGGCAGCGTGTGCGGCCACAGGTCGGCCGCCGCCCAGGGCCCGCCGTCGGGGCCGTAGGCGAAGACGGGTCCCGCGACCGGGAAGATCATGTAGATGGCCGGGCCGAGCAGACCGATGACCAGGAAGGTGCGTACCAGATGGTGGTGCGGGAAGCGGCGTTCGACCGCCACGTGCCGCAGCTGGTAGAGCGCGAAGACGGCCGCGGCGAGCGGGAGCTGGCCGTAGACGGCGCCGAGGACGTGACCGCTGACCGGGTCGGTCGCCGCCATCGCGCGGCCGACCAGCCACGAGGGATCACCCAGCGCGTGGTCGGCCGCCGCCACGTACGGGTCGAGGACGTCCGGGCGGGTCTTCGACGTGATGAGCAGCCAGGTGTCGCCCGTCTTGTGGCCGCCTATCAGCAGCAGGCCGAGTCCGGCACCCTTGAGCAGCAGGGCACGGTCCTCGCCGGTGCGTCGGGTGACGGCGAGGACGGCACAGCCGATGAGGACCCACAGCGCGCCGTTGCCGAAGTTCATGTCGGCGCCGGCCGCCCATCGCACCAGCCAGAAGACGACATCGATGCCGACCGCGGCACCCGCCGCGACGAAACGCTGCCGCCAGGTGAGCACCACCATCATCAACGCCATTCCGGCGTACAGCAGCGGCCCCGAATGCGGGGCGAATATCAGCTCTCGCGACACATTGGCGATCGGCCCGTGCATCCCGTAGCCCCGCGCGACGATCTCCAGAGTGACGAGAAACGCGAGGAACACGAAACCCACCGCGGCCCACAACATCATTCTCCGTCGTGATCCACCGGTTCCGCTTGTGCGGTTTATTCGCGAAGGTATTCGCGGCTCTCTAGATTTCAATGGCCTGGCCGATTTATTAGATTTTGGTCAGATGACTCATCCTTCGCGCTAGACGGAATCTTCTTCTAGTGAAGGACGGACGACCGGTTCGATCACCCATGAGTTCGATCATGTTATCGGAAAGGCCGGGCGGATCCGGCTGAACGCGGACGGACGGCCCGGCCGGACTCCGGACGATCAGCGGGTGGCGAGGAACTCGAGCGTGTCGACCACGCGGTGGGAGAAGCCCCACTCGTTGTCGTACCAGGCGACCACCTTCACGTGGCGGCCGTCCACGCGGGTGAGGGCGGAGTCGAAGATCGACGAGGCGGGATTGCCCACGATGTCGGAGGACACGAGCGGGAAGTCCGAGTACTCGAGGACGCCCGCGAGCGGCCCGTCGGCCGCGGTGCGGTAGGCCGCCAGTACGTCGTCGCGGGTCACGTCACGGGCCACGGTCGTGTTGAGCTCGACGATGGAACCCACGGGGACCGGCACGCGGATCGAGTCGCCCGCCAGCTTGCCGTCCAGGTTGGGCAGCACGAGGCCGATCGCCTTGGCGGCGCCCGTCGTCGTCGGCACGATGTTGACCGCCGCGGCCCGGGCCCGGCGGGCGTCCCGGTGCGGGCCGTCCTGCAGGTTCTGCTCCTGCGTGTAGGCGTGCACCGTCGTCATGAAGGCGTGCTCGATGCCCGCGAGGTCGTCGAGCACGGCGGCCAGCGGAGCCAGCGCGTTCGTCGTGCACGAGGCACACGAGACGATCCGGTGCAGGGCCGGGTCGTAGGCATCGGTGTTGACCCCGAAGGCCAGCGTGACGTCGGCGCCGTCCGACGGCGCGCTGACGAGCACCTGCTTCGCGCCCGCGTCGAGGTGGGCGCCCGCGGCCTTGGCCGACGTGAAGCGGCCGGTGGCCTCGACGACGATGTCCACCTCGAGGGCGGCCCACGGCAGTTGCGCGGGTTCGCGTTCGGCGAGCACCGTGATGCGGCGGCCGTCCACGACGAGCGTGTCGCCCTCGACGGTCACCGGGCGGCCGAGCCGGCCGGCCGTCGTGTCGTACGCGAGCAGCCGCGCGAGGGTGGCCGGCTCCGTGAGGTCGTTGACGGCGACCACCTCGAGGGCGCTGTCGCGTTCGATCAGCGCCCGCAGCACGTTGCGTCCGATACGGCCGAATCCGTTGATGGCGATGCGAGTCATGAGTGGTGTCCTTTCGGGTCGCCACCAGGCTCGCTCGCGGTGACGGCCGCCGACAGTGGCGGGATCGCCACGGTTCGAAAGGATCGCGCCACGCCCTCGGCACGT
This sequence comes from Streptomyces sp. V3I8, assembly GCF_030817535.1. NCBI lineage: Bacteria > Bacillati > Actinomycetota > Actinomycetes > Kitasatosporales > Streptomycetaceae > Streptomyces > Streptomyces sp. V3I8. The sequence continues at coordinate 8,753,595 of NZ_JAUSZL010000002.1, read as the reverse complement.
GCCCCGTCACGCCGTGTGGGGCCGGGTCACCCGCCCGGGGTGAAGGTGCGCCGGTACTCGCTGGGTGTGGTGCCCAGGATGCGCTGGAAGTGCGTCCGCAGGTTCGCGCCCGTGCCCAGGCCGACGTCGGCGGCGATCTGCTCGACACTGCGCTGCGAGCGTTCGAGCAGTTCGCGGGCCAGGTCGATGCGGGCCCGCATGACCCACTGCATCGGCGTGTACCCCGTCTCCTGCACGAAGCGCCGGGAGAAGGTGCGCGGTGAGACCGCGGCCTGCCGCGCCAGCAGGTCGAGGGTGAGCCGCTCACCGAGCCGGTGCAGGGCCCACTGCCGGGTGGCGGCGAACTGTTCGCCGAGCGGCTCCGGCACACTGCGCGGTACGTACTGCGCCTGGCCCCCGCTGCGGTAGGGGGCCGCGACGAGGCGCCGGGCCGCGTGGTTGGACGCGGCCACCCCGAGGTCGCCGCGCAGGATGTGCAGGCACAAGTCGATGCCCGAGGCGGCGCCCGCCGAGGTCAGGACGCTGCCCTCGTCGACGAACAGCACGTTCTCGTCGACCCGCACCCGCGGATACCCGGCCGCCAGCGCCCGCGTGTAGTGCCAGTGGGTCGTGGCGCGCTTCCCGTCGAGCAGGCCCGTCGCGGCGAGCGCGAAGGCGCCCGTCGAGATCGCCGCCAGCCGGGCGCCCCGGCGGTGGGCGGCGAGCAGCGCCTCGACGACGGCGGGCGGCGGATCCTCCCGGCCCGGGAACCGGTAGCCGGGGATGAAGACGATGTCGGCCCACGCGAGCGCGTCCGGGCCGTCGGCGACATGGTAGGAGAGGCCGTCGCCGCCGGTCACCAGACCGGGCGCCGCGCCGCACAGCCGTACCTCGTACGGCATGCTCGCCCGCGTGCTGAACACCTGGGCCGGAATGCCGACGTCGAGCGGCTTGGCACCCTCCAGTACCAGAACGGCGACGCGGCGCGGGCGGGGAGTCGGCATCGGAACAGGGTACGCAGGCCGGGCGAGAGGGTGTCGTACCGGTCCACGGAGGGTGATCGAAAAGAGGGTGACAGACCGTCTTCGGCGTGGTTAGCATGCGCGGGATGAAGAATTCCTCCTCTTTCGGAACGGGGGAATCATTCGTGCAAGGTGAGTGCTGATGGCACCTCACCTCGCGCATGGGATTCCGCCCCACCTGTCGATGTGGCAGCGCGTACGCGAGTACGCCGTGCCACCGTCCATGATCAAGAAAGCGACCGCGCGCCGTGCGGCCGGCGACTGGGCGGGGGCCTGCGCCGCCGCCCGCGTCTACGTCGATCTCGATCTGCGCGCCGTGCGCGACCGCCACGGCACCGATACCGCCACGCTGCTCCGGGCCGATCTGCGCCGGCTGGCGCCGGACCTGCTGCGCTGGCACATGCCCCGGATCGCCCCCGACGGACGGCTCCGTCCCGGACTCACCCTCTCGCTGGCCCGTTACCACGGCTTCGGCGGTACGCCGTTGCAGCTGGTGGTGCGGACACCGCCGGCGTACGCGGACGCCGGACAGCACCTGTCCCTGGCCGTGTGGGACGGGTCGTGGAGCAACGTCGCCGGACACCACCCGCATCCGCATCCCGACCGGCGTTTCCGGCTCGACCTGCACCGGCATCTCTGGGACGCGGGGCGGGCCGGCGAGCTGAGGTCACGGTGCGCACCGGGTCCGCCGACCGTGTACGACTCCCCTTACGCGGCGGGGAGCTGGGCCGCCGAGGCGGAGTTGCTGCTGCGGGCCGAAGGGCTCCCCCGCGGAGCCTTCACCGTGCGACTCGGCCCTCGGAAGCGCGTCCCGCTCGAACTCGTCGCCCCTGACGACAGCCATGCTCCGACGTTCCGCGCACTGCGTACGGACGCGCTGTCACCGCATCACGTCGCGGCACTCCCCACACTGCCGGAAGCGGCCGTACGGGTGCTGCCGGACGTGGAGTTGCTGCGTGCGGGGCTCGTCCCGGCCGAACGGCTGCATCCGCTCGTCGGCGCGGCACTGGCGGCGTACGCGTCGACGCCGACGGGCGGCCCCACTCCGGAACCCGCCGATCCGCACCGGGTGAGGTGTCGTGGCGAGGACCACCGGATCGCGCTGCGCGGCGGGGTGCTGACGGCGGTCGACCACGATCCCTCCCAACTGCGGCGCGAGGAAATGCTGGTGGCGCTCGGCGGGCCGGCGCTGCCCTGTCTGCGCGCGATCGACGAGGTGCACCGCGACCCGGAGGCGCTGCCCGCGGTCCGGGAGCGGCTCGCCCACGGTGACGTGGTGGGGGCGCTGGCCGTGGTCGAGGGGCTGCTCGGTCCTGCCGCGGTCCTGCGCGACGGGCCGCTCCGCGAGGAACTGGAGTCGGCCATGGTCCGCCGCGTCGAACACGGCCTCTTCCGCTCGGGGCTGGTCGCCGTCCATCCGGGTGCCGGTGCCACGGGCAGCGAGTACGTGTCCGATGCCGGACAGGTGACGGCCGCTCGTCGTCCCCGGCTCACCCGCCGTACGCCGTACCCGGTGCGCCGCAAGCTGAACAGCCGGTCCCGGCCCCGCACCGGCCTGTTCCCCTGACCGGCGCCCCGGCTCACGTCCCTTACTGATGTCGCGTGTTCCGCGCTGCCTGTTCCGCGCTGCGTGCCCCCATGCCCCATGCGCCTTCCGTTCGCCTTCCACTTCGGTCTCCACTCCTCCTCCCCCTTCAGGTGATGCCCATGACCATCAGCACCGTCCTGCCCGCCCGGAAAACGCATCTCGCGCCGGCCGACGACCTCCTGGCCCTCCTGCGGACGACCACCACCGAGCCGCGGCCCGACGAGCAGCTCGAAGCACTCACCCTGGCCGTGGCGGCGGACCTGCCCGTGCTGCTCTGGGGCGAGCCGGGCATCGGCAAGACCGCGGCCCTGACCCAGCTCGCCGCCTCCCTCGACCTGCCCCTGACCACCGTGATCGCCAGCGTCCACGAGCCGTCGGACTTCTCCGGGCTGCCCGTCGTGGGCGAGGACCCCGCGGTGCAGGGCGTGCCGATGGCGCCGCCGCAGTGGGCCGTGGAACTCGTGCGCGCCGGGCGCGGGCTGCTCTTCCTGGACGAGCTCTCCACCGCCACCCCGGCCGTGCAGGCCGCGCTTCTGCGGGTCGTCCTGGAGCGGCGGGTCGGCGCGCTGCAACTGCCGCCCGGCATACGGATCGTGGCCGCCGCCAACCCGCGGGCCTCGGCGGCGGACGGATGGGAGCTGAGCCCGCCGCTGGCCAACCGGTTCGTGCACCTGTACTGGGTGCACGACCAGGAGGTGGTGGTGCGCGGACTGGGCGGTGTCTGGCCGCGGGCGGAGCTGCCACGGCTCGTGCCGGAACTGCTGGCGGAGGCCGTGGCCTTCTCGCGGCGTGCGGTCTGCGGTTTCCTGACCGCCCGGCCGACACTGATCCACCGGTTGCCGAGTTCCGAGACGCGGCGCGGTGGTGCCTGGCCCTCGCCCCGGAGCTGGGACGCCGCGCTGACCCTGCTGGCGTTCGGGACGGCCGCCTCGGCCTCCCGCGAGGTGCTGGCCCTGCTCGTACGAGGAGCGGTGGGTGACGGCCCCGGGCTCGAACTCCTCGCGTATCTCGACCGGATGGATCTGCCGGACCCGGAGTCGCTGCTGGCCGATCCGGCCGCCGCCGAGCTGCCGGAGCGGGGCGACCTGCGGCAGGCGGCGCTGGAGGCGGTGGTGGCCGCCGTCGGAGCACGGCCGGAGCGCGGGCGGTGGGAGGCGGGCTGGGCCGTGCTGGTCCGGGCGTCGGAGACCGGCACCGCCGACCTGCTGGTCGCTCCGGCGACGGCGCTGGCCGCGCTGCGGCGCGACGACTGGGAGGTGCCGGAGACGATGGAGCGATTGGCCGGGGTGATCGGTCTCGCCCGGGAGGCGGACCGGTCGGTGCGGCGGGTCACGGCCGTGGGTTCCGCCCTGCGTGGGGCGGGGGCGGGCCGATGACGGACGGTGCGCGGCGCGCGGCGCCGCGTCCGATCCCGCGTCCGATGCCCCGGCCGGCGCCGCCGCGCCCGGTACGGGCCACGGTGCCCGGGCCGCCGCCGGCCCTGCCGCTGGACATGGAGAAGCTGCTGGCCGCCCGGCTGCACGCGGTGAGGGTCCGTCCTTATCTCGCCGGAGCGCTGTTCGCCCTGCACGTGGTGGAGGACCGGTCGGTGCCGACGATGGCGGTGGACGCGCACTGGCGTTGTTACGCCTCCCCCGGTTTCGTGGCGCGCACCCCGGTGGAGGAGCTGGCGGGCGTCTGGGTGCACGAGGTGTCCCACCTGCTCCGGGACCACCACGGGCGGGGCGAGCGGTACGGGCGGCGGCACGAGGAGCACGGGCCGGGCGAGCGGTTGCGGCGCAACATCGCGGCGGACTTCGAGATCAACGACGACATCTACGGAGACGGGTTGCCGCGGCCTGCCGGAGTGGTGCTTCCGTCGCTGCTGGGGCTCCCCGACGGGCTCCTGATGGAGGAGTACCTGCAAAGGGCGTCGTTGTCCGGGCTCGCCGCGGACCTGGCCTGGCTGGACTGCGGCAGCGGTGCGGACGGGCAGGTCCGGCCGTGGGAGCTGGGGCCCGGCGGGTCGAACGGGCTGACCAGGCAGCAGCGGGACGCGGTCCGCTTCCGGGTCGCCGAGGGGATCAGGGGCCGGCCGGGCGAGGCGCCGGAGGGATGGCGCCGGTGGGCGGACGAGGCGTTCCAGCCGCCGCAGCCGTGGCGGCAGTTGCTCGGGGCGGCGGTCCGTTCGGCGGCGGGTGCGCCGGGCACGGGCGAGAACCACAGCTACCGGCGCCCGTCCCGGCGCTCGGCCGGTGTCCCCAAAGTGGTGCTGCCGAGCCTGCGCCGTACGCCGCCCCGGGTGTGCGTCGTGATCGACACCTCCGGATCGGTCAGCGACGCCGAACTCGGCAGCGCGCTGCTGGAGGTGGCGGCGATCACCCGGGCGGTGGGCGGGCGGCGCGACCTGGTCTCGGTGATCTCCTGCGACGCGGCGGCCGGGGTCGCCGTCCCGCTCTGCCGCGCCGAGAAGATCGAGCTGCTCGGCGGCGGGGGTACCGATCTGCGCTCCGGTTTCGCGCAGGCGCTGCGTTCCCGGCCGCGTCCCGACGTGATCGTCGCCCTCACGGACGGACAGACGCCGTGGCCCTCCGCGTCACCGCCCTGCCGTACCGTCGTCGGCCTCTTCCCCCGCCCGGCCGGCACGGCGGACGAGCGGAATCCGGACTACGTCCCGGACACTCCCCCGTCCTGGGCGCGTGTCGTCACGATCAACTGACGGGCCGCCGGCCGGCCGTGCGGCCCTGTGCCCAGCGGCCGGACCGCCGCGCGGGCCGGCCCGCGCGGCGGTTCGCCGTCGCTGACGACCCGTCGGTTTCCGTGGCCGATCACCGGGCACACGCCGAGTGTCAGGCCGTACAGCGGCACACCGGATCCGGCGCACCGCGCCCGAGAAAGACGGAGGTCACCATGTTCAAGGCCATCGCAGACGTCCTTCGGTCCATCGGCGGGGCAGTCGCGACCGTCGTCACCCTGCCGTTCCGAGCCGTGGCCCGCCTGTTCGGCGGCGCCTCGAGTTCCGCCCACGGTCACCACTGACGGACCGGTGGCGCGCTGCCGCGCGCGTCCCGGACCGGAGCCCGGCCGGACCCCTGTCCGGCCGGGCTCCCTTGTGTCCGCTCAGTCGTCCTGCTTCCAGGACCCCGCAGGCTCGCCGTCCACGCAACGCACCCGCAGTTCGACCTTGCCCGCGGTGCCCTCGAACTTCACCTCGACGTGTTCGTCGTCGGGGCCCCGGTCGGCGCTCTTGACCCCGTAGCCCTGGGCGGGGGCCCACGACAGGAGGCGTACCGTCGCTCCGTCGCAGGCGGCGATGGCGGTCCCGGCCGGTCCGGAGAACGTCTTCTTGGTCCGGGTGGCCGGGACCGAGGCCGAGGCCGTGGGAGTGGGAGTGGGCGTCGGCGTGCCGGGAGTCGTACCCGGGCTCGCGCCGGCCGTCCCCCGGTCGGGATCGGGGTCGGGCGACAGGGATGCCTTCGCCGCGTCGAGTTGCCGCTCGACCTGCTCCGAGGTGAGCGCCGTGCCGTCGGAGGAGCCGGTGATCCCGTCACCGATGATCTCGACGGCGGCCAGTCCGGTGAGCGTGGCGGCGACGGCGGCGGCCGTCCAGCCGGCCAGGGCGAGAAACGTACGCGAAGGCATGCGTACGACTATGCCCCGGCCTCCGATAAGGGGAGCACCGGGGAAACCTAAGGGATGGTTAACGGGGCCCTGGCCGGCCGGACCGCTCGGATAACGTGCCCGCTGTGGTACATCTGCTGATCGTCGAGGACGACCCCACCATACGGACGCCGCTGCTCCGTGCCCTGCGCGAGCGCGGCCACGCCGTCGCCGCCGCCCACACCGCCATGAGCGGGCTGCAGACCGCGCTGGACGAGCGTCCGGACCTCGTGGTCCTCGACCTCGGCCTGCCCGATCTCGACGGCATCGAACTGCTGCGCATGCTGCGGGCGGTCAGTCCGGTGCCGGTCATCATCGCGACGGCGCGCGACGACGAGGCGGAGATCGTCCGCGGGCTCGACGCCGGTGCCGACGACTACGTGGTGAAGCCGTTCACCGCCGCCCAGCTGGAGGCGCGGATACGGGCGGTGCTGCGGCGCGGCGCGGGCTCCCGGGAGCCCGTGGGCGCCACTGTCGTCGGTGACCTGCGCATCGATCCGGGCACCCGCGAGGCGACCCTCGCCGGAGCCGTACTCGACCTCACACCCCGCGAGTTCGACCTCCTGCACCATCTCGCCGGCCGTGCGGGACAGGTCGTCACCAAGCGGGAACTGCTCACCGAGGTGTGGCAGGTGCCCTACGGGAGCGCCGACAAGACCGTGGACGTGCACCTGTCCTGGCTGCGCCGCAAACTCGGCGAGAGCGCGCAGGAACCCCGTTACCTGCACACCGTGCGCGGTGTCGGCATCCGGCTGAGCGCGCCCGCGGACCCCGCATGAGACGCCGTCTGACCCTGCTCGTCGCGGCCACCATGTGCCTGGCCCTGCTGGCGTTCGTCGTGCCGCTGGCCCTGTTGCTGCGTACGGTGGCGCAGGACCGTGCCACCGCCACCGCCGGCGCCGACGCGCAGAGCCTCGTGTCCCTGGTGGGGACCGCGGATCCGGACACCCTGCGGTTCAGCGTCGAGCACATGGCCGCCCGGGCCCGTGGCCCGCTCACCGTCTACCTCGCCGACGGCACGGTCCTCGGCACCCGGACACCGCGGACCAGTGCCGTACGGCTGGCCGCGCTGGCAGGGGTGAGCCGGACCGTGGACCGGGCCGACGGGCGCGAGATCGTGGTGGCCGTGCTCGGCCGCCCGGACGGCACCGCCGTCATCCGCGCCTTCGTGCCCGCGGCCGAACTGACCCGCGGGGTCGTACGGGCCTGGCTGGTCCTCGCCGCGCTGGGGGTCGCGCTCCTGCTCCTGGGCCTGCTCGTCGCCGACCGGCTCAGCCGCGCCCTGGTGAGTCCCATCACGGAGCTGTCCGCCGTGTCCCACCGGCTCGCGGGTGCCGACCTCACGGCCCGGGCCCGTCCGGACGGGCCGCCGGAACTGCGCGAGGTCGCCGGGGCCCTCAACCACCTCGCCGACCGCATCCAGGACCTTCTGCGCGAGGAGCGCGAGCAGGTCGCGGACCTGTCCCACCGCCTCCGCGCGCCGCTGACCTCCCTGCGGCTGGAGGCCGAGTCGCTCTCCGGCACCGACGCCGTCCGGATCGCCGCGCGCGTGGACGCCATGGAACGGGCGGTCACCGGCCTCATCAGCCAGGCCCGCCACCAGCGGGAGACGGACACGTACGCCGAGTGCGACGCGGCCTGCGCGGTCCGCGAACGGGTGGCGTTCTGGACCGTGCTGGCCGAGGACACCGGCCGGGGCGTCACCCTGGACGTCACGGCGGACGGCACCCTGCCGGTCGGGGTGCCGGCCGACGAACTCGCCGCCGCCGTCGACGCCCTGCTGGGCAACGTGTTCGCCCACACCCCCGACGGCACCGCCTTCTCGGTCGCCCTGGTGCCCCGCGCCGGCGGCGGAGCCCTGCTGACGGTGGCGGACGACGGTCCCGGCCTGTCGGCGGACCTGGCCCGGCGGGGTGCCAGCGCGGGCGGGTCCACCGGTCTGGGTCTGGACATCGCCCGCCGGGCCGCCCGGTCCAGCGGCGGCCGCATGGACCTGTCGTCCGGCCCGGCGGGCGGCGCCCGGGTGACCCTGGAACTGGGCCCGCCGACTCCCGCTCCCCCGCCGTGAACGCCTTAGCCCGCTCTTAACCCTGCCGCAGCGCGGCCCTATCCCGCCCCGGGCGAATCTCTTCCCACCACAGTCACACACAGGAGGTTCGTCATGAAGCGCACACCGGTCGTCCTGCTCGCCTCGGGAGTACTCGTCGCCGCGATCACCGGCACGGCTCTCGCGAGCGGAGGCGACGACGACGTGTCCCCGTCCCGCAGCGCGTCGTCGGCCACGGCGTCGTCGGCGCCGTCCGCCGGGGCACCGGCCGCGTCACCGTCCGGACCGGCGTCCTGGTCGTCCGAGCCGCCGTCCGGACCGGCGGCCACGTCGCCGACGACGGTGGACAGCCGGCGGGCCGGCCGGATCGCGCTCGCCCACGTGGGCGGCGGGACCGTCACGAAGGTCGAGTCCGAGGTGGAGCACGGCCGCGCGGTGTGGAACGTGCGGATCGTCAGGAACGGTGCCCGGTACGACCTTCACGTCGACCGGAACAGCGGCGAGATCACGCGGTCGAGGTCCGGGTCGGACGACGACGGGACGGCCGACGACCACCGTGGCGGTGACGACGGGGACAGCGGCCGGCACGGTCGCCACCACGGCTGAGCGGGCCCTCGGGTGCGCGCACAGGGCGCGCACCCTCCGGGGTCAGCCGTGGGAGACCGTCAGCCCGTAGAAGGCGACGCGGGCTCCCTTGGTGGTGCTGTCCGACGAGGACTGGTTGTAGGAACCGGCCTTGAAGTACTGCTTGTACGGGTCGAACGAGGTCGGGATCGTGTAGTGCGTGGTGCTGCCGTTGACGGTCAGGTCGATGGTCCGGCCGCCGGAGACGGCTATGGAGTAGGTCCAGGTCTTGCCGAGGGAGACGTGGCCGACGGTGTGCGCGGTCTGGCCGCCGGCGGGCGAGTTCTCGATGCCGGCCACGATGTCGCCGTTGGCGCGGTAGTACAGCTCGACGAGCGGTTTCGTGGAAGACCCTCCGGAGCCGAGGTGGATCTGGCCCACGCACACGTTGGAGGTCACCGACACCACCCGCAGGGTCGCGTTCATCCGGTGGCTGCCGCTGAGCGACCAGTCGGCGGCGCTGCCGTTGCGGTTCATCTCCCGCAGTTCGGAGCGGGCGTACTTGGAGTTGGGTGTGGTGACGCCCTTCTCGGGGGCCCAGAAGGTCATCGCGCCGTCGCGGGTGTCGGTGTAGAAGTACGAGTCCTGGAAGCCGCCCGCGCCCTGGAGGCGGGACGAGGAGATGGTGGTCGGCGAGCCGGGCGAGCCGACGGGCTCCTGCAGCTGCCACACGGAGAGGTCGAAGTTGCCGCCCGGGGCCTTGCTCGGGTCGGCCGCGGCGGCGCTGCCGGTGCTCAGGACGGCGATCGTACCGACGAGGCCCGCGACGGTGGCGGTGGCCAGGGCTTTGAAGCGCATCATGTGAGGTCCTTCGACGACGAGGAGGAGTGGTGGGGGTCAGCCGGTGTACGCGGCGAAGACACGGGTGTAGTCCCAGGCGGCCTGGCTGACGCCGGAGCAGCTCTCGGCGTCGCCGCCGGTGCAGGGCCGGTCGCGGTTCGCGGACCAGAAGGTGAGCCGGGCCAGGTGGTGCTGCTGGGCGTAGCCGAGGACGGTGCGGAAGTCGGCGACGGTGACCTTCTCGTTCTGGTCGGTGACGCCGTTCATCGAGGAGATGCCCATGGTCCGGTAGGCCTGGTCGTCGCTGTAGCCGTAGGCCTGCTTCAGCGCGGTCTTCAGGCCTTCGGCGGCGCGCAGGGTCAGGGTGCCCATGTTCTGGCTTCCGCCGTCGAAGTCGAAGGGCATGATGGTCCAGCTGTCGGCCGACAGGCCCGCCGCGGCGGCACGGTTGATCAGACTGGTGTCGGGACCGCTCTGGCCGGTGCCGATGGTGATGTGGACCTTCAGGCCAGGGTTACGGGACTTGACGGTCTTCAGGGCGTCGACGGTGCGCTGCTGCACGGTGGGGCTGTCGTACGCGGCGGCCTCGATGTCGATGTCGATGACCTTGAGCGTGTAGGCGTCGACGACCTTCTGGTAGGCGGCGGCGAGTTCGCTCGCGCTGGAGCAGGAGCTCTCCAGCTTGTTGCCGCTGTATCCGCCGAACGACGGGATGGCGTCGCCGCCGCCGTTGCGGATCGTGGTGATGGTGCGCTGGTCGACGCCGCCGGTGAGGGGGCGGCTGCCGTCCCACTGCGGGTTGCAGTGGCCGTTGCTGAGGACGAAGGCGAGCGTGAACGACTTCACGCCGGTGGCCTGGGTGATCGTCGTCGGGCTGGGCGGGTCGCCCCAGCCGTTGTAGAGGTACGGGGCGACGGCCGACGAGGTGGCGGCGGGGGCGGCGCCGGCCTGCGGGGCGGCGAGAAGACCCGCCGTCAGGGGCAGGGCCGCCAGGGCGAGTCCGCCGCGCAGGGCGTTGGAACGAGTACGGGTTCGCACGGTCATGGGGGTGATCGCAGCCTTTCGTCAGAAGCAGACGGTGGGGGAGGCTCGTTCATGTCGGTGAACAATGAGTTCACCTATGAACATGCGGTGTGCGGAAGAACGTAAAGGTCTGAACCAACGACGTCAAGAGGTGCGGAACAGAACTACAGCAGCCCGTGGACCGTGGCCCCTGGTCGGGGCCGTGGTCCACGGGCTGCTGGGCTGCGGGCTACGGTCCGCAAGGGGGAGCGAGTGCGGTCACAGCAGGCGGCGGATGTCACCGCGGACCCGGTAGAAGCCGCCGGCCGCCGGGTGCAGGGCGTCGACGACGTAACGGGCCCCGGCCTCCCGTACCGTGCGCGGGAACTGGACGTTCCAGGACGGGTCGTAGCCCTCGGACACCACGTGGACCCGCAGCCGTCCGGTCGTCTGCACACACTCGACGACGATGCCTCCGGCGGGGGCCCGGGAGACGGTCGGCAGGGCGGCCGCGGCCGTGGCCGGTGCGTAGGTCGGCAGGGCGGCGGCGAGCTTGACGTCCCGCGCCACCGGCACCGTGCCCTGCTGGGCCGCCGTGATCGCCGCCTCGCTCGCGTCCACGCACACCAGCGAGCCGTCCGTGGTCACCAGGTAGAGCCGCTCGTCGCGGTACTGCATCGACAGCGCCGAGCCGTCGCCCGTGCCGAGCTTCCACAGCCGGGTGCCGTCCCGGTCGAAGCAGTAGACGGACGAGGACGCGTCGCCGGCGAAGACGAACCGGCCGCCGGGCGAGGTGGCACAGGAGTAGACCGCGCTGTCGCAGGCGTAGGTCGCCTCCACCGCGCCGGTGGCCTTCGACAGCCGCTGCACCACGCGGTGCGAGGTTCCCGCGTACACCGCGTCCTGTTCCTGCCAGCCGAAGAGGACACCGCCGCGGGTCGGCGTGTGCCACAACTCGCCGGTCCCGTCCGGCGCGTAGGCACTCACCCCCGCCCCGTGGCCGTGGTAGACGGCGCGGTCGTCCGCGCGGACCATCCAGGCGTGCTCGCCCTGGCTGCGGCGGGCCCACTGGTGTTCGTCCTCGTGGTCGATGACGGTCAGCCGGCCTTCGCGGTCCGAGACGTTCAGGACGCCCTCGTGGATGTCCAGCCAGAAGATGTCGACGTCCGCCGCGACGTCGTAGGCCGCGAACGGCAGCTTGGAGGACAGGTCGTAGACCCGGCCGTCGTCGCATCCGGCGTAGATCCAGAAGTCGTCCGCGACCAGGCACTTCACACCGTCCGGCAGGTTGAAGCGCGCCAGGACACCGCCCTCGTGGTCCAGGGTGTAGACGTCGCCCGCCTGGTTGCCCACCCAGCACCGGTCGTCGTCGACGTGGATGCCGAACGCCGACGACCCGGTGCGGAACCGCCACAGCACCGGGGCCACGGCGCGTGCGGTGGGAGGGCGCCGAGGTCACCTGACGGCGGGTCACCGAGCGCGGCGCGCGCTGCCCGGCGACGGCCGGCGCGTACCCCTTGCGGACCTTCTCCCCCACCTTCTTCGCGGCCGCGGCGCGCGCCTTGTCCGGCGTGGGGAACGTCGTCGTCTGCGTCTGCCCGGCGGCGCCTATCCGCCCGTACCGCACCGTCACCACCAGGCCGTCGACGGCCACTTCGTAGAACTTGTGCGCCGTGCCGTCGTCCTGCGACAGCTCCAGATACGTCCTCGACGCCGACCCGGTAGACATGACAGACCCCTCCCAGAGCGCGGCCCGCGCTCTCTTCGGCGGGTCCCACTGCTCACACCGTAGAGGTGACCACTGACATCGGCCGGGGCAGGTGGCACCCCTCCCCCGTCGGACGCGATCCCCGCCACGAAGGACCCGATCGCCCGGCCCGGGGAGGGCCTGCGGCAGGATGGTTCCATGAGCGTAGTCAAGATCAATGTCCTGACCGTCCCGGCCGAGCAGCGGGAGGTCCTCGAGAAGCGCTTCGCGGCCCGCGCGGGCACCGTGGAGAACTCCGACGGGTTCGAGTGGTTCGAACTGCTGCGGCCGGTGGAAGGCACCGACAGCTACCTCGTCTACACGCGGTGGCGCGACGAGGAGTCCTTCACCGCGTGGATGGAAGGCTCGATGAAGGCCGCCCACCAGGGCGGCGGCGCGGAGGGCGGCGAGCGCCCCAGGCCCGCGGCGAGCGGCTCCACGCTGTGGTCCTTCGAGGTCGTCCAGCAGACACCGCCGGCCGGCTCGTAACCCCGCGGTCTGCCCGACCGGCTCCACCCCGTCGTCCGGGCACCTGAACACCGGCCGCGGCGCAGACACTTGGGCGCCGCGGCCGGTGTTCGTGCGTCACCCTCCCCGCCCGTACCCGGCTGACCGCAGGCGCGCGGCGTGTCCCGAAAGGATGAATGGCGTCCCGTCCGGGCGTGTCCGCGCCGCCGGACCAGCACGCTGTACACAGAGGGCACTCCTGTACCGCGGGCGGGACGGCGGTGCCCCCGGTGTGCGTCGGCGCCGCCCGGGCGGGCGGGGGAAGTGGGGGCTCAGTGCGGTGGAGGCGGCCGACTTCGTTACGGGACCGGGCGCGCTACCGGTTCGACACCACGCTGGCCCGCAGCACGAGGATGCTGGTGGGCTGGCTGGTGCTGTCGTGCCTGGCGGTGGTGGTTCCCGTCAGCGCGCTGGTGGTGTGGACGGATCCTGACTCCCCGCGTTCGCTGTCGGGCCGGCTGCTGGCCGTGGGGCGCACCAGCGCGGAGACCCTGCGGCTCGGCGCGCCGAGCGGCGCGCCCGTCCGGGTGGCGCTGTCGCTGTTGCTGGGACTGGTCACGCTGCTGTGCGTGTCGACCCTGGTGGGGGTGATCACCACCGGGCTGGGTGAGCGCCTGACCGAGCTGCGGCGGGGCCGTTCGATGGTGCTGGAGCAGGAGCACGCGGTCGTCCTCGGCTGGTCGGACCAGGTGTTCACGGTAGTGGGTGAACTGGTCGCCGCGCGGGCGGGGCGCCGTTGCGTGATCGCCGTGCTGGCCGACCGCGACGTCGCCGAGATGGAGGAGGCGCTCGCCCTCTCGCTCGGGCGCGGTCCCGGTGTCCGGCTGGTCTGCCGCAGCGGTTCGCTGACCACCGTCGACACACTGGCCCTGGTCACCCCCCGGGCCGCAAGTTCGGTGCTGGTGCTGCCCTCGGACGCGCCCGACGCGGACAGCGAGGTCGTCCGCACGCTGCTGGCGCTGCGAGCCGTGCTCGGCGAGGATCCGGGGCCACCCGTCGTCGCGGCCGTCCGCGACCGCCGTCACCTGCCCGCCGCGCGGCTCGCGGCAGGCGCCCGCGGCACGATCGTGGAGACGGACGCGACGGCGGCCCGGCTGCTGGTGCACTCCGCGCGGCGCAGCGGGGTGGGCGAGGTGCTGCGCGACCTGCTCGACTTCGCGGGCGCCGAGTTCCATTTCGTGGACGTTCCGCCGGACGACCGGCAGGCGGACGGCCGGGAGACGCGCGCGGACCGCTGTTTCGGGGATGTGCTGCTGCGCTTCGAGCGGGCGAGTGTGGTGGGGCTGATGCCGCCTGACGGGCCGCCGGTGCTGAACCCTCCGGCGCGGACCGTCATCGGCCCGCAGGACCGGCTCGTCGTCATCGCGCACGACTGCACGGCCGACGCGTCCGTCGACTGCCGTGCGCACGTCGACCTCACGGCGGTGGCCGTGCCGCGGCCCGGGCACGCCAGGCCGGTGCGGGTCCTGCTCCTGGGCTGGAACCGCCGTGCCCCTCTCCTCGTCCAGGCGCTGCGCCACAGCGTCGTACCGGGGTCGGTGCTCGATGTCGTCGCGGAGGGGGCGCAGTCGGTTCCCGCGCCGGACCACGCCTGTTCGCCGGAGGACGCGGCACAGCTGGCCGTCACCCACCGCGGCGGGGAGTCGCCGCATCCGGAGAGCCTCGAGGACCTGGACCTCTTCGGTTACGACAGTGTGATCGTGCTGGGTGCGGACGCCGGGGCCGGCCCGGGACACCCCGACGACAGGGTCCTGGTCACGCTGCTGACGCTGCGGTCGGTGGAACTGCGCTACGGCCGGACCCTGCCGGTGGTCGCGGAACTCGGCGACCACCGCAACCGCGCTCTCGCGCCGCTGGGTCCGGCGTCCGACATCGTGGTGCGGGGCGAGCTGACCGGACTGCTCATGGCGCAGATCGCCCACAACCCCCATCTGGCGGCCGTTTTCGGCGAGCTGTTCGCGGCGCACGGCGCCTCGATACATCTGCGCCCGGCCGGCCACTACGTCGTGCCCGGAGGCGAGGCGTCGTTCGCGACGGTCGTGGCCGCGGCCCTCGACCGGGGCGAATGCGCGATCGGTTACCGCCGTACCGGCCCGGCCGCGGGGGCCGGTGGGCCCGGGAACGACCGCCGTCACGAACTGCGGCTCAACCCGGCCAAGTCCGAGCGGCGCGTGTGGGGCGCGCAGGACGAGGTGGTGGTCCTGGCGACGGACACCGCCGTGTCCGACGCGCCGCACGACCCGGCCGGCACGGCGCCCGCCATGCCCCACGCCCGCGGCGGTGACAGCCCGCTGCCCGGCGTTCCGGACCACCTGTAGGAATGGCGCAGGCGGTCAGGCGGTCAGCGAGGCCAGCTTGGCGTTGGCGCGCTCGGTGACCAGGGCCAGGACGCGTCCGGCGGCGGCCAGGTCCTCGGCCGGTATCCCGCCCCAGATACCGGCGGTGACGGGAGCGGTCTCCTCACCCACCGCGGTGAGCAGGGCGCGGCCCTCGTCCGTGGGGCGAAGGTGCGCGCCGACCGCGACGAGCAACCGCTTGTCCAGCAGCTCGTCGAGCGTGCGCCGGATGCCGGCCGGATCGGCCTTGAGGGTGCTGTGGATCTGGGCGGCGAGGTCGTCCCGCGTCTGCGGGACGTCGGACGTCACGGCGGCGCGCAAGGCGATCTGCTGCTGGAACGTGCTGCCGTGCCGGGCCAGCACGTGTTCCAGGACGCCGCGGGCGGCGTAGTGGGCCAGGCCGAGGGCGCGGGCGTCGGCGGCAGGCGCGGATGCGGTGGACGCGCTGGATGCGGCACCGGTCATGGTGTTGCCCCCTGGGTGTTCTCGTCGTTCGGTACGAATGGAGTGAGAGGTGCGCCTAGCAAGGCCGTCAGCTCGTCGGTGAACGCACGTGTCCGCGGGGCGTCGAGGCCGCCGAGCGGGTCCAGCAACCGCTGGAGCAGTTCCTGGACCACGTCGACGGCCTGGCGTGTGACCGTCTGGCCCTGCTCGGTCAGAGCGAGCCGGACGGCACGTGGATCGCGCGGGTCACGGGTCCGTCCGACCAGGCCGGCCGACTCCAGGGCGCGCGCCAGCTTCGAGACGTACAACGCCTCCAGTCCCGTGTGGTCGGCGAGCTGACGCTGGCTGGGCCGCTCGCCGGTGCGCTGCATGCCGTACAGCGACGCGACCAGTGAGTACTGCGCGTGCGTGAGGCCCAGCGGGGCCAGCGCGCGATCGACCGCGACGCGCCATCTGTTGGCGAGCCGCCATACCAGGAAACCGGGCGTGGGACCCGGTGCGACCTTGCTCATGCCGAATACGGTACATGGCTACTATGTCCATGGCTACTGTTTTTACGGCCCTCACCGTACCCCGCGACGACAAGAAGGTACCGAGTAGGTACCATGCCTGTATGCCATCACTGAATGTGACCTTCACCGAGGAAGAAATGGAAGGCGTGCGCGCGGCTGCCGCGGCCGAGGGCAAGAGCCTCAAGCAGTACATGCACGACCTCGGGGTCCGCGAGATGCAGCGCAAGCGGTTCGTCGTCGGCGCCGCCTCGTGGGCGGACAGGCTGCGTGCCGAGTTCGACGAGGCGTTCCCGGACGAGATCCCCCCGTCCCAGCGCGGCCGGGGAGCAACCGCCGCCTGATGAGCGAGATCCTGTACATCGATGTCCCCTGGCTCCTGGACGTCCAGGACGCCGCCCTCGACGACGACGACGTGTCGGTCACCGACTACTCGGCGCTCGTGGCGGCCGTCGCGCGCCACAAGACGCGTATGCCGACCCTGGCCACGTCCAACCCCGACGCCGCCTGGCGGGCGGCCGCGCTGCTGCACACCGTCGTGCGCCTCGAACCGCTCCCCCACCGCAACAGCCTCTTCGCCGCCTTCGTCACCGGGCAGTACATGGACCAGTCCGGAGAAGGCATCGATCCTCCGTACGGGGCGCTGTCCGACCTGATCAGGAAGGTCCGCGAGAGCCGGCTGAGCATCTACGACATCGCCGACGAGCTCCGTTCCTGGCGTATCTGAACGCGGGGGCACGGACCGGCGGGCGACCTGTCCCCCGTGACCGATGAGTTTCCGGAGCCGGCGGGGTCTGCCCCGTCATGACTGCGTACACACTCCGGACCGCTGACGCCGACCTCGTCTACGACGTCCACGGGCCGCTGCCGGCCGACAGCGGACGGCCGCCGCTCGTCATGGTCGGCCAGCCCATGGACGCCGGCGGTTTCGCCACGCTGGCGTCGCTCTTCCCCGAGCGGACCGTGATCACCTACGACCCGCGCGGCATCGGCCGCAGCGTCCGCAAGGACGGCCGGACCGACCATGTGCCCGAACTCCAGGCCCGTGACGTGCACGCCGTCGTCGAGGCGCTCGGGGCCGGTCCGGTCGACATGTTCGCGAGCAGCGGCGGCGCGGTGACCGCGCTCGCCCTCGTGGCGGCACACCCCGAGGACGTGATCACCCTGGTGGCGCACGAGCCGCCGCTCATGTCCGTACTCCCCGACGCCCGCGCCGCCGAGCGCGCCCGGGCCGCCATGCGGGACGCGTACCGGGCGAAGGGGTGGGGCGCCGGCATGGCCGCGTTCATCATGATGACGTCGTGGCGGGGCGAGTTCACCGACGACTACTTCGCTCAGGACGCGCCGGATCCCCGAGCGTTCGGCCTGCCGGCCGAGGACGACGGCAGGCGTGACGATCCGCTGCTCTCCGAACGGTCCTGGGCGGTCAGCGACCACCGGCCCGATGCCGACGCGCTCGCCGCGGCGCCCACCCGGGTCGTGATCGCCGTGGGCGAGGAGTCCTCGGGCACCTTCACCGCACGCGCCTCGGTGTGCACGGCCGAGCTCCTCGGTCAGGAGGCGACGGTCTTCCCGAGCCACCACGGCGGCTTCCTCGACGGCGGGTCCGGCCACGCCGGCCGGCCGGAGGACTTCGCGCGCAGACTGCGCGGCGTTCTCGGTACGTCCGGCTGACACCGGTGTGCGGTCCCGGTCATACGCCGTCCGGGGCCGCGGAAGGCGGCAGGCGCAGCTTCCCGAGGGCGTAGCCGACGAGCGGGCCTATGGCGAGGGCGAAGACGACGGTGGCGACGCCGACGCTTCCGCCGAGCAGCCACCCCACGGCCAGTACGGACAGTTCGATGGCCGCGCGTGCGGCGACCACGGGTACGCCCAGGTCGGCGAGGCCGGTCATCAGGCCGTCCCGCGGGCCCGACCCCCAGCCGGCGCCCACGTACAGGCCGGTGGCGACCGCGACGCCGACGACGGCGGTGACGAGGAAGGCCACCCGGGCCGGCAGGTGGTGCGGGGTCGGGATCCAGGCGAGACCGAGGTCGAGGAAGGGGCCGACGAGCAGCGCGTTGGCGACGGTGCCCGGGCCGGGACGCTGACGCAGCGGGACCCACAGGACCAGCAGCAGCACGGAGACGGCGACGACGACCTGCCCCAGGGTCAGCCCGGTGACCGCGGCCAGCCCCTGGGTGAGGACGGTCCAGGGGTCGGCGCCGAGATCCGCCTCGACCAGCAGCGCGAGGCAGAGTCCGAAGAGGGCCAGGCCCGCGGTGAGCCGCAGGGCACGCTGGACGGGGCGGTCCGTCAGGCGCGCCATGGCTGCGGGCGGGCCGCCTCGATCAGGACGGCTGCCGCGCGGGCCGCCGTCGCGGTCACGTCGGCGGCCGCGTCGGCGCCCCGCACCAGGACGCGGCCGGCGACCCCGTCGATCAGGAGCAGCAACTGCGAGGCGACCTCGGCCGGCCTCACGAGCCCCGCTTCCCCGGACAGCCGGGTCAGTGTGTTCAGCAACCATGTCTTCTCCTCGCGTACGGCCGCGGCGACCGGTTCGTCGGCCGGGGAATCGGCGGCCGCGTTGAGGAAGGCGCACCCGCGGCCGTTGTCGTCCCGGTAGCAGGAGGCGAGCCAGGAGAACACGGCCAGCAGGCGCGGCTCTCCCGGCTCGGCCTCCTCCAGGCGCGCCTGGAGGTCCGCCGCGCGCCGCTCGTGCCGGTTGGCCAGCGCGGCGGCGGCGAGGGCCGACTTCGACGCGAAGTGCGCGTACAGGGTCGGCTTGGCCACTCCGGCCGCCCGTGCGACCACGTCCACGGCCGTGGTCGCGATGCCCCGTGCGTAGAAGACCTCTTCGGCGGCGCCGAGGAGGCGGGCGCGCGAGGTCGTGTTCCTCTTCATGAATCTAACTTACCAGTTAGTTCAGTTAAGGTCTCGCGCGGTGATCACGTCAGGTGAGCACCTCGTCCAGGGACTCCTCCCGCCAGTGGCGCAGGAGTTCGTGAAAGGCGCAGGCGCTGTGCGGGTAGCCGCCCGGGCCGTTGGGGCGGCCGCGCCCCTCGCGGTTGTAGTAGCCGGGGGTGCATCCGGCGTGGAACCACTCGTGGTCGGGCGAGCCCTGCGTCAGGACGGCGAGCCAGGCGTCCTCGGCCTCGCGGGACGGTTCGAGCAGGGCGCCCTTGGCTTCGGCCGCCGCGACGAGGGCGGCGGCGTGCACGGCCTGTTCGTCGAGTACGTGCGTGAAGTTGACGCTGCTGGCGTTCTGCAGCGAGCCCAGCTGGATCAGGTTCGGGAAGCCGTTGCAGGTGAATCCGTGCAGCGTACGGATGCCGTGCCGCGCCCACGCGTCCAGCAGCCGGACGCCGTCCCGGCCGTGGACGGGCAGCGTGCCGGAGTGGACGCCGGAGACGCCGACGGAGAAGCCGGTGGCGAGGACCAGGCAGTCGACTTCGTACTCCGTGCCGCCCACCACGACACCGTTCGCGGTGACGCGCTCGATGCCGTGGCTGTCCGCGGTGTCGACCAGGGTGACGTTGCTCCGGTTGAACGCCGGATAGTACGTGTCGGAGAAGGTGGGGCGCTTGCAGGCGTACCGGTACCAGGGCTTGAGCGTCTCGGCCGTCGCCGGGTCCGTGACGTGCCGCTCGACGCGGGCCCGTATCTCGTTCATCTTCGCGGCGTCGGCGGCCTCGTAGGCGGATTCGAAGGACGCGCGGTCGCCGGAGCGGCGGAAGCTCGGCACCAGCTTCTCCAGCAGGCCCGCGGACGAGGTCCATCCGTCCGCCACGAGGTCTTCGCCGAACGGCTCACCGGAGACGATGCGCAGGAAGTTCTCGCGGCGTTCGCGGGCCCAGCCCTCCCGGCCGGCGGCGACGTCCGCGGCCGTGGTGCGGCGGTTGGCGCGTACGTCGACCGTGGAGGGGGTGCGCTGGAAGACGTACACGTGCCGTGCGTCCCGGGCCAGCACGGGGATGACCTGCACGCCGGTGGCGCCGGTGCCGACGACACCCACACGTTTGTCCGCCAGCCCGGTCAGGCCGCCTTCCGGAGTGCCGCCGGTGTAGCCGTAGTCCCAGCGGGAGGTGTGGAAGGTGCGCCCTTCGAAGTCCTTGATGCCGGGGATGCCCGGCAGCTTCGGCTCCGCCATGGTCCCGGTGGCGGTGACCACGTACGTCGCCCGGAAGGCGTCCCCGCGGTCGGTGTCCACCCTCCAGGTGCGGGAGCTTTCCTCCCAGGTCAGCGCGGTGACGGAGGTGGAGAACAAGGCGTCCGCGTAGAGGCCGGCCCGCTCCGCGATCCGTATCGCGTGCCGCCGGATCTCCTCGCCCGGCGCGTACTTCCACCGCGGTACGTAGCCGGTCTCGTCGAGCATCGGAAGATACACGTGGGACTCGATGTCGCAGTGGACGCCCGGGTACCGGTTCCAGTACCAGGTGCCGCCGAAGTCGCCGCCCCTGTCGATGACGCGTATCCGTTCCACGCCCTGCCGGCGCAGCCGCGCGCCGGCGAGGATGCCGCCGAACCCGCCTCCGACGACGGCCACGTCGACGGTGTCGCGCCGCGGTTCGCGCCGCGGCACCTCCCCCACGTACGGGTCGGCGGCGTAGAAGCCGAACTCCGCGTCGGCGCCGAGGTACTGGCGGGGCCCGTCGGGCCGCACACGCCGCTCGCGTTCGCGGTGGTAACGCTGCCGCAGTGCGGCCAGTTCGTCAGGAGTGGGCGCCTGAGGGGGCGTCAGGTGGGGGGACGTCATGTGGGGTGACCTCGTCTCTCCGTCTGCTGTGCAGGAGGGGTCCGTCCGGGTTCCGCCAACTGCTGCGGGTCCGAACGGCTTTGACGAACCGTAACAACAACCGGACAGAGTTGTCCGGTTAGAGTGCGGGGCACGACGACTCCCGGACAGGAAGAGTGCACCCCCCATGCGACGCATTCGAAACCGTTCTCTGGCCGTACTCGCCACGCTCGGCGCGCTGGCCCTGACCGGGTGCGGCACCGTCCCGCACACGTCCGGCGAGGCGGCCGCGGCCCCTTCCGCGTCCGGCAGGGGCATCACCGCCCGCCCGTTCATGCGGCTGACCACGGTGCACGAGGCGACCGGGATGACCCTGCTGGAGGGCCCGGTCCTCGGCGAGGACGGCCGCCTGACGGTCGTCGACGTCACCGCGCCCCCCGGAGCGCCGAAGGTGCTGCGGGTCGACGTCCGGAAGAAGGTGGTGCGGAAGGTCTTCACCGACAGCCGCGGCGCCTACACCTCGGCCCAGTTCAGCCCGTACGACGGACGGCTCTACCTGTCGGACTTCGCCCACGGCGAGATCGTCTCGCTGGCCCCCGACGGCAGCGAGCGGCGCGCCTTCTTCACCGACGAGGTCGACGGCGACCGGATGCAGCCCGACGACATCGCCTTCGACAGGGACGGCGACCTGTACGTCAGCGACGCCCTCGGCATGTCCGAAGGCAAGGCACGCGGACGTGTGGTGCGCATCGACCGCGACGGCGCGGACGCCACCGTCCTGGCCGACGGCCTCGCCGCGACGAACGGCGTCTCGTTCGACGTGGACTACCGCGGGCTGTGGATCAGCGAGCTCACGGAGAACCGGATCTCCTACCTTCCGGTCGTCGAGCGGCCCGGGACGAGCGGCCGGCACACCGCCGTCCGCGTCGACGCCGGTATCGCCCAGACCGACTCGATCGCCGTGGACGCGGACGGCAACCTGTACCAGGCCCTGCACGGACGACCCGCGATGGTCGTGTACGACCGGTACGGGGAACGCCTCGCGACGGTGAAGGTCCCGGCCGGCACCGAAGGACTCGAGTCGGCCACCAACGTGGCGATCACACCGGGCGGGACCAAGGCGTACATGACCGTCAGCGGCCCCGCCGGCGGATACCTGTACACCTTCGACGCGCTCGCGGCGGGCATACGGCAGTCCAACGGCGGCTGAGGCCGTCCGGTCCTCGCCGCTACTCCCCGAAGGGCCGTACCGGTCCCACCGTGACACCGAGCAGCCGCCAGCCCGCCAGCGCCCGGCGTTCACGCTCCTCACGCGTGGGGCCGGTGACGGCTCCGGAGACCATGGCCACGGCGAGCATGAGGTCGTCCGGCGCGTCCGGAGCGCCCAGGCGGTGGCCGTCCGGGAGGCAGCCGCGCAAGGCCCGTTCGACTCTGCCGGACAACGCGCGGGCGAACACGTGGGCACGGAAGCGACCGCTTCCCGCCCCGTCGGCGTGCAGGAAGCTGATGAAGGCCGCCGACTGCGTCAGATGCCAGGTCACCACTCCCAGGACCCCGGCAAGAGTCGCGCCCTCGGCGGCAGCCGCCTGCTCGACCTGGCGTACGTTCTCCTCCAGGACCGCGGTCGCGACGGCGTCCCGGTCGGGGAAATGCCGGTACAGCACGCCCTGCCCGACGCCGGCCCTGCGCGCGATCCTGGACAGGGGGACGTCCAGGCCGTCCGCCGCGTAGATCTCGCGGGCCGCGGTGACCAGAGCGGCCCGATTGCCGGCGGCGGCTTTCGGCCCCCGGTTCGCGGGCTTGGGTCCGTCCACCATGTGCTGCGGTGTCATCCGGCCAGCGTAACGGGGATGCGTGGGGAACCCGGCAGGGGCTGACGTGCCCTTGTGCACCCCTGCCTGCCCCTTCGTCCTCTTCCTCCCCGCGGCGGTACGTGGGGCAGGGCGGAGCCGCCCGGTTCGGGTCATGGGAGCCGAAGTCGCCGCCGGCGGTGCCCGGGCCGGGTGGACCGGGTGTCTCCGCGCTGTCGAGGACGTCGGAGAGTGCGAGGCGACCGCTTCCGGCGAGACGGTGACCGCCCGCGCTCCGCACGTCGCCCGTACCGTCCCGGCCGCTCTCCCCCGCCCGACCAGGGTCTGCCCGCCCGGCCAGGGTTACCCGAGCGCCGGGACGTATCCCCGAGGGAATGTCCGTTGCCCTTTTCGCTGCTCGGGGGCGGGTCCCGGTGGGGCAACCGTGGTGCAGGTGGTGCAGTCGGGGTGGGAGTGAAGTGCCGTTGTCAGAGGAGGGCGTTAGCGTCTTGGACGACCCGCTCGGTCGCCCCGGCGGCGGACGGTCTTCTCAACGACCTTTTGGAGAGCCCCAGATGGCCCCTGTTCTTGTCGATTTCTCGACCCGGCCCGCCGCGCTGTCGAACGCCGTCGTTCGTCATCACCGGTGCGTGATCGCCTCCTCGTACGTCGTGGTGGCGGCCGGCGGCCACCTCAAAGTCGACTTCGCGGTCGGGAGCGGGGACGAGGTCGCCGACTTCGTGCTGCGTGTCGCGGTGCTCGGTGCGGCCGTCCCCATGGACGTCGCGGTCAACGACGAGGTGGTGACGGAGGGGTTCTCGCTGCCCGACGACGGCGATCCGGGCGCCGTGCGGGAGTACCTGGTGAGCGTGCCCGGCAAGGTCCTCCAGGAGGGCGTGAACGTCCTTCGGATACGCAATGCCGGCGTCGCGGTCGAGGGCGACGGCCTGCTTCGGGTGCGTGCGATCACGGTGGACCCCGCCGAGGACGCCGGGCGCGCCGAGCGCGTGCATACGGCGAGGACGGGCGGACGGTCCGTGTGGACCTTCGCCACCGAGCGGCGCCCCCTCGACGCGCCCACCTGGCAGCCGGGGCCGCGCCTGCTGTTCCACCTCGACGCGGGAGCGGGGGAAGCCGCCACCCGGCTGTCGTGGCGTGCGACCGACGGCGCGGAGTCGGCCATCGCGTTCCGCAGTGACCTGTCCGGCTTCCACGGCCATTTCCGGACCGGCGACGGCGTCATCGGCGAGGTGCGGGGCACGCTCACCGACCGCCGGACCCCCGCGCAGGGCACCGACGGCATCCTCGGACGGCACTTCGCCACCGAGGAGGAGCGCGACGGCGTGTGGCGCGCCGTCGGCCGGCTGGGACTGCTGCTCGACGACGGCGGCGCGCCGGTGGAGCGTGTGACGTGGAGCGGCCGCAGGGGCGACGCCACCTCGCTCACCCTGCGGACCGCGGTCACAGGGACGACGGGCCCGACGGCGACCGGCGAGCGGCTGGACGTCACCGGCAAGGTGTCCAAGGTGGAGGCCAGCGAGGAGTTCACGGAGTGGGGCGAGGTCGCGGCCAACCTCCTGCGCAAGGCGAGCGACAAGTGGCTGGCCCACGAGGACTCCGCCGACCTGGAGTTCACCTTCGACAGCCCCGTCGCCGTCACCGCCTACAGCCTGACCTCCGCCAACGACTGCCCCGACCGCGACCCGTCGGACTGGGTCCTGGAGGGCTCCCACGACGGCAGGGACTGGGCACGGCTGGACGCGCGGGACGACCAGCAGTTCGGCAGGCGCTTCAGCACCAAGGAGTTCCCCTTCCCCAACTCCGTGGCCTACCGGCACTACCGGCTGCGCATCACCGCCAACCTCGGGGCGGGCGAGACCCAGTTGTCGCGCGTGCAGTTCTTCGGCGTCGAGGGCGGTGACACACCCCCGCAGCCCGGCGTCTGCGACTTCGTCGGCTACCGGCAGGACGCCGGCGGCGAACCCGTGGGGTACCGCGGCACGAACGTCCCGGCCCCCGTGTCCGGTCCGGGACAGGAGGACGGCGAGGACGCGGAGGAGCTGCTCGCCGGGGACTTCTCCGACACCGCCCGGAGCCTGCAGGACGCCGCCCACCTCCTTGACCGGCTGACCCGGTACCTGCGCTCCTGACCTCCGCGCCACGGGCCCCGGCCACCGCCCGGACGACAACGGCGGTGGCGGCAGCGGGGGCGGGGGCGGCGGGGCCCGAACCGGGAGCGCGACCACGGGTGTTCAGCTGTAGTAGGTGATCTTCTCGTCGAGGACCTCCATGGCGCGGTGCAGTGCCAGCGCCCGTTGCCGCAGGGCGGCACGGCGTTCGCGAAGGAAGGCGACCCGGTCCTGCGGGGAGTGTTCGGCGCGCAGGATGGCGACGAACTCCCGCAGGTCCGCGATGCCGAGGCCGGCCTCGCGGAAGCATGTGACGAGGCCGATCCAGAAGACGTCGTCCGCGGTGTACTGCCTGCGCCCGCCGGCGGAGCGCAGGATCGGGCCGATGAGCCCTTCCCGCTCGTAGTAGCGCAACGTGTCGATCGAGACGCCGGTGCGGTCGGCGGCCGCTGCCGGGGTGAGGGTGGTCATGGGACTCCTTGGGTGGCCGCGCTACCGCGCTTCGGCGAAACGCGCCAGGTGGTCGTCGTCGAGCCGTACACGGCGTGCGGCGAGTGCCTCCTCGACCTGTTCCACCCGGCTCGCGCCGACGATGGGGTCGATGCCCTGCCGGATCAGCCAGGCGAGGACGGCCTGGTTCCTCGTGGCGGAGAGTTCGCCGGCGACCTCGTCCAGGACCGCGAGCACCCGGGCCGTTCCGGGGTGATCATAGGTGGGTGGGAGCGGCTTGTCCGAGCGCGCGTAGGAACCCCACAGCAGTGAGCTGTACGACCACACGGCAAGGCCTTCCGAGCGGGCGAGGTCCAGGTCCTCGGCGGTGAGCATGCGGTGGCCGGCCTCGGCGACCGGGGTGAGCGGACGCGGCTGGAGGAGTGAGTGGCGCAGCTGGAGGGACGTCCAGGGTGGTACGCCCTGCTCCCGTGCGAGCGAGCGGGCGCGCTCGACGCGCCAGGCGGCATGGTTGGCCGCCCCGATCCGCCGGGCCACCCCTTTCGCGACCAGCTCGCCGAAGGCGCCGACCGTCTCCGCCAGCGGTACGGCACGGTCCTCGGCGTGGGCCCACAGCAGATCCACGTGATCGACGCCGAGACGCTCCAGGCTCTCCCGCACCCCGGCGTGCACGGCGCGGGCGGAGAGTCCTTCGGCGCTCTTCGGCCAGGTGTGCGGGACGAGCGGGTTCTGCCGGACCTTCGTCGCGATCCGCACCGTCTCGCGCGCGCCGGGGCGGGCCCGGAGCCAGGCACCGATGACGCGTTCGCTGGCGCCGCCGGTACCGCTGGGGTCGGCCCAGAAGGAGTAGCAGTTCGCGGTGTCCAGCCAGACACCGCCGCCGGCGACGAAGGCGTCGAGGATCGCGAAGGCCGTGTCCGGGGCGACACGGGTGCCGAAGTCCATCGTCCCGAGGACGATCAGGGGTTCGTCGGTATGCATGCCCCCCATGCTCGGATCTGGAGCGCGCTCCAGGTCAAGCCCTCCCGACCCCCGGCCGCGCGGACCCTTCTCCACTGCTCTTTTCCGGTCTCGTACGGCCTCGGTCTCGCGGGACCGCGGGTCCGCCGGGCGGCCCGGCCGTCCCGCCGGCGTCTTTGTGCGATTGGTGCGATTGGAAAGCAGCCCGGTGGATGGTCTTCAATGGCCGGCGGGCTTGTGCGCTTGTAATGATTCCGCTGGGGTACTGCAGCAGATTGCGTTCGGATCGAGGAGGGACGGAAGGGACATGGACGGGCTTGCGGCTCCCGGCACAGGAGGCAGACCCCTGCCCGGAGAGCCGGCGCTGTCCGGGGTGCCGCTGGAGAAGGCGCTGGACAACGTGGCGGCGCCCGCCCTCGTCGTCGATGACGACGGTCTCATCGTCGCGGCCAACAGCGCGGCCCAGAGCCTGCTCGGCAGGGGTGCCGCGGAACTGACCGGCCAGGACTCCCACGACCTGCTGCACCGCAACAACCACGGGCACGCCATGCCCCGTAGCCGTTGCAAGCTGAGGAAAGCGCTCCTCACCAGGGACATCAGGCACGGCGACGCCGAATGGTTCGTCCGCGGGGACGGCGTCCTCGCGCAGCTGTCGTGGCTGATCACGCCTTGCACGACGGGCACGGGCGTGGCGGGTGCGCTGGTGCTGCTGTACGAGCGGGAGAAGTCGCAGCAGGGCGACGAGCGGTACTCCGTACCGCTGACGGAACTGGACCGCCTGGCGCTGCTGGCGGAGACGACCACACAGCTCACGTCCACGCTGGACGTGGACGAGGCGCTGCACCGGCTGGCGGCCCTGACCGTGCCGCGACTGGCGGACTGGGCGGTGTTCGATCTCCTCACCGAGCACGACGAGGTACGGCGTGTCCTGGTGATGGAGCACAAGGACGGCATCCTGGTCGAGCGTGGCGATCTGCAGGGCCCGATGCCTCCCGTGCCGACGGAGTCCCCGATGCCGCTGTCGCGGGCCCTGCGCGGCGCCGCCTCCTCCCTCGCCGGCCCCGCCACCTACCAGGGGCCGCCGGACTCGGGCATCGCGGTCGAGCAGCAGCGCCTGTTCACCGAGACGGGCATGCACTCCGCCGTGATCGCGCCCATCCGAGGTCTGCGCGACGTACTGGGCGCCCTGACCCTGGGCCGTGCGCAGCGCCATGACGCCTTCACCCCCGCCGACCTGCCACTGCTGGAGGACCTGACCCGTCGGACGGGTCTGGCGCTGGACAACGCACGGCTGTACGAGCGCCAGCGCAAGGTCGCCGAGACCATGCAGCGTCATCTGCTGCCGCAGCTGCCCTCACTGCCCGGGCTGGAGATGACCGCGCGCTATCTGCCCGCCCCGGACGCCTCCTCCGTGGGCGGTGACTGGTACGACGCCTTCGCCCTGGCCGGTCGCGCCCATGCGCTGGCCATCGGGGACGTCGTCGGTCACGACCTCGATGCCGCGGCCGGTATGGCGCAGGTCCGCAACATGCTGCGTGCCTTCGCCTGGTCGCAGCCGGACGCCGCGCCCAGCGCCGTCGTCACCCAGCTGGACGAGGCCGTGATGCACATAGCCGAGGTGCCGATGGCGACCATGATCCTCGCCAGGCTCACCGTGGGTGAGGACGCGCTGTGGCACCTGGACTGGACGAACGCCGGCCATCCGCCGCCCCTGCTCGTCACCCACGACGGCCGGGCCCGCTACCTCGACGAGGCGCACGGGATACTGCTCGGGACGGGAGTCACCAGGCCCCGCCCCGACGCCGTCGCCGTCCTGCCGCCCCGGGCCACGCTCCTGCTCTACACCGACGGCCTGATCGAGTCCCCGCGCCATTCCATCGACCACGGGCTCGACCGGCTGCGCCGGTACGCGGCGTCCCTCGCCCACCGTCCGCTGGACTCCTTCTGCGACTCCCTGCTGGACCAGGTCCGCCCCGCCGACAACGACGACGACGTCGCCCTGATCGCACTGCGCACGCCCGTCCTCCCCTAGACCTGTCCGCCTGGGGTTCGGGGCCCATCGCCGGCCCGCGCCGTGCCCCGAGTGGGGCACGGCGGCCGACACACCTCACGCGCGGACCGTACCGCCGTGTCGCCGCCCTCAACACCTGCGAGATCTGCCGTTCCGGCTACCGTCCTCCTGCGTGAACCGCGTCTTCCAGTCCGGTACGCAGGCCGAGCGCGCCCTGATCAGCCGTGTCGACGGCACCCTGGTCGCCACCCCCGGCATGCCCGACGCCGGCCTGATTCCCAGCCTGCCGGCCGCCTCCGACGTGCTGGGCACCGGCTGGTTCGGCGCGGTGGCCGCGCAGGCCGGTCCCGGCAGGCCATCGGCTCCATCTGTCCCGGTGCGTCAGTACCTGCCCGGGCTGATCGGCCTGGTCCGGCAGCGGAAGATCGACCCCGGCAAGGTCTTCGGCTTCGGCCTCGTCCTCCCCCTCGACCAGGCCGCCGAGGCGTACAGGGCCATGGGCCAGCGCCGCGCCGTCGAGGCCGTGCTCACTCTCTGAACGGCCAGGGAGCAAGCCTCCCGGCAGAGCCGAGCTCGGACCGGCAGTCCGCTGGAACCGTGCTCCGACGAGCGGCTCCTTCGTTCGTCAGCCGTAGAGCTGCGCGGGATCGCCTGCGAAAGCAGCCTTGACGAAGCGACTCGGGTCATCGACCAGGACTTCGATGGCTCCGGCCTCCACTCCGGCGAGGCCGGCTCGCGCGACCTCGCTCGGGTCGATCTTGGGTCCGTCACTTCCCGCCATCATGTCGGTGTCGGCAGCCCCCAGATGTACTCCCTGGACGAGAATGTTCCGGCCGGCCAGTTCCACGCGGACACCGTTGGTCATGTTCCATTCCGCGGCCTTGGCCACGGAGTAGGACCCCGATCCGGCAGCGGTGGCGACCCAGGACAGGACGGAGAGGATGTTCACGATGGCGCCTTCTCCGTTGCGGATCAGGACCGGAGCGAAGGCGCGGATGACTCGGAGCGTACCGAACAGGTGGGTCTCGAGGTCCGTTCTGATGTCGTCGACGGGTGAGGTCAGCAGGTTGGCCCCCGTGGTGATGCCGGCGTTGTTGACCAACAGGGTGACGTCTGGGGCCGCCGCCGCTGCCTTCGAGATCGACTCCTCGTCGAGGAGATCCAGGTACAGCGGGACGACGCGAGGATCACTCACGTCCATGAGGTCGGGGCGGCGGGCCGCGGCGTACACCTTCTCGGCTCCGCCGGCCAGAAGCTGTTCGACGAAGTGCCGTCCGATGCCTCGGTTGGCGCCGGTCACCAGTGCGACGGCTCCGCTGATCTGCATGATCGTCCCTTCGACAGCGACGGGAGAGCGTCTCCCGTCCGCGCTGAGTACGCTAAGACCTGACGTCGACGTGAAGGGCAAGTCGTTCCGAGTCGCGTCGTGAGCCGGGAGGGTGACCATGCGCATCGGAGAGGTGGCCGAACGGGCCGGAGTCAGCACCCGTGCTCTGCGCTACTACGAAGAGCAGGGCCTCCTGGAGCCGGAGCGCACCGCCAGCGGTCAACGGATCTACACGGAGTCGTCCGTGGCGCGGGTCCAGCTCATCCAGCAGCTCTTCACCGCCGGGCTCAACAGCCAACTGCTCGCCACGCTCCTCCCCGCGATCGATGCCCGCCACATCGGTCCCGGCCTGTCGGAACGGTTGCTGGCCGAACACACCCGTATCGAGTCAGAGATCGCCGGCCTGCAAGCAGCCGGCCGTCGACTCGCCGCGCTGATCGGCCTCGTCACCCACCCGGACGACATGCCGTGTCCGGCCTCACTCGACGAGGCGGTGGCCGGTGACCTGCCAGTGTTCGAGAGGACGCCTGTTCGTCCGTCCCGCCGGGTCCGCGTCGTCTGAGGGACCCGCCCATTTGCAGATCCGCGGAGCTCCAGGATGTACGGGGATGTACGGGGATCCGATGCATCGGCTCGTGGGAAACGGGCCACTGGCGCGTCACGCCGACCTGGATCATCCTGTGCCGCAAGCACCGCGTCACCATGCTCGCCCCGGCCGCGGCGCCTGGTGGGGTGGGCGCTCGCCGACCGCATGCGGGCCGCGGGCCGGCCTCGTCGTCGGCGCTCCCGCCTCGACCACCGCGGCCCGACTGCCGGTTTTCCGTTCGGCGATGCGCCTGGAAGCCGGTTCCCGTCGTCCGAGCGGCCGGGTTCCAGGTCCAGGACGAAGAACGCGCACTTGGCGTTCAAGTGGACGCTCATCGTCCTGTTCGTCCGGTTGGCGATCAGGTCCGGCCGGACCTGGAGGTTGATGCAGACATTGTCCGGCGGGTTGTCGACCCGGAACTCTTGGCATGGTGCCGGCTCCCGGAGGTCCGGCGGCCAGATGGAAGAGCCCCGCTCGGGGCCGAGGTATGTTTCCGCTCCGCTTCGCATGCGGTGAGTGCGGCGGCCACGGCGGCCCGGTGAGCGGTGGCTGAGGTCCGGCGGGGCCGGTGGACCCGGCGTCGTACGTGCGGGCCAGTCCAGTCAACCGGTCCGTGACCTTCTTCGCTGCGCCGAGACGGGCGACCTCGGTCAGCAACAGTGCTTCGCCGGGAGATGGCCGGTCGAGCGGGCGACGCGGGCAGGGGCGGTGAGCGCGGACCGGGCCTCGCCCAGGCGTTCCTCCCGGGCTGACAGCAGGCTCGGTGTCAGTGGTAGCAGAGTGCGGTGCTCGGCGAGCAGCGTTCCGGCCGCGTCCGGGTCCACCGGGACGGCCGCGCGGACGGCGAGACCGCTGAGCACCGGAAGCAGGGCCACGGCGTGGTCGATGGGACGGGCCAGGGCGGCGGCCTCCGCCCACCAGCGGCGCGCCGTGGCGGGCCGGTCGGCCGGCCGGCCGCTCCATGCGGCCGAGGGGAACTGCCCTCCGGCCCCGGCCGCGGTAGACACCGTCGGAGCGGACACCGCCTTCGCCGCGGCCCGATGGTCCCGCGCCGTCTCGCGACGGCGCGGGACCGCGCATACCCGGGCGGTGGGAGCCGATCCGGTATCAGGGTTCAAGCAGCCGGCGCTGGCCCAGGTCGGCCGCCGGTCGTCGGCCCGGCGCCGAGCCGACGACGTTCGGGCGCCCGGGTTCAGGCGCCCGGGAGGAAGAGGCAGAACGGATGGCCGTGAGGGTCACGAAGGACCCGTACGTCCTTCTGCGGCTGGTACTCCTCCAGCGTCGCGCCCAGGGCACAGGCCCGTTCGGTCTCCGCCTCCAGGTCATCGACCTGCAGGTCCAAGTGCGCTTGCATCTGCTGGGTGCCCGGGCTCTGCGGCCATGTCGGAGGAGTGTGATCGCTCTCCAACTGAAAGCTGATACTGGGACGTTCTTGTTCCGGATTCCTCAGGCGGACCCATTCCTGCTCGCGATCGACCTCCTCCCAGCCGAGCAGAGCCCGGTAGAAGTCGGCCAGCGCGGGGGGATCGGGAGTACCGAGAACAAAGGCGGCGAGCATCATGGTCATACAACCCACTTTGCCCCGGCACTCCGTTCCACGCATCCGTCTGTCCTGCCCGCCCTGTCTGCTCCGTCCGCCCTGCCCGCTCCGTCAACGACAGGAGATTCTGGTGCAGCGGTGTTCGACGGCCTGCCGCGGGTCACTCATGCCTGTCGGTGTGATTCACGGCTGCCCTCCGAATCACCGGAGCCGACACGGATGACGGATGACTGATGACGGATCGACAGCCTCCGGCGCGGCAGGCGCGGACGGCACCCGGTTCGTGGGCTCGGACCGCGTGTTCGCGCTCATCGAGGAACCGGCACGACGTCCGGACAAGGGGGTCAGTCGTCGGCCCCGGCGGCGCAGTAACCGTGCTCCCAGGCCCATGCCGCGACCTCGACACGGTTACGGGCCCGCAGTTTGCGCTGGACGCTCGCCAGGTGTGTCTTGACGGTGGAGAGCGACACGTAGAGGTCGGCGGCCAGTTCCACGTTCGTGCGGCCACGGGCGACCAGGCGGACGACTTCGGCCTCCCGGGGCGTCAGCAAGTCCTCGGCCTCGGCTCGTCGCACCGGAGGAGCTCCGAGGCGCGTCCGCTGTCGCTCCCGCTCATCGGGTGTGACACCCGTGCCGGGAAAGCCGGAGGTGCGGGACATGTGCCGCAGGAGACGGACCGTGATGGAGGGTGAGATCAGGGCGTTCTTCTCGGACACCGCCCGTACGGCCTCGATCAGGAGCGCCGGGGATCCGTCCTTGAGGAGAAAGCCGCAGGCACCGTTGCGCAGCGCGCTGTACACGTACTCGTCCAGGTCGAAGGTGGTGGCGATGAGGACGTTCAGCGGGTCCTGCACGTCGGGTCCCGCGAGCAGGCGGGTCGCCTCCAGTCCGTCGATGCCCGGCATCCGGATGTCGAGGAGGCACACGTCGGGGCGCAGCCGCCGTGCTTCCTCGACCGCGGCCGTGCCGTCCGACACCTCCGCGACGATCTCCATGTCCGGCTGGGAGCCGAGGATGAGGCGGAAGGCGGACCGGATCATGTCCTGGTCGTCGGCGAGGAGGAGTCTGATCGTCATGCCGTTCAGACTTGCAGTTCGTCGGCTGCCGGTGCGTCCCGGGGTACGGACGGCAGCGGGAAGTCCGCGCTGACCGCCCATACGCTGCCACGGCGGCCCGCTTCGAACCGCCCGCCCAGCATCTCGACCCGTTCGGCCAGGCCCAGGAGCCCGTAGCCGGGACGTCTGCCCAGCCCGGTGTCGTGCTCCGGCCGGCCCGCCGGAGCGGTGCCGCCTGCTCCGTTGTCGGTGACCGACACCCGCAGGTGTGGCGCCTCGTCGTCGTGCAGGCGGACATCGACAGTCACCACGGTGGCCCGTTGGCCGTGTTTGCGTATGTTCGTCAGGGATTCGCGCACGACGTGGTGCGCGGCGGTGCCGACGCCGGGGGGCAGGCGGCGCATCGTCAGCCGCGGGTCCAGCGTCAGCATGGCGTCGGGACCGGTGGCGGAGAACTGCGTCAGCAGCGTGCGCAGTTCACCGAGGTCGCCGTCGTACCGGGCGGCGGACCCCTCGGTGTCGCGCAGTACGGACACCACGGCCCGCATCGAGTCCATGGCCTGCGACCCGGCCTTCTCGATGCCCGCCAGCATCCGGTCCAGCTCGGTGGGCTCCAGGCCGTTGCCGGCCGCGGAGATGTATCTGACGGCCTTGGTGTGGGCGATGATCGCGGTGATGTGGTGGCCGACGAAGTCATGCAGTTCGCGGGCGTATTCGAGGCGCTGGGCCTGCAGAACGGCCTGGTGGTCACGGGCTCGCAGGGTGTCGAGAAGCCGCAGGCACAGACCCAGCACCGCCATCAGCACCGCACCGGCCCAGGTGAACCCCACACTGAGTGCCCCCACAACGCCGTACTCCGGAGCGGGCAGCCGGAAGAAGGCCACCGAGGCGGCGAGCGTCGCACCGGCCGCGGGCGCCACGGCCTGGAGCAGCGGTCGTTGCCACAGTGCGCGGGCGACCGTCAGCAGCAAGGCGCACGACTCGACGAACCCGTAGGTGTGCTCGGGGCGTTGTGACAGTTGCGCGTTGAGGACGGTCAGCAGGAGGGAGGCCGCCGTTGCGGCCGTGACAACCGGCAGGAAGCGGTCGGCGGGAACCGCGAGCGCGGCCAGGGCCAGGGCCCCGGACACGACCCAGGCGACCGCCAGGACGGCGGAGCGGGTGTCCAGTCCTTCGAGGACGAGCAGGGTCGGCAGGAGGACCGCCGCCAGGCACCACAGGATGCGCGTTCCTCCCGGCCGGGTGCCGAAAGCGTGATTCATACGGCCTACGCTACGGCCGGTCGGCAGGCCACCGCCTCGGCCGTTCGGCCGAGTGTTCCGCCGCCCGGTCTCCGCGTTTCGGCCGATCCGCCGCCTTCCCGCCGTGCCGGAGAATCGTCCGGCAGCGGCCGGACCGCTGTCGGACCGCTGCCTCGTTTCCCGTCCGCCCCTTCGGGTGAGGCGCCGAGGCAGCACCCGGGCAGACACGCCACGGAGCAGACGGAACCGGGCCGGGCCGCGCGCTCGTGCGGCGTGCCGGCCGGACCCGGGCACGTCGGCCACCCCTCCTTTCCGGACCCGCAGACCCTGACCGCCGCGTTCTCCTGCCGAAGGTGTTCCATGCTCCGTACCGTCCTGCGTTCCCTTCATCGGCAGAAGCGACGGCTGGCCCTGCCCGTGTCGGCCGTCCTGCTCGGCGTCGCCTGTGTCAGCGGTTCCCTGCTGTACGGCCAGTCGCTTCAGCGGACGCTGGCCGAGGCCCGGACGGCTTCCCGGCCCGATGTGTCCGTCGAGATCCTGCCCGACGCGTCCGCCGGTCCGGACTCCCCCGGCGGTGTGCCCCGTCAGGACGAGGCACTGCTGCGTCGCCTGGCCGCGCTCCCCGCCGCCGCGTCGGCCCGGGGCACGCTGGAAGGGCGTGCCTTCCTCCTCGGCTCGGACGGCGAACCGACCGGTTCACCGTCGGCCGCCACAGGCGTCAATTACGTGCCCGACCGTCATGGAACCGACCCCCGCTACCCGATGACCGAGGGCCGCGGCCCGCGTCACGCCGACGAGATCGCCGTCGACCGGCGGTCCGCGCGACGAGCCGGACACCTGGTCGGGGACCGGATCGACGTCATCGTCAACGGCAGGGTCCGCTCCTGCCACCTGGTCGGCGTCTTCAAGGCCCATGATCCGCGGCTCGCCGGTGGCGGCACCCTCACGGCGTTCGACAACGCCACAGCCCGCAGGCAGTTCGCCCCCTCACCCGGCACGTACGCCTCCCTCACCCTTGCCGCGAGGCCGGGTCACTCCCCTGACGCCCTCGCCGCCGACGCCGCGCGGCTGCTTCCGTCCGGGTTGCGGGTGGTCACCCGGGCCGGGCTCGACGCCGAGGCCGCCGCGGGCACCGACCATGACAAGCTGGCCACCATCCTGTCGGTCTTCGCCGGCATCGCCCTGCTGGCGTCCGCTTTCTTGGTCGGCAACACCTTCACCATGCTCAGCGCGGCGCGTGCCCGCGAGCATGCCCTGCTGCGCGCCGTCGGAGCGACCCGGCACCATGTGATGCGGATGGTGCTGACGGAGGCCCTCCTCGTCGGCACGGTCGCCTCGGCCGCCGGATACGTGGCCGGCCTCGGGGTGGCCGCCGCGCTCGCCGAGTTCTTCGCCGCCGGCGGCGGTCTGCCGGACGATCTCGTACCGCCTCAGCCGCTGTCGGCCGGACCGCTGGCGGCAGCGTTCACCGTCGGCATCGCGGTCACCGTGCTCGCCGCTTTCCTGCCCGCGCGCAGGGCCGCCGCGGTGGCGCCCGTCGCCGCACTGCGCACCTCGCTCCCCGCGCCCGCCCGTTCGCTGCGCCGGCGCAACCGCATCGGTGCGCTCACCACCGCGGTGGGCGTACTGATCGCCCTGGCAGCGACGCGGGAGATCGGCCTGTTCGCTTTCGCGGTGCCCCTCCTGCTGACCGGGCTGGCAGTCCTCACCCCCCAGCTGGCCCTGACCGTGTCCCGCCTGCTGCGGCCACCGCTGACACGGCTGGCCGGTGTCGACGCGGTCCTCGCGCTCGCCAACGTCGCCCGCAATCCGCTGCGCACGGCCGCGACCGCCAACGCCCTCACCATCGGTCTCACGCTCGTCAGCGCCGTCACCGTGGCCCTGGCCTCCCTGAGCACCATGGCCCAGCGTGACGCGGAGGCGGACATGCCCAGCGACCTGGCGGTCACCGCGATCGACTTCGCCGAGATCGCGGACGACACGGTGGGCCGCATCGCCCGCCTGCCGCACGTGGACGCCGTCACCGCGACCACCGACGTGGCCTTCCGGCCCACCGGGAACGATTCCTTCCTGTACGCCACGGCCGTCGATCCCGCCGCCGTCGGCCGCCTCGTGGACTTCACCGTGCACGCCGGCTCCCTGGACGACCTCGGCCAGGGCATGGCCGTCGACAGCGGGACCGCCGCCGCGCACGGCTGGCACCTCGGTGAGCGGGTGACCGGCAGGCTGGGTTCCGGCCAGGAGCGGACGGCTCTTCGGATCGTCGCGCTCTACGACGGCCCGCCCGCGCTCACACCCGTCCTGCTGTCCGCCGACGTCCTTTCGCCGCGCACGTCCGCCGCGACGGCCGACTCGCGGGACGGTGCCGTCGACTCCGTCCTCGTACGAGCCGCTCCCGGTCACGTCGCCGACGTCAAGCGGCAGATCCGGCACGCTCTCGGTAATCCGACGCTGCTCGTCCAGGACCGCGCCGACGCCGGACGCGAGGCCGCGCGCGTCTACGCGCCGGTCCTGACCATCATGTACGCGATGCTCAGCGTGACCGTGATGATCGGGGCACTCGGCGTGGCCAACACCATGGGAATGGCGGTCTCCGAGCGCGTCAGGGAGTTCGGCCTGCTGCGTGCCGTCGGGATGGACCGCCGGAAGGTCGGTTCGATCCTGCGGCTGGAGGCGACGGTGGTCTCCCTGCTGGGTTCGGCCCTCGGTGTCGTCACGGGCGGCGCGCTCGGTGCCCTGGCCGTCGTCGGTCAGTCGGGCGCGGTCCTCACCGTGCCCTGGGGCCGTCTTCTGCTGTGCTTCCTCGCGGCGGCCGGGATCGGCGTACTGACCTCCCTGTTGCCGGGACGCCGCGCCGCCGCCGTACCGATTCTGAGTGCCGTCCGCGTCGACGACGCGTGACGGCGCGAGACCACCGGGCCCGGTCCGTCGTCGAACCCGGGTGCGCGGGCGCGGCCGTGGGTGGCAAGGGCGGCCGGGCGGTGACGTCGGCACGGATCGTGCAGGGGGGAGAGGCCGTCCCGTCCGACGATCGTGACCGCCCGGATCACGGGCCGGTTCCCCGGTGGGTAGGGATCCCGTTCTCCGGCCGTTCGTCCAATCGCACCAACCCCCGGGCCGTTCTTGATGTCGGGGCACCAAGACGCGCGGGGTGCCTTCCCGGAAGGCTGCGTGCAATGACTCAGCCCCGGAGGCGTGATGTACCGACCCGTGATGGCAGTGACCGGCGCAGTGGTTCTGTGGTGCCTGGCCGCGTGTGACACCGGCACGAATTCCGCAGGCTCGGACGGACAAGTGGTCGACGGCGCCACCTTCACGATGGTGCTGGCGGCCGACCCGGGGACCCTCGACCCCGATGCCACCACGCTCGCAGGGGCCTATCAGACGGACCGCTTCCTGTACGACTCGCTCACCAACGTCGACCCGCAAGGGCGCGTGGTGGCGGGCCTGGCCGGCGCCTGGAAGGGGACGACCACCGAAGCGACGTTCACTCTGCGCAAGGGCGTCACCTGCTCCGACGGGAGCGCCCTGCGGGCGTCCACGGTGGCCGACAACATCAACCACGCCGGTGATCCGGAGAACGCCTCCACCCGGCTCTCCCTGTACGTGCCGGCCGGCGCCAAGGCCGTCGCGGACGACACGGCCGGTACCGTCACCGTCACCTCACCGGTCCCCGACGCCTTCCTCACCCGCAATGTGGGCGGTCTCCACATCGTCTGCGACAAGGGCCTCAAGAACCGCAAACTGCTCAAGAGCGGGGCGGTGGGCACGGGAATGTATCGGATGACGGAAGCCGTTCCCGGTGACCACTACACGCTCACCCGCCGCAAGGAGTACGCCTGGGGCCCGGGAGCCTGGAAGAAGAACCAGCCCGGTCTGCCCGACAAGGTGGTTCTGAGGATCGTCGCGAACGAGACCACTGCCGCCAACCTGCTCACCTCCGGCGCGGTGAACGCCTCCATGGTCACCGGACCGGACCAGGACCGTCTGCGTCAGGCCAAGTTGTTCCGGCGGGACAACAGCGCTCCGCTCGGTGAACTGTGGTTCAACCAGAAGTCCGGGCAGCCCGCCTCGGACGGTGCGACGCGCAGGTCCCTGGCCCAGGCGCTGAATCTCCAGGAGATCGGCCGTGTGGTGAGCGGGGGCAAGGGGGCACCGCCGACCGGTCTGGTGTCGGGCAAGGGACCGTGCACCCAGAACACGGTCGGCAAGGACCTGTCCGGCCTGCCCGCGCACGATCCCGCGGCGGCGAAGAAGGCCCTGGACGGAGCGGGCTGGCGCGCCGGGCCGGGTGGCGTCCGTACCAAGGACGGCCACCGGCTGTCCCTCACGTTCGTCTATCCGACCAGTCTCGGTGCCACCATGCGTTCCGGCGCGGAGCTGATCCAGAAGCAGTGGGCGGCCATCGGGGTCGGGACGAGTCTGCGCGGGGTCACGGACACCGAGCTGTCCCAGCAGGTCATCTCGGGCCAGGGTTCGTGGGACGCGGCCGTTCTGCCGCTCACGCTCTCCCTGCCGAGCCAGGCCGTGCCGTTCCTGTCGGGTCCGACCCCTCCGAAGGGGGGCAACTACGCGCACATCGACAACGGCACCTACGACGCGGCCGTGGCCGAGGCGGCGAAGACGGCCGGCTCCGCCGGCTGCAAGGAGTGGGCCAGGGCGGAGCGGGCCCTGTTCGAGCGAGCGGACGTCGTTCCTTTCGTGAACGCCTCCAATCCGTTCTTCGGGCAGCGTGCCGTCTTCGAACTCAGTGAGAGCAGCCTCATCCCGTCCTCGGTCCGCATGAAGGGCTGAGGCCTCCGCGACATGGCATCCCCGGCCGGCGCCCGGCCGTCGTCCACCGCCACCCGCACGGCGACCGACGGCGCGCGAACACCACAGGCAAGGAGACGTACAAGCACATGACGAGCTACTCGGCCGTCACCCGGGCAACACTCGGTCGCCTGGACAACCCGTGGCTGTTCTTCGCCGGGCGCCGCGCCCGCAGGCTGGTCCTGTCACTCTGGGCGCTCGTCACCGCCGCTTTCCTGATGATCCATCTGATCCCGGGAGATCCTGTCCGGGCAGCCCTCGGACCGACCGCGCCACCCGACCTCGTGGCGGCCCGCCGCTCCGCACAGGGTCTGGACGACTCGCTGTGGAGTCAGTACGTGCGCTACCTCGGCGACGTCCTCCACGGGGACCTGGGTGTTTCCATGACGTCCGGTCTGCCGGTGTCGCAGACCATCGACGCACGGCTGCCCGCGACCCTGCAACTGGCGGTGGCCGCCTTCTTCTTCTCGATCATGGTGGCCGTACCCGTCGGAGTGGTGACGGCCGCCCTGACACGCGGCGAGCGCAGTCGCCGCACGGAGGCGGTCTTCACGACGACCAGTGTGGTGCTCGCGGTGATCCCGGAGTTCCTGCTCGCCGTGGGCCTGGTGTACGTCTTCGCGGTGCAACTGGGATGGGCACCGGTGGCGGGCCGGTCGGGCCTCGGCTCGTACGTCCTTCCCGTGCTGTCGCTCGCGGTGGGCCCGGCCGCGATACTCGCCCGCATCGTCCGGGTCGAACTCCTCAAGGTCCTGGGCGCCGACTACGTACGCACGGCCCGCGCCAAACGCCTGCGCCGGCACCGCGTCTACCTGGGGCACGCCCTGCCCAACGCCCTCACGGCGACGGTGACACTGGCCGGACTGCTGCTGAGCACGATGATCGCCGGCACCGTGCTGGTGGAGAACGTCTTCGCCTGGCCCGGTCTGGGCACGACGGTCGTGCAGTCGATCCTCGCCAAGGACTATCCCCTCGTCCAGGGCATCGTGCTGGTCTACGGCAGCGGCGTCCTGCTCGTGACGGTACTGGTGGACGTGACCCTGTCGTTGATCGACCCCCGCTCCACGATGAGGGAGAACTGATCCATGAACCAGCGATCACGGCCCCGGTGGTTCTCCGTCGTGAAGACCCCGGTGGGTGCCACCGCCGCCGCGCTGCTGGCCGTCATCGCCCTGCTGACGGTCTTCGCCCCGATGCTGTGGGGTGAGCGGGCCGATGCCGTGGACAGCGCGCACCTGCTGGCCGGTTCCTCGGCGGACCACTGGCTCGGTACCGACGGTCTGGGCCGCGACGTGCTGGCGCGGGTGCTGGTGGCGACGAGGC
This sequence comes from Streptomyces sp. V3I8, assembly GCF_030817535.1. NCBI lineage: Bacteria > Bacillati > Actinomycetota > Actinomycetes > Kitasatosporales > Streptomycetaceae > Streptomyces > Streptomyces sp. V3I8. The sequence goes on along the minus strand of NZ_JAUSZL010000002.1, from coordinate 8,713,433 downwards.
TGTCGGTGGGACTCGCCCTGTGCGCCACGGCGATCGGGGTGGGCGCGGGCCTGCTGCTCGGCGGCGTGCCGATACTGCTCGGCCGACGGGTCGGCCGGATGGTGCACTCGTTCGTCGGCGTCGCGGTGGCCTTCCCCGGACTGCTGCTGGCGCTGTTCTTCGCGGTGATCTTCGGGGCGGGCGAGCGGGGGGCCGTTCTCGCGATCGGACTGGCCGTGGCGCCGGGGTTCGCGCGTCTGGTGCAGACCCTGGTCTCGGGTGTGGAAGCGCTGGACTACGTGGCGGCGGCACGCACACTGGGCGCGGGACGCGTACGGATCCTGCTGCGCCACGTCCTGCCGAACATCGCCGAGCCCCTGATCATCAACGCCGCCATCGCGGCCGGCAACGCCCTGCTCGCCTTCGCCGGTCTGTCGTTCCTCGGTCTGGGCGTGACCGCGCCCTCCTACGACTGGGGCCTGCGTCCTGAGCGAGGGGCTCAGCCGCATCTACATCCATCCGACGGCGGCCGTCGCGCCCGGGGTCGCGGTCGTCCTGGCCGGACTGGCGTTCAACCAGTTCGGCGAGACGCTGGCCACGTGCTTGCGGCAGGACGGTTCCGGCTTCGCCGGCGCGACCGGCCCGGCCCGGCCGCAGACCGGAACCGAGAGCGCCTCGGCCGCTGCCGCCGAGGAGGGGGCGGTACTGGTCGCCGAGGATCTGCGAGTCGTCTTCCCCGCCGCCGAAGGCCACATCAGCCCCGTACGCGGAGTCGGTTTCCGCGTGGGTCACGGCGAGGCGATCGGAGTCGTCGGCGAGTCCGGGTCGGGCAAGAGCCTGACGGCACTGGCGATCGCCAGGCTGCTGGAGGAACCGGCCAGGACGACGGCTGCCCGCCTGGACTTCGACGGCACGTCGCTGCTGCTCACCTCGGTCGCGCAGCAGCGCACACTGCTGGGCACCTCGTTCGCCATGGTCTTCCAGGATCCGCTGACGTCCTTCAACCCGACCCGGCGCATCGGCCACCAGCTCGCGGAGGTCGCCCGGGAACACCAGGGCATGCGGCGGCGGCCGGCCCTGACCCGGGCGGTGGACCGGCTGCGCGCCGTGGGCATCGCCGAACCGGAGCGCCGTGCCTCGGCCTTCCCGCACGAGCTCTCCGGCGGAATGCGCCAACGCGCCATGATCGGTCTGGGGCTGATGGGGACACCCCGGCTGCTGGTCGCCGACGAACCCACGACCGCGCTGGACGTGACCGTGCAGCGGCAGGTGCTCGACCTGCTCGCCGATGTCCGCGCCCAGGACTCGGTCGCCCTGCTGCTCATCAGCCACGACATCGCCGTCGTGGAGCAGGCCTGCGACCGGGTACTCGTCATGTACGCGGGACGGATCGTCGAAGAACTGCCCGCGGCGGGCCTGCGAACCCGGGCCCGCCACCCCTACACCCGCGCGCTCGTCGACGCCGTTCCCGACATGACCACGGACCGCTCCGAGCCCCTGGCCGTCATACCCGGCCAGCCCGTCGATCCGGCCGACGTCCCGGCCGGCTGCGCCTTCGCGGCCCGGTGTCCCCGCGCCGACCGGCAGTGCACGGCACGGGAACCGGCACTCAGCGGCACCGGTACCGACACCGGGAAGGTCGCCTGCTGGCATCCGTTCGACGCCCGCGACCCGTCGCCGCACGACCGCGCGACCGCCACGTCAGGAGACCACTGACATGCCAGAACTCCGCTTCGACAACGTCAGGGTGACATTCGGCGGACGCCGGACCGGCGCCACCGCCGTCGACGGCATCGACCTGGTCGTACCGGCCGGCAGCACGGTGGGACTCGTCGGTGAGTCGGGTTCCGGCAAGTCCACCCTCGCCCGCGCCGCCGTGGGACTCGTCCCCCTGGCCGGCGGGCGGATCACGCTCGGCGGACTCCCCGTGCCCCGCGGCGGACGGGGAGTGCCCCCGCCCGTCCAGATGGTGTTCCAGGACCCCTACTCCTCGCTCGACCCCCGTATGCCGGTCGGGGACTCCGTCGCGGAAGGGCTCCCGAAGGCGGACCGCGGCAAACGTGCGGCCCGCGCCCAGGAGGTGGAACGACTGCTGCGACAGGTCGGGCTGGCGCCCGAACTGGCACGCCGGCGTCCGGCTGACCTGTCGGGCGGCCAGCGCCAGCGCGTCGCCCTCGCCCGTGCCCTCGCCGCCCGGCCCGAAGTCGTCATCGCGGACGAGATCACCTCCGCGCTGGACGTGTCCGTGCAGGGAGCCGTGCTCAACCTCGTACGGGAACTGCAACGCACGACGAAGTCGTCGATGCTCTTCATCTCCCACAACCTCGCCGTGGTGCGCTATGTCAGCGACTACATCGCGGTGATGCGACAGGGCCGGATCGTGGAACAGGGCCTCGCCGAGGAGGTACTCGGCGCGCCGCGACACGCATACACCCGTGAACTGTTCGCCGCCGTCGCCCCGGCGACCGACGTGCGGGCCCACTCCTGAGGCGGACGCCGTCCGGGCGCCGCCCGGCGTTCCGCCACCCCCTACCCGTGAACCGTGGCTGCCACGGCCTTCGCACCACCGGCAAGGAGCATTCTGGTGACACGACGACCGACCGTCGACGACATGGACAAGCTGGCGGTACCCGAGCAGCCCGCGCTCTCCCCCGACGCACGCAGATGCGTCTACGTCCTGCGCACCGGTGACACCGGGCGGGACCTCGACGTACGCAGCCTGTGGACGGTGGATCTCAAGGACCGCGACGCCCGGCCGCTCACCGGCGGGGACATGGACAGCGCGCCGGCCTGGTCGCCCGACGGCAGCCGCATCGCCTTCCTGCGCGCCGCGGACGGGCCCGCCCAGGTGTGGGCCCTGCCGGCGGTCGGCGGGGAGTGGGCCCTGCCGGCGGTCGGCGGGGAGCCGACCCGGCTCACCTCGCTCCCCCTGGGGGCCGGCGCGCCCGTCTGGAGCCCCGACGGCACCCGGCTCGCCTTCAGCGCGCCCGTGGACACGTACGACATGCCGGGCGGGCCCCGCGCGCGGGAGACATCCCGGGCACCGGCACCCGTGGTGGCCGACCGGCTCGACTACCAGGCGGACGGAACGGGTCTCCTGCGCGGCGTACGTTCCCATGTGTTCGTACTCGACGTGGCGGACGGCTCCTGCCGGCAGGTCACCGAGGGCGACTGGCACGCCGGTCCGCCGGCCTGGAGCCCCGACGGCACCGTTCTCGCCTTCGTCGCGGGCACGCGGCCGGACGCCGACCTCACCGCACTGGCCCAGGCGCACACGCTCGACATCTCCACCAGCGGCTCCGCGCCGCGGGCGCTGGGCCGGCCGATGCTGATCCAGGGGCCACTCACCTGGACGTCCGACGGAGCGGCCCTCCTGGCCGTGGGCAATGAGCGGAACCCTTCCGAGCACCTGAACCTGCTCCGGCTGCCGCTCGACGGCGGCGACCCCGTCGACCTCTCCTCGGCGCTGGACCGCAACGTGCTCCTGGGAGGCCCCGCCTACCCCGGTTCCGTACCGCGCCTGCGCGACGGCGGCCGCACCGTCCTGTTCTGCCTCCGTGACCGCGGTTGCACCCACCTCTACGAGGTACCGGCCGACGGCGGCGCGCCGCCCCGTCCGGTCCTCGACGACGACGAGCACGTCGTGTCGGGGCTGTCCGTGTCGGGCGACACCGCTGTCGTCGTCCTCACCACGCCCGATTCGTTCGGGGAGGTGGCCGTGGTCGACCTGTCCACCGGCGACGCGACAGCGCTGACCAGGCACGGTGAGGCTCTGAAGGGCATCGAGCCGTATCCCCGCGAGCGTCGCGTGTTCACGGTCTCGGACGGTGAGAGCGTCGACGCCTGGATCGTCCGTGATCCCGCGCTCACCGGTCCCGGCCCCCTCCTGCTCGACATCCACGGTGGTCCGCACAACGCCTGGAACGGCGCGGCGGACGAGGTGCACCTCTACCACCAGGAGCTCGCCGCCCTCGGCTGGACGATCCTGCTGGTCAATCCGCGCGGCAGCGACGGCTACGGCGAACGGTTCTTCACGGCGGCGCGGCACGCCTGGGGCGAGGCCGACGCCAAGGACCTCCTGGAGCCCGTCGACCAGCTCGTCGCGGACGGCATCGCCGATCCGGCCCGGCTCGCGGTGACCGGCTACAGCTACGGCGGCTACATGACCTGCCGTCTCACCGGCCGGGACGACCGGTTCGCGGCGGCCGTCGCCGGAGGGGTGGTCAGCGATCTCACCAGCTTCGAGGGCACGTCCGTCGAGGGCCATCTGTACGGCACCTGGGAGCTGGGCGGACCGCACCCGGACGGGACGGGGCGCAGGGCCGCCATGTCGCCGCTGACCGACGCGCACCGGGTCGCCACCCCCACGCTGGTCCTGCACGGCGCGGAGGACAGGACCTGTCCGGTGGGCCAGGCCCAGCAGTGGTACGCCGCCCTGCGGGCGCGCGAGGTGCCCGCACGTCTGGTCCTCTACCCCGGTGGCTCGCACCTGTTCGTCATCGACGGTCCTCCCTCGCACCGCGCCGACTACCAGCGCAGGCTGATCGACTGGGTCGAGCGGTACACCGGGCCGAGCACGTCCCGGGAGCCGCTGGACGCCCGGCACTGGCAGCGCCGACTGTCCGCGCTGGCCGACCGCTACGGCATTCCGGGGGCCGCCCTAGGCATCCTGCGCCTGCGTCCGGGACGCGGGGACGACGTCGTCGAGGTGGCCCATGGCGTCCTCAACAGGAACACCGGGGTGGAGACGACCACCGACTCCCTCTTCCAGCTCGGCTCGGTCACCAAGGTGTGGACCACCACCGTGATCATGAGCCTGGTCGACGAGGGTCTGCTCGACCTGGACGCGCCTCTCGTCGAGGTCATGCCGGAGCTGCGGCTGCGTGACGCCCGGACCAACGAGAAACTGACCATGCGTCATCTGCTGACCCACACCAGCGGAATCGACGGCGACGTCTTCAACGACACCGGGCGCGGTGACGACTGCCTGGAGAAGTACTGCGTACTGCTCGCCGACTCCGCACAGAGTCATCCGCTGGGCGCGACCTGGTCGTACTGCAACTCCGGTTTCGTGCTCGCGGGACGGGTCGTGGAGAAGCTGACCGGCCTGACCTGGGACGAGGCGCTGCGCCACCGCGTCCTCGAACCCCTCGGCCTGCGGCACACCGTCACCCTGGCCGAGGACGCGCTGCTGCACCGCGCCGCCGTGGGACATGTCTACGACGGCGTCTCCGAGCCCGCCCCCGCGGCCGCCTGGCAGCTGCCCCGGTCGATGGGACCGGCCGGCCTGGTCAGCGCCACCACCGCCGACGCCCTGTCCTTCGCCCGTCTGCACCTCGACGAGGGACGCGCCCAGGACGGCACCCGGGTGCTCAGCCGGGAATCCGTCCGCGCGATGGCCGGTCACCAGGTGGATCTGCCCGACATCCATCTGCTGGGCGACTCCTGGGGACTCGGCTGGTTCCGGGCCGACTGGGACGGCCGTCTCGTCATCGGGCACGACGGGAACACCATCGGCCAGTCCGCCTATCTGCGGTTGCTGCCGGACCAGGGCCTCGCCGTCGTCCTGTTGACCAACCGCGAGAACGCCGCCGACTTCTACCAGCAGCTGTTCACCGAGATCTTCGACGAGGTGGCCTCGGTCACCGTGCCCGGCCCGCTCACCGCGCCGGAGCCGCCCGTGGAGGCGGACGTCGAGCGCCACACCGGTGTCTACGAACGGGACGGCGCCCGCCTGGAGGTCATCGGGGGCGACCGCCCGATCCTGCGCCGCGTCGTCACCGGGGCACTGGCAGCACTGGTCCCGGAGACCACGTTCGAGTACGACCTCGTCGCGGTCGAGGACGACCTGTTCGTCATCCACGACCCGCAGACCGGCATGTGGATCCCGGTGACCTTCTACGCACTGGCGACGGGCGAGCGGTACCTGCACCTCGGGGTACGCGCCACTCCCAAGGTGTCCTGACATGGACGGACGCACACTGCTGAGCGGACTGCAGCACCTGCTGCCGGACATGATCGCCGACATCGGCGAGCTGGTCCGGTGCGAGTCCCCGTCCCAGGACAAGGCCGCGACGGCACGCAGCGCCGCCGTCACGGCGCGGCTCGGAGAGCGACTGCTCGGCCGGCCTCCGGAGCGTCTGGTCGTCGGGGGAACGACCCACCTTCGGTGGCGACTGGGCACGACCGCTCCCCGCGTACTGCTCCTGGGACACCACGACACGGTGTGGCCGCTGGGATCGCTGCGCACGCACCCCTTCCGGGTGGAGGGCGGCGTCATGCGGGGACCGGGATGCTTCGACATGAAGGCGGGCGTGGTGATGGCCCTGTACGCCGCGGCCTCGCTCGGTGACCGTTCCGGCGTCACCCTGCTGATCACGGGTGACGAGGAGATCGGCTCACCCACCTCACGCCGACTCATCGAGTCCGAAGCGGCCCGGTGCGGCGCGGCACTGGTGCTGGAGGCGGCTGCGGACAGCGGTGCGCTCAAGACGCAGCGCAAGGGTGTCTCCCACTACGACGTCCAGGTCTTCGGCCGCGCCGCGCACGCCGGTCTGGAGCCGCACCTCGGGGTCAACGCCACGGTCGAACTCGCCCATCAGGCGCTCGCCGTCGCCGCCCTGAACGCCCCGGAGCGGGGGACCACCGTCACACCCACGGTGCTGAGCTCCGGGACCACCGTCAACACGGTGCCCGCCCAGGGCCGGCTGGCGGTCGACGTACGGACCGGGGACGCGGCCGAGCAACATCGTGTGGACGCCGCGCTGCGCTCCCTGCGCCCTGTGCTGCCCGGGGCCCGGGTCGAGGTCGGTGGGGGCATCAACCGGCCGCCGCTGACGGCGCGGGCGTCCGCCTCCCTCTTCGCGAAGACGGCGGCCGTGGCCGTCCGCCTGGGCCTGCCCCGGCTGGAAGGGGTGTCGGTCGGCGGCGCCTCGGACGGCAACTTCACCGCCGGCGTCGGTACCCCCACCCTCGACGGGCTGGGAGCGGTCGGCGGCGGAGCACATGCCGAGACCGAACACGTACGCGTGGACGCACTGCCGCAACGCGCCGCTCTCGTGGCGTCGTTGATGTCCGAACTCCTCCGTCCCCGCGTCGGGGCCGCACCTCCCGACGCGTCCGCGAAAGACAGGTGAGCCGCACATGCCCCCTCTCCACGGGACCGAGGCGTCCGCTGTGTCCCTGATCAACCCGGCCGGGGACGGCGCACCCGCGCGCGCCGCGATGCGCGACGCCGAACGCGCCGCCCGGCAGGCGGGTGTCACCATCCGGGATGTCGCCGAACTGACCGACATCGACGTCGTGTGCCGGCTGTTCGACACCATCTGGCGGCCCGACCCCCACCACCGGCCCGTCACGGCCGATGTGCTGCGCGCGCTGGCCAAGGGCGGCAACTACGTCGGTGGGGCGTTCGCCGACGACCGGCTGGTCGGCGCCTGCGCCGGGTTCTTCGCACCACCACGCGAACTGTCCCTGCACAGTCACATCACCGGAGTGGCGGACGAGGCGCACGGCCGGCACGTCGGCTACGCCCTCAAACTGCACCAGCGGGCCTGGGCCGTCCAGCACGGCCTGACCTCCATCACCTGGACCTTCGATCCGCTGGTGTGCCGCAACGCCTACTTCAACCTGGCCAAACTGGCGGCCGAGCCGGTGGAGTACCTGCCGAACTTCTACGGGGACATGAAGGACGGCATCAACGGGGGCGACGACACCGACCGGCTGTACGTGCGCTGGCACCTGCACGCGGATGCGGTCGCCGTCGCCTGCTCCGGGTCCCCCGCCCGGCACAGCACCGGGACGTATCTGCGCCAGGGCGCGCGCATCGGTCTGGGAACGGCCCCGGACGGCGGCCCGCAAGCCGGCGACCTGGGGGCGGACACCGTGCTGGTCGCCGTACCGCCGGACATCGAGCGGCTGCGCATCGAAGCACCGGACCGGGCCCGGCTGTGGCGCCGGGCCGTGCGCGAGGTCTTCGCCACGCTGATGGGCGAAGGCGCCCACGTCACCGGCTTCGACAGGGCAGGTCACTACGTGTTCGGCAGGAAAACCCCGAAGGGAACCGCTCCATGCATCTGACCGGTCTGGAACTGCGGCGTGTCCGCATGCCGCTCGTCGCACCGTTCCGCACCTCCTTCGGCACCGAGGAGTGCCGGGAGATCCTGCTGGTCCGAGCGGTGTCGGACGACACCGAGGGCTGGGCCGAGTGCGTCGCGCTCGGTGACCCCAAGTACAGTTCCGAATACGTGGACGGCGCCCAGGACGTGCTGACCCGGTTCCTGATCCCCGCCCTCGCCGAACACAGGAACCTGGACGCGACCACGGTCGGCAGGGTCCTCGACCGGTTCGCCGGCCACCGTATGGCGAAGGCCGCCCTGGAAACAGCGGTCCTGGACGCCGAACTGCGGCTGCGCGACCAGTCCCTGAGCAGCGCCCTGGGCGCTGAACGGGAAAGCGTGGCGTGCGGAGTGTCGGTGGGCATCATGGACTCCGTCGCCGAACTGCTGGACAGCGTCGCCGACCACCTCGAAGCCGGATACCTGCGGATCAAACTCAAGATCCAGCCCGGCTGGGACGTGGAGCCGGTCCGCGCGGTGCGGGAACGCTTCGGTGACGCTCTCCTGCTGCAGGTCGACGCCAACACCGCCTATCACCGCTCCGACGTACGCCATCTCGCCGAACTGGACCGGTACGGGCTCCTCCTCATCGAACAGCCCCTCGCCGAGGAGGACCTGCTGGGCCACGCGCACCTGGTCCGGACCCTCACCACCCCGATCTGCCTCGACGAATCGATCACCTCGGCACGCTCCGCCGCCGACGCGATCGCGCTGAAGGCCTGCGACGTCATCAACATCAAGCCGGGCCGGGTGGGCGGCTACCTCGAAGCACGGCGCGTCCACGACGTGTGCGTCGCGCACGGCATCCCCGTCTGGTGCGGCGGCATGCTGGAGACCGGCATCGGCAGAGCGGCCAACGTGGCGCTGGCCGCTCTGCCCGGCTTCGTCCTGCCAGGTGACACGTCTGCGTCGAACCGGTACTACCGGAACGACATCACGGCACCGTTCGTCCTGCAGGACGGACACCTGAAGGTTCCGACCGGTCCGGGCATCGGTGTGGAACCGCTGAAGGACGCCCTGGCCGATGTCACCACCGCCACGTTCTGGAACCCGCTGTGACCGGCGGGTGAGCCGCCCGGCGTTCCCGCGTCCCGGGCGGTGACCCGGAAAACCCAGGTGAGCGCGGACGCCGCACCGTCTGTCTCCTCCTCGAGGAGGAGCACATGAAGGAGGAGACAGGCTGTGCGGCCCTCCCCCTCAGGGCAGACCGCCTGTGACTGTTCGCCGTCTACCGTTGACCTCATGAAGGCGATGGAATCCGTCACCGGGCACCGTGTCCCCACAGCTGTGACGGACACGGGTCTGGCCCTGCTGCTGGCCGGCGGATGTCTCGCGCTGCCCTCGCTGATTCCCGACGGCGAACCGGGGCTGCGCGCGCCCGATCCGCGGTGGGTCGTCCTCGTCCTCGTCCTGACGCTTCCCCTGGCACTGCACCGCCGCTTCCCGGTGTGGGTGCTGCTGACCACGGCCGCCGCCGCGGCCTCCCTCCAGGGACTCTCGTACGTCCCTCAGCTGGCGGGACCCGAGGGAACGTCCATCGGGCCGACGTACCTGAGTGTGGCTGCCGCGGTGTTCCTGACCGCTGTGCGCTGCTCCGCCCGTACGGCCACCGCGGTCGTGGCCGTGTTCGTTCCGGGAGCGGCTCTCACGGAGGCACTGCTGGCACCGGCCGGTCACCGCATCGCCGCCTTCCTCACCGAGGCCGTGCTCCTCGTCGCCGCGTGGGCACTGGGCCGTCTGACCCGTGCGCGCGCCGCCATCCGGGACCAGGCGCTGGAGCGGGCGGCCTTCCTGGAGCGGGAGCAGGCGGCCGACGCGCGGGCCGCCGTCATGGAGGAGCGGGCCCGTATCGCCCGGGAACTGCACGACATCGTCGCTCACAACGTGAGTCTGATGGTGGTGCAGACCATCGCGGCGGACCGGGTCCAGGACCGGGACGGCGCCAAGGCGCACGAGCTGCACGGCACCATCGAGAAGACCGGACGAGCCGCGGTCACCGAGCTGCGCCGGCTCCTGGACGTCCTGCGTACGGACGAGGACGCTTCCGGCGAACCGAGCAGGGAACCCCCGCAGCCCACCGTCGAGGCACTGCCGGCGCTCGTCGAGTCCGTGCGCGCCGCCGGCCTCGTCGTCGACTTCGACGTCAAGGGTTCTCCGGTGGACCTGCCGGCCGGCTCCCACCTGGCCGTCTACCGCGTGGTGCAGGAGGCCCTGACCAACACCCTCAAGCACGCCGGCCGTACCCGTACCGGCGTCACTCTCGCCTGGGAGACGGAGCAGGGAAGACTGAACGTGCGGGTCTGTGACGACGGCCGCGGCGACGAGGAGGCCACGCCACGTGTGCCGGCGGCGGCGAACGGCGGCGGCCACGGTCTGGTCGGCATGCGCGAACGTGTCACCGCGGCGGGCGGTTCCCTGCACACCGGGCCCCGTCCCGGCGGCGGCTACTGCGTGCACGCCCTCTTCCCCCTCCCCCTCCCCGGCGACGCCGCGTAGACGAAGGACCTCATCCCATGCACCCCATCCGCGTCCTCCTGGTCGACGACCAGCCGATGATCCGAACCGGATTCCGGCTGATCCTGGAAGCCGAACCGGACATCACGGTCGTCGGCGAAGCGTCCGACGGCCACACGGCTGTCAGCGAGACCCTGCGGCTGGCACCGGACGTCGTCCTGATGGACATCCGGATGCCGCACATGGACGGGGTGGAGGCGACCCGGCTGATCACCGGCTCCGGCGGACCCGGCCGCATCATCATCCTGACCACCTTCGATCTCGACGCCCATGTCCTGGACGCCCTGCGGGCAGGGGCGAGCGGCTTCCTGGTCAAGGACGGTCCCGCCGACTCACTGGTGGACGCCGTACGCACCGTCGCCGACGGCGAGGCCGTACTCTCCCCCCGGGTCACCCACCGCCTCCTGGACCGCTTCGCCCGTCTCTCTCGGCCGGCGCCGAGCGACGTGCCGAAGAGCCTCGGGACACTGACCGGACGGGAGGTCGATGTGCTGCGGGCGCTCTGCAGGGGGCTGTCCAACAGTGAGATCGCCCGCGAGCTGGGCATCGGCGAGACCACGGTCAAGACACACGTCGCCCACATCCTGGAGAAGTGTCACCTGCGCGACCGCGTGCAGGCGGTCGTTCTGGCCTATGACGCCGGACTGGTGCAGCCGGGTACGAACGCCGTCGGAACCACCTGACCTCCCCGGCGACGCCGCCGGCTCACGTTCCCGCCCCATGCGAGGAGTCCGGTCCCATGACGCCCCCTTCCCGATCCGGTCTGGCACGGTTGCTCCACACCCTGGGCTCCACCCTCCTGAACCGTGCGCTCGGCGACGTCGACCCCCAGGCCGAAGTCAGCGGCGTGGTCATCCACGACCCGGCCGACGAGCCCGTCTTCCCGCCCCGTGCGATCGTCCTGGGAGTGGGCACCAGAGAACCGGAACACATCACCGAACTGCTGCGGGCGCTGCAGCGCAGCGGCTCGGCCGCACTCGTCGTACGTGAACCCATCGCCGTCACGCCGGAGCTCACGGCAGCGGTCGCCGACACCGGCGTCGCGCTGCTCGGGCTGGTCCGCGGTGCCTCGTGGACCCAGCTGACCGCGATGCTGCGCTCCATCCTCGCCGAGGGCGACGTGGGCGACACCCCACCCCTGGGCGGCATACCGTCGGGAGACCTGTTCAGCCTGTCGAACGCGATCGCGGCGCTGATCGACGCACCGGTGACCATCGAGGACTGCAGCTGCCGGGTCATGGCCTTCTCCGGACGGCAGGACGAAGCGGACTCCTCACGGGTCGAGACCATCCTCGGCCGTCAGGTGCCCCAGCAGTACGCCCGGCGGCTCTCGGAACGCGGTGTCTTCCGCGATCTCTACCGCAGCGACCGCCCCATGTACCTGGAGCCACCCGCTCTCGCGCTGAAGGGCATCTCCGTACCGAGGGTCGCGATCGCGGTGCGCGCCGGGGACGAGTTGCTGGGCTCCATCTGGGCCGCGGTGCGCGCACCGCTCAGCAGCGACCGCATGCAGGCCCTCACCGACGCCGCGCCCCTGGTGGCCCTGCATCTGCTGCGCGTGCGGGCGGGCGCCGACGTGCAGCGCCGGCTGCGCACCCAACTCGTCAGTACGGCTCTGGAGGGCGGCTCGGGAGCACATGAGGCCCTGCGCCGACTGCGCCTGTACGACCAGAGAGTGGTCGTTCTGGCACTGGCCCTGCCCTACACCCGGCATGACACCGCCGCCGAGACCGCGGCGGACGCGGAGACGCAGTGGCAGCGGATCAGCGACGGCTTCGCACTGCACCTGAGCACGGTGCATCCGCTCTGTGCCACAGCCATGATCGGTGACACGACCTACGGTCTGGTCCCCCTGCGGCACAACGACGAGGAGGACGACGGACAGAGCGGGGCGCGAACCGCCGGCGACTTCCTCGAACGGGCGGGAGACCGTGTCAGGGCCGTGGTGTCGGTCGGGCCGGTCTGCCACGACGTGCCGGGGCTCGTGCGAGCACGGGCCGACGCCGACCGCGCACTGCACGTGCTGCGGACCCGGTCCGGTGGTGCTCGTGTCGCCCGGCTCCCGGACGTCCATGCCGGCGCGCTGATCCTCGAGCTGAAAGGGCTCATGGCGGCCCGGGGCGAAGAACTGGCCGGCCCGGTCACCCGTCTGCGGGACTACGACGCGCACCACGGAACCGAGCTGACACAGACGTTGCAGGCCTGGCTGGACACGCTGGGTGACATCACCGCGGCCTCCAGCGCGTTGTACGTCCATCCGAACACCTTCCGCTACCGCCTCCGACGGGTGTCCGAGGTCGGCGCCATGGATCTGCACGACCCCGAGGTCCGCTTCGCGGTCATGCTGCAGCTGCGCATCGGTCCGTCCGTGGACGGCCACCGCACGCGTTCGACGGCTCCGGCCGGACACGACCGGCCTCCGCGGTCCCGCCCGCGATCCGAGCAGCCCGGTTCGTCCTGACCGTCGCCGGCTTCGACGGGACCGCGCGACGGTCATGCGCGGTCGGCGACTTCCCGCGCCGCTTCCCGCGCAGGCCCGCCGTCACCCCGGGAGACCTGGGTGACGGCGGGCCTGCGCACAAGCCTGGTCCGGCGGGTGTTCCTCCTCGATTCCGCCGGTCCCCTCGCTCCTTACTCCTTGGAACCGATCGCTTCGATGGGCCGTGCCCTCAGCATGAGGCGCGCGGTCAGCATCGTGCCGGCGATCGTCGCCGCCGCGGCGATCCCGGCGATCGCCGTGTACCCGAGAACCGTCACGCTCGGCCAAGGTGCTCCCGTCACGGCCATCGCCACGAGCATGAGCGGGAAGGCTGCCAGCAGGCTGCCCAGGCAGAGGCCGGTGAGGACGACGACGAGGCTCTCGAGACGCATCATGGCGACGACCTGCCGGCGTACCGTCCCGGTCAACCGCAGCAACGCGAACTCACGGTGCCTGGTCGACGTGTTCATCGCCTGGGTGTTGACGACGGTGATCAGCGTGTACGCGATGATGACCGCCACGACCAGGTAGTTGACCCAGGCGGTGGCACGCTGTTCGGCGACCTGGGTGTCCGTCGCCAGGCCTGCGGACACGGCCGCGCCCGGGTACTTCGCGGCCAGTTCGCCCAGGGCCTTGTCCGTGCCGGCCGCACCCGGTGCCGAGCGAACGAGGACCGACCGGTCGACCCGGTCGCCGGTATGGGCCAGCAGCAGGTCGTGGTCGAAGGTCACGTCGGCGAACCCGAAGCCCCGTTCGTACACGGCGATCACTTCGCCGGTGAAGCGGGTGCCGTCACCGAGGCGCAGATCGGCCCGGTCCCCGACGTCGAGGCCGAGCCAGGAGGCGGTGGTCCTGCTGATGGCCACGGTGCGGGGGGACAGCCTGGACAGGGAGCCCGCGCGCGGATCGAGGTCCACGGTGGCGGTCAGCGCACGGGGATCCAGTCCCTGCGCGCTGAGCGAGACCGCTTCCTCCTCACCGAGCAGGGACCCGACTGCGACCACCTTGCTGCGTACGACGCCGGTCGCGGCCTTCACGCCGGGCACGTGGCGTGCCTTCTCGGCGAGGTCGGGCGAGAGGCCGGCGGGTGCGGTGAGGACATGGTCGGCGACGAGGCCGTGGCGGATCTGGTCGGCCGACTCGTTCAGCTGCGTGGTCTGGGTGAAGACCACCGTCGCGGCGAAGGAGACGGCGAGGACCAGAGGCGTGACGGCGCCGGCCATACGGCTCGCCTGGCTTCCGGTGTTGGCCGCCGCCAGCCAGCCGGTCACGCCCGTTGCCCGCAGGGGGCGCGTGAGCAACCGCACGGCCAGGCGGGTGAGGGCGGGGCCGAGGACGGCGACCGCGATCACGAGGACCAGGACGAGTGAGTTGGCCAGCCCGACGAGGGTGAGGAAGTCGGCCCGGTAGCCGAGACCCAGGCCGAAGACGGCCGCGGCGAGTGCCACCAGGATCCAGCCGGTGATCAGGCGTCCGCGTCCCAGCCGGTCGGGTTCGAGGGCGGCTTCGCCGAGAGCCTCCGTGGGGCGGATGCGCGTGATGCGGCGGGTGGCGAACCATGCGGCGACGAGTGCGGTCAGCACCGTGGTGGCGACGGCGACGAGGAACGGCAGCGGGCCGACGACGGGCGTGAAGTCCGGCGGGACCAGACCGTGGCCGGCGAACCGGGCGCCGAGCCAGTGCACCACACCGATGCCCAGGGGACATCCGAGGACACCGGCGCTCGCGCCGGCCACGCCGGCTTCCGCCAGGATCATGCGCCGCAGCTGGCCGGGGGTGGCTCCGACGGCCCTCAGCAGCGCCAGTTCGCGCCTGCGGTGGCGGATCGCCAGCGCTGTCGTGGCGCACAGGACGAAGACGGCGACCAGGAGGACGTTGCCGCCGATGGCGGTGGTGAGTTCGACGAGGTTGGCCCGGCCGGCGGCCAGGTCGTCGAACTCCGCCCTGCCCCGGTCCAGCCCCCTGCTGACGCTGATGTCCCTGTCGTCCACCACGCGGCCGACCGTCGACGCGACCTCTCCCGCCGAGGTTCCGGAGCGCGGGAACACACCGAAGGTGTACACCGCGGCGGGCGTACGGGGCGTCAGGGCGTCGACGGCGGAGTCGGCGGCGAACAGCACGGACTGCCGGGGAGCCCGCCCGTCGGGCAGGCCCACCAGACCGGTCACTTCGACGGTGCGGGGCGTGCTGGACGTCATCAGGCGCACGGAATCGCCCGGGCCCACGCCGGCGCGGGCCGCGAGGCCTGAGTCCACGACGACCTGGCCGTGGCCGCGCGGCGCCCGGCCCGCGGTGAGGCGGAAGTCGCCCAGGGACAGACCGCTCCAGGTGTGCAGCTGGGGCGTGGTGCCGTTGTGCCCCGCCACCGGCCGGCCGCCGGTGGTGACGAGGCGGACCGTGACGGCGCGGTCGGCGACCACGGACCGTACGCCGTCGGCCGCCGCGATCTTCGAGGCCATGGCCGGATCGAGCCCGGCCCGTTCCGGCAGCGGCTGTGTGCTCTCGTAGGTCGAGCCGTCCGCGGACTTCACGCGGAGTTCGGCTTCCTGCTTGCCGGAGACGACGACGGGGGCGGCGGCGTAGCGTTCCGGGGGCACGGTGGAGCGCAGGCCGGACTCCAGCAGCATTCCGCAGGCGCTGACCACGGCCGAGCCGAGCAGCAGCGCGAGGAACGTCGCGGCGAAGGCGCCTTTGCGGGTCCGCAGTGTGGCAAGGGCGAGACGGAGCATCAGTTCCGCCCTCGCAGCCCGGACAGCACGCCCCGCACCGCGTCCGCGGTCGGCCGGTCCATACGGCTCACCACACGCCCGGCCTGGAGGAAGACGACATGGTCGCCGTGCTGTGCCGCGGCCGGGTCGTGCGTGACCATGACCACCGTCTGGTGCAGGTCGGTGACCGCCCGCCGCAGCAGGGTCAGGATGTCCAGGGCGGTGTCCGGGTCCAGGGCACCGGTCGGCTCGTCCGCGAAGATCACTTCGGGGCGGGTGATCAGGGCCCGGGCGATGGCCACGCGCTGCTGCTGGCCGCCGGAGAGTTCCGCGGGCCGTCGGTGCAGGAGCCCGGTGAGCCCCGTGCCCGCCGTGACCTCCGCCAGCCGGTCCCTGTCGGCGCGAGCGCCGGACAGCCGCAGGGGCAGAGTGATGTTCTGCTCGACGCTGAGCGACGGAAGCAGGTTGAACGCCTGGAAGACGAAGCCGATCCGGGTGCGCCGCAGCTGCGTCAGCTGTGTCTCGGTGAGGCCGGCGAGGTCCTGGGTTCCCAGGTGCACGGTGCCGGAGGTCGGCCGGTCGAGTCCCGCGGCGCAGTGCAGGAACGTGCTCTTGCCGGAGCCCGAGGGACCCATGACCGACGTGAAGGCGTGGCCGGCGAGACCGACACTGACCGCGTCCAGGGCGGTCACGGCCGACGCGCCGTGTCCGTACCTCTTGGTGACACCGGTCATGCGTACCCCGGCTTTCGGGGCCGCGGGGGCGTCAGCCAGGTCGGAGCGGCTCCATGGTGTGGGCATTGCTTCCTCGTCTGTCGGGGCGGTGAACGGAAGTACTCACTTCAGTTCACCTCCCGTCCGAGGCCGCTTCCTCGTCCATGACGGGTAATTCGGTACTCCCCCTTGCGAGTGAGGGCGACAACGATGTCCCCGGCCGGAAGGAGGAGGCCGACCGGTTCCGCCCTGGAGCGGAGTCCTGTCCCGGCCGGCTTCACGGGTGCCGGGTACCGTTTCGTGGACCTTCCCGGGGACCGGAGGTCTGGTCGGCCGGGGTTTCCGGTGCGACGGGCGTGGCGTAGAGGACGAGATTGCGCTGATACCGGCCGGCCGCCCGGTCGTAGGGCCCGGCGCAGGTCACAAGTACCAGCCGGTGCGGGCCGTCGTCGGTGAAGAGATCAGCCGGCAGCCGTTCCTGCCGGTACGTGCGCCGCGCCGCGACCCGGTACACGCGCACCCGCCCGTCGGCTCCCGCCACCTCGACACGGGCGCCCAGCGGTGTCCGGTGCAGAGCGGCGAAGGGCCCGAGTCCGTCCTCGCGGGTGTCCACGTGTCCGGCGATCAGCGCGGTTCCCCGCGAGGCGCCGACGGCGGCTCCCAGCGCCCACCACCCTCCGGTGCGCACGCCCTGCGGCAGGGCCAGGGTCCCGTCGGCTCCCGCCGCGACCGGTACGACGGCGGCGTCGAGGCCCTTCGGTCCGCGGACGCGGGTCGGGGGCGAGGCGGCCGACACGGCACCGGTGGCCGCACCGCGCACCCCGGCGGGCAGCAGGCCCGCGTCCGCCGGGCCGGGTCGTGGTACGCCGGGAAGCAGCCATCCGGCGGCCACCGCGCTCAGTCCGCATCCGATCGTGAGCAGGGTGGCCAACCGGTGGCGTGCCATGGTTCAGCGCCGCTGGGCGGAGCGGCGCCGGGTGCGCCAGGACCAGGCGGCTCCTCCGGCGGCGAGGAGGCCGCCGGCCATGCTGAGGACCCCGGTCGCGGCCAGGGAGTCGTCACGGGGGGCGTCACCGGCCAGGGTGGCGTCGGCATCGGCGTCGGAGGCGGCCAGGTAGCCTCCGTCACCGGCCCGGACCGTTCCGGCGTCCTCGGCCGGATGACAGGTGCCGCCGCGGACCATGTCCAGGTGCATCGCCACCACCGGACGGGCGGCGCGGGCGGCGGCCTCGACCTCGGGGTTCTTCCCCGACATGAGCTCCTTGTCGATCAGCGCGAGCGTCCTGCGGTGCGCGGTGTCCTGCGCGGTGAGCCACGCCGCGTCGTACGCGGGGCCGCCGGCCTTCGCCCGTACGGCGGCCAGCTCCTTCTTCTGCTGCGCGGACGGGGAGCCGGGCAGCGTGACCTGCAGCTTGCCCGCGAGCGTCTTCAGATCCGCGTCCAGCTTGGAGTGGTCCCGCACCAAGGCGCTGCCGATGTGCCGCACACACTCGGTCGTGGCGTTCTTCCCGGCATCGTGTCCTGCCGCGATCTCCGTCAGGTTGCCCTGGTGGGCCTGGAGCGTGAACATCTCGTCCTGCGCGCCCACCTCGGCGGCGAACGCGTACGGCGCGGATATGCCGGACAGCGCCACCACCATGACGGAGGTGGTCATCAGTCGTCTACACATCGGTACTGCTCCCTTCAGCCGGCCCGGGAATGGCCCGGACGCCGGCCGGTGATCGGAAACGGGCGCCGGAGAGCACCCCGTGCCCATGTCTCCCATCCGCGCCACCAGGTCTCACAGGCACGGCCGGCCGCTCACCCGTACAGCCGACACGGGCGAAGGACGGTGCCCGGACGCACGGGCCGCCGTGCGGACGGGCCGCGTGCCGCTTGCGGTCCGGCCAGGAGGCGGACGGCCCGGGAGCGGGCGAACGCCCACCGTCCCGGTCGCCCCGGGGCGGGAAGGGCGACCACGGGCATGCCGGACCCGACCGGGTGGCGGTGCGGTGGAGAGGTGCGCAGACTTTGGGGCACCGGCGCCCTGCCGCGCCGGACGTACGAGCCCGCCGGGTCCCACCCGGTCTCGCAAGGGCAGCCATCCGGACAAGCGGAGGTGCGCACACATGGAGCGTGGCAGCAACCCGGTCGGTCCCCGTAAGGACGACGAGATGAAGCACGAGCTGGAGGGCTATCTCCGGTCCGGTCAGCACACACACGTGGAGGAGGGGAACGACCCCGAGCCCGCGGCGGACGACGACATCCGTGTCGACCCGGGCGGGCCGGTGCCCCCGCCGGGAGCCGAACGCGACCGGGCCCGGGCGGACTCCGAGAGGGAGTCGTTGCGTCTGGAAATGGCGCGCCACCTGGAGGGTGCCGTCTTCCCGGCCGACCGGCAGACGGTGCTGGACGTCCTTGAAGCACACCACGCGCCGGACACCGTACTGGAGGCCGCGCGGCGTCTGCCGGACAGCGGCACGTACGCGAACGTCACCGAGATCGTGACCGCCGCCGGAGACAGCCGCCAGGCGGAGTGAGCCACCGCCCCACCCCGAACCGCGGTCGGTGAACGGTGCGACGGCCGGGCGGTTGTGGTGAGCCGTACGAGTTCCTCGCCGATCGGGTCCGTCCGCGCGCAGGTGCTTCCCCACGACCCGGCACGGAGATGCGGGGCGTGTGCGCCCGGTGGGACGAGGGTGTGCCTCTTCGCCGTTCGGGCACTCGACGTGACGAACCGTGCCGAACATGGAGGAAACATGCAGCTCTCATTCCTCGAACCACTCTTCGACCGGCCCGGCCCCTGGGCCACCGTCTACTTCGATCCCGGCGAGAACGACGAGTCGGGCGCCAAGCGGCGTGAGCTGTCCGTACGCGAAGCCTGCCGGGCGCTGGAGGAGCAGGGCGCCGACGCGGCGACCACGCAGGCGGTCGGCGACGCTCTGACCGGCATGAGCCCCGCGCAGGACCCTGCCGGACGAGTGGTCTTCGCCGCCGACGGCGAGGTGGTCCTCAGCCATCGTCTTGCCCGGCCGCCGCAGCGCCAGATCGTGTGCTGGGCGCCCCTTCCCCGGCTGACGCCGCTGCTGGAACTGTGCGGTCAGGATCCCGTCTGCCTCGTGGCCTACATCGACCGCACCGGCGCGGACTTCGAAGTGCGCGGGGCGGCCGGACCGCGGGATGCCGGGCGGGTGGAGGGACAGCAGTGGCCCGTCCACCGCACCGCCTCCGCGGACTGGTCCGAGCGGCACTTCCAGCTCAAGGTGGAGAACACCTGGGAGCACAACGCCGGCGAGATCGCCGAAGCGCTGGGCGCGGCGTACGAGGAGTGCGGCGCCGAGCTGGTGGTGCTGGTCGGCGATCCCCGTGAACGACCGGCGGTGCACGAGAGGCTCGGCGACGCCGTCCGCGCGGTCACGGTGGAGACCGAGCACGGAGGCCGCGCCGCCGGCTCCTCCTCCCCCGCCCTGGAAGAGGCCGTCGAGCAGGCCCGGCACCAGCACACCCGCCGTCGCGTCGAGGAGGCGCTGGACCGCTTCCGCGCCGGACGCGTGGGCACCGACCGGCCGACGGACGCGGTCGAGGGCGTCCCGGCCGTGGTGGAAGCGGCACGTGAACACCGCATCGACACGCTGCTGGTCCGGCCCGACGGGTCCGACCTGGCTCGTGAGACGTGGGTGGGCGCGCAGCCCGACCAGGTCGCGGTGCGCCGCACCGACGCACAGACCCTGGGAGAGAGCGACCCGGTCTCCGTACGCGCGGACGACGCGCTGCTGCGCTCGGCCGCCGTCACGGCCGCCGACGTGCTGGTCGTCCCTGCTGCGGATCCGCTGAACACCTCGGACGGTTCGGGCGGTTCCGAGGCGTCGGAGGAGGACGCCGACATCCCGGTCGGCGGTCTCGGCGCCCTGCTGCGCTGGACGTACGAGCCGAGCACGGCGTAGGAGGGACGGCCCGCTCGAGAAGACCGCACGCGGCTCCGCCGACGGCCGGCACGGGCAGTGCCGCCTGCCGTCCCGCGGGTACGGGGCAGCGCGGTCGCCCGGGCCGGCGAGACCAGCGCCACCGGCACGGTGAGGAGCAGAAGCCGACAGGTCCGCGGATTCCTGAAGGCCCAAGACCGTGAACCGGCTGGCCGCCCGGGGCCGAGGCGGCGATCGTACGGCCGGTTGAAGCGGCAAGGGCTCGTAGAGGTTGCGTTCGGGAGGGTGTGGCGAGGGAGGCGGTCTTCCTCCACGTGAGACTTCGTCAGGGTGAACGGCTCGCGTCGCTCTGCGGCTGTTCGGCGTCGGCCCGGTCGGTCTGGCGCAGCGGCTGCGGTTTCGGGCGACTGCTCTGTACGGCCTGGACACGGTCGTGGGGATCGGTCACCGACGCGAGCGTCACCGGTCGGACGGCAGTTGTCGACATGGTGGACCAGGAGAAGCCGCGGCCAGGATTTCACTGCACGCCGCACGGCGTGTACGTGCACGGGCTCGGGGGTGAGCCGGATGTCCGCAGTGGAATTCGGCGGCCCGGCGCGGCAGGTCGAGCCGCTCACCGTCGAGGAGCTGCAGGACAGCATCCGGCGGGTGAGCGGCACCGATGTCACGATCACCACGATGTTGTCCGGGCTCCGCTGGATCGACACCGCGCGGCAGGCGATCACGTACCGGGCCTGCCGGGTCCTGCTGGCCGGGGACGCGGCCCCGTGTACGCGCCGGTCGGCGGCCAGGGACTCGACGTCGGTATCGTCGACGCGGCGAACCTCGGTTGGAAGCCCGCGGCCGTGGCATGCGGCTGGGACGGCGAGGACATCCTCGGCACACACCACCGAACGGCATCCGGTCGCGGCGCGCCTACTGCGGAACACCCGGGCCCAGATCGCCCTGCTGCGACCCGACTCGCAGACGAGCGCGCTGTGGGAGATGTTCTCCGGCCTGATGGCCCTCGACGACGCCCACCGGTACGTCGCCGACATGCCCGCCGGCGTGGACGTCCGGTACGACCCGGGCGACGACCACCGGCTCGTCGGCACCCTGTGCACGGACATGGAGTTGACGCTGGAGCGGCCCGACCCGGACGTCGTCACCGCGGTGACCCGGTCGGCGGACCTGCTGCGTGGGAGTCGTGGGCTCCTGCCCGACCTCGTCGACCGCGCGGAGGTCCGCGACGCCGCGGCCGCGTGGACCGGACAGGCCGACACCGTCACCGCCCGCACGGACCGGGTGGACGTCGACGCGTTGCTCATCCGGCCCGACGGCTGTGCCGCCCGGGCCCTGCCCACCGGGCAGGACCTCGACGCCACCACTCCGGTGCGTGCGCTGGGCACCTGGTTCGGCCGACCGGCCTGAGCACCGCATTAACAGTCGTCTCAGGTTCGCTCCGTAGGAAGGAGGCGTCCAGATGAGCGAAGCAACCCGTATGTAGGAGGCTAGTGATGGCAGTCGACGCAGCGCCGTCCGGGGAAGCGCCGGCCGGTCGGTTGGCAGGCCGGTGGGTGCCATGGTTGGTGATTGGCCTGTGGCTGGTGCTGGCGGCGGGCATGGTGCCGCTGAGCGGAAAGTTGAGCTCGGTCACCACCGACAGCGCCGTGGACACCCTGCCGGCCGGTGCCGAGTCCACCAAGGTGGCGGTGCTGGACGACAGTCTCCCCGGCGGTGACGACAACACGTTCGTCTTCGTGTACCACCGCGCCGGCGGCATGACCGACGCCGACCGCGCGACGGTCGAGCGCCACTACAACACCCTTGCCGAGCGGTACCCGCCAAAGGGGACGGCGGCGGCCGGCGAGGACGACGAGGGCTCACCGACGAGCCCCTCCACCGACCGCGAGGCCATGATGTTCACCCTCGAGGTGAGCACGGCCTACGGCGCACCGGAGGACCTCGTCGGCCTGTTGCGTGACGCCGCGAAGGACCGCCCCTCCGGCCTGGAACTCGACGTGACCGGACCGGGCGCGATCGACGGCGACATGGAGGCCGTCTTCAACGGCATCGACGTGCAGGTCCTCCTCACCACCATCGTCGTCGTCACGCTCCTGCTCATCATCACCTACCGCAGCCCGGTGTTGTGGATCATCCCGCTGGTGGCCGTCGGCGCGGCCGCACTGACCTCGATGGCGACCGTCTACCTGCTCGTCAAGGGCTTCGGCATTGTGGTCAACGACCAGAACTCGGCGCTGCTGACGATCCTGGTATTCGGCGTCGGCACGGACTACGCGCTGTTGCTCATCGCTCGATATCGGGAGGCACTGCACCACCATGAGAACGTCCGGGTCGCGATGGTCCACGCGCTGCGCGGCGCGGCGCCGGCCATCGTCGCGTCCGCGGCCACCGTGGTCGCCGGCCTGCTCTGCCTGCTCGTCGCGGACCTGAACAGCACCAGCGGGTTGGGCCCGATCGGTGCGGCCGGCATCCTGTGCGCGCTGGTGGCCATGCTGACGCTGTTCCCGGCGGTGCTCGTGGTGCTCGGCAGGCGGATCTTCTGGCCGGCCGTCCCGCGGTTCAGCACGGCCGTGGAGGAGAAGCCGGGGCTGTGGGGACGGCTCGGCACCGCCATCAGCCGCCGCCGGTGGGTGGCGACGCTCGGCTCGCTCGGAGTCCTCGGCGTGCTCGCCCTCGGGCTGGCGGGCAACACCGGCGCCCTGCGGGAGCAGGACCAGTTCCTGTCCGCGCCGGAGTCGGTCACCGGCTTCACCGTTCTCCGCCAGCACTTCCCGGAGCTCGGCGGCCAGCCGATGACGATCTTCACGCGGCCGGCGCACCAGGAGCGGGTGCTCGACATCGTCAAGGACACGCGCGGTGTGGCCCTGGCCGTCCCGGAGCAGACCAGCGGTGGCTGGGCCAACATCTCCGTGTTCCCGAAGGACGCGCCGGACACCGTCGCGGAGTACGACACGATCAAGCGGGTACGCACCGCCGTGCACGCGGTGAGCGGGGCGGAGGCGATGGTCGGCGGGCCGAGTGCGGAGAACCTCGACACCGAGGTGACCACCAAGCGCGACGAG
The DNA here is from genome assembly GCF_030817535.1 of Streptomyces sp. V3I8. Lineage (NCBI taxonomy): Bacteria > Bacillati > Actinomycetota > Actinomycetes > Kitasatosporales > Streptomycetaceae > Streptomyces > Streptomyces sp. V3I8. The sequence continues at coordinate 8,689,956 of NZ_JAUSZL010000002.1, read as the reverse complement.
AAGCTGGTGATCCCGCTGGTGCTCGCCGTCGTCCTGATCGTCCTCGGGCTGCTGCTGCGCGCGATCCTGGCCCCGCTGGTCCTGATGGCCACCGTGGTCGTCTCATTCGCCGCGGCCTTCGGCGGCAGCGTGTTCGTCTTCGACACGATCCTCGGGTTCAAGGGGATCGACTATTCGGTGCCGCTGCTGGCCTTCCTGTTCCTGGTGGCGCTCGGCGTCGACTACAACATCTTCCTGACCAGCCGGGCCCGGGAGGAGACCGTGCGTCTGGGCACCGGAGAGGGCATGCTCAAAGCCCTCTCGGCCACCGGTGGCGTCATCACCTCGGCAGGCCTGGTCCTGGCGGCCACGTTCGCGGTCCTCGCCACACTTCCGCTGGTGATGCTGATCGAGGTCGGGTTCCTGGTCGCCTTCGGCGTGCTGCTCGACGCCCTGCTGGTGCGGTCGGTCCTGGTGCCCGCCCTCACCTTGCTGATCGGCCGGCGGATCTGGTGGCCGAGCCGGCTGTCCCGTCCAGCGGCGGAGCTGCCGGAGGGTCAACAGTCGCTCGCCGACGAGGAGGAGGAGCCCGCGCTGCAACGGTGAGCGCGGCGGTACGGACGAGATCCGGGACGGGGCCCCAGGCCCGTCCCGGATTTTTTCATGGACCCGGCAGTCGCCGCCCTTCGGTCCTGCGCCGTGCGGCCGGGGCCGGGGTCGGCGCACCGTGTCCTGCCCCGACGGTGAGCCGCGCGGGGCCATGCCCGAAGGCCGGCGTCCCTTGTCCTGCGCCGCGCCGCCGGGGCGGGTCAGCGTGCCGCGGTGTCCTCCCCGGCGGTGAGCCGAGCGATCGGGACGGGCGGGGCCGCGGCCGGAAGGTCGACCCGAAGCAGCGCGCCACCACGTGCGGAGCGGGCGACGGCGGCCCGGCCGCCGTGGGCGTCGACGACCCGTTGCACGATCGACAGCCCCAGACCGGATCCCGGCAACGCCCGGGCGCTGTCGGCACGGTAGAACCGGTCGAACACCCGCGGTACGTCGGCGGCGTCGATGCCCGGCCCGGCGTCGTCGACCTCGAGCACCGCCGACGCGCCTTCGGCACGGAGCCGGACCTGGACCGGCTGGTCCCCGGGGGACCACTTGCCGGCGTTGTCGATGAGGTTGAGCACCGCCCGCTCGAGCGCAGCGGGACGCCCGCTCACCCACACAGAGGTCACGTCGAGCGCGACCTCGATGTCGGGCAGGCGGGAACGCGCCCGGGTCGCGGCGGCCACCACCACATCGGCGAGGTCGAGCACCTCGGTGCTCTCGTCGCTGACGTCACCGCGCGCCAGGTCGGTCAGCTCGGCGGCAAGGGTGCTCAACTCGGCCACCTGGGCGCCGAGGTCGTTGAGCAGCCGGGTCCGGCTCTCCGCCGGCAGTGCGCTGTCCAGGGTGCCGCGCCGATCGAGCCGGATCAGCAGTTCGGCGTTGAGGCGCAGGCTGGTGAGCGGGGTCTTGAGCTCGTGGGCGGCGTCCTCGGCGAGCAGCCGCTGGGCCCGCCGGGAGTCCCGGAGCGCGGCGAGCATGTCGTTGATCGACTGGATCAGCCGCCGGATCTCCCCACCGCCCTCGTCCGGGATGTCGGCGTCCAGCTCCCGGGTGTGCGCGACATGTACCGCGGCGGCGGTCAGCCGGTCGATCGGTGCCAGCCCGGTCCGCGCCACGGTCCGCCCGACAAGGGCACCGCCGACCACGCAGAGCAGCCCGATCAGCAGCATGCCGAACCCGAACCGGTTGATCGGGCTGTCGTCGACGACGTGGGCCACCTGGACCGCGCCGCCGCCCGCCCGCAGCGTGCAGATGACGTAGCCGTCGTCGTCGCTGTCGTTCGACTCCATCAGGCCGGCCGACGCGCCCTGCGCCACGCGCCCGGCGTCCTCGCTGACCGGGGGCAGCGCGGGTTGGCCGGCCGGCGTCCGGATCGAGCCGTCGGGCAGGATGACCCGCACCAGCCGACCGGCTCCGGGATACGGCGGTAGCTCGACCTGCGCCAGACCGGCGCGCTCCGCGTTCGTCGCCAGGACGCGGGAGTCGGCGCGCAGCTGATTCTCGACGCTCTCCTGCAGCTCCCGGTCCAGTAGCTCGCTGGCCACCTGGAAGGCCGCGAACACGCTGACCGCAATGGCCGTCGCCGCGATCACCGTCAGCCTGGCCCGCAGGGAGCGCCGGCGCCACCATCGGGTGAGCCGGCGCGGTTCCCGGCCGGCGTGCCTGCTCACGGAGGAGTCTCCCGCAATGTGTATCCCAGGCCGCGCAGCGTGTAGATCAATCGCGGCTCACCCTCGGCCTCCATCTTGCGGCGCAGGTAACTCACGTACACCTGGAGGTTGTTGGCGGTGGAGCTCATGCCGAAGCCCCAGATCGCCTCGAACAGCGCGTCGCGGGTCACGACCCGGGTCGCGTTGCTCACGAGGACCTGCAGGAGGGAGAACTCGGTCCGGGTCAGGCGCAGCGGCCGCGCGCCACGCCACGCCTCGAACCTGTCGGGATCGAGCCCGACGTCGGCGAACGACAGGATCTGCGACTCCTCGTCGGTCGGCGTGCGCCGACGCAGCAGGGCCCGCACCCGGGCCAGTAACTCCTCGGTGGCGAACGGCTTGGGCAGGTAGTCGTCGGCGCCCGCGTCCAGCCCCGCGACCCGGTCGGAGACCTGGTCACGGGCGGTCAGCATCAGCACCGGCAGATCCCGGCCCGCGGCCCGCAACCGCCGACAGGTCTCCAACCCGCCGAGGCGGGGCATCATCACGTCGAGGAGCAGCAGATCCGGCGCGTCGCCACCGACCCCGTCGAGCACGGCGAAACCGTTGGCGACGGTGCTGGTGTCGTAACCCTCGACCTGGAGCACCCGCTCCAGCGATTCACGGATGGCCGCCTCGTCATCCGCGATCATGATCCGCACGCCGGCCCGCCCCCCTCCAGTCGATGCTTTCGCCGCTCATTGTCCCCGATCAACCTGAGGTCAGGATTAGAGCGTCGCCGTGGTGCCCGCGGGCGGTCCGAAGGATGCCTTCGTCATTGCGGATCAGGCGCGCATGCGATGTGACCTTCAGCCGGTTCACCGCGGCGACGACATTGCGGTCGACCTGCGGTTTCCCACCTCGCGTCGCATGCACCTGGCTGCGGACTCCCGCTGGACCTCGTCGACCGCGCGGAGGTCCGCGACGCCGCGGCCGCGTGGACCGGGCAGGTCAACACCGTCACCGCCCGCACGGACCGGGTGGACGTCGACGCCACCACGCTGGTGCGTGCGTCGGGCGCCTGGTTCGGCCAACCGGCCTGAGCGGCCGTATTAACGTTCGTCTCAGGTTCGCTCGGTAGGAAGTCGGCAGGAAGTAGGCATCCGGATAAGCGAGGTAACCCGTCGTGTCTTGCAGACGGATGTCGCACGGATACCGCACCGCGCAAACACCTGAGGAGAAACCGAGATGAAATCCGACGCAACCCCTCCGAAGCGCCTCACGACGGGACGCCGCGGCTTTCTGGCCGGCACGGCAGCACTTGGCATCGGGGCCGGCTTGTCCACGCATGCCATTGCCTCCCGCGCGGCGTCGAACGAGACTACGGATTTTTCACAGCGGGACCAGGACCTGCCCTTCATCGGCACGGAAGAGACCTTTTCCACCCATGAGTTGATGGTGCTGAACGACAGGCTGTTCCTCGAGGACACCGGTCTTGCCGAGCTCGGCCCGCGCCGCATCGGTGCAATGGATGAGGCAGGACTCAACGTTCAAATCCTCTCCGCACATACGCCAGGTGTGCAGAATGTCAAAGGTCAGAAGGGAATCGATTTTGCGTATCGCCTCAACAAGTTGCTCGTCGATGGACCGATGGCCGCCCATCCGGGGCGTTTCAAGGCGTTTGCAACCTTGCCTCTGCAGAATCCGGAGGCCTCCGCGGACGAACTGGAACGCACAGTTCGGGAAGATGGCTTCCTGGGATGCCTGACCAATGGAATCATCGGAAAGAAATTCCTCGACAATCCCGACTTCGACCCCCTGCTGGCGCGCGCCGAAGCCCTTGACGTGCCGATATACATCCATCCGGGCCTGCCGCCCGACGAGGTTTTCGAAATCTACTACAGCAATATGCGGCCGGAATATCAGAAGGAGTTCCAGGACCAGGTTCTCAGCATCTCTGCATATGGATGGCACCAGGAAGTCGTTACTCAGTGCCTCCGAATGATCACCTCAGGAGTATTCGACAGGTACCCCAAGCTCCAGATCATCATCGGCCATATGGGAGAGGGCCTTCCGTTCTTCTACGAACGCGTCGTGGAGAAGATGAGCGAAGTGACCAGGAAGAGCCTGGACAAGCCGTTCGAGCAGTATTTCCATGACAATTTCTGGTTCACAACCAGCGCATTCCCCCAGACTGAACTGCTCGATCTCCTGCTGAAGTATGTAAGTGTGGATCGAGTGATGTTCGCAACCGACTACCCGTTTGCAGATATGAAAACTCAAACCGACTGGTTCCGGGGAGTCGCTTTGCCGCGTGAAGCCAAGGAAAAAATTGCGTTCCGAAACGCGGAAAAACTGTTCGGAATTAAAGTCTGATCACGTCCCGACGGGCAGAATGATGCCCGTGAAGTGACGCGCCGGCGTCGGCGGAGGCGGGCGAGGGAGCCGAGGATCTCTTCGGCCGTCTTGGTCCAGATGAACGGCTTGGGGTGTTCGTTCCGGTCCTTGACTCAGGCGCGGATGCCGGCTTCGAGGGCAACGATGATTTCGCGCAGGCCGTCGCGGTGGGCTGGGTGCTGGGTGACCTCGAGCCGCTGCCCGGCACCGGGTCGGCGGGTGCGCGCCGCGAGGTCGACGCCGAGGCTCGCCCGGTCTGGCGGGAACTGCGGGCGCTGTTGCGCGCCGAGCAGCTCGCACGGATCGGTGCGATGCGCGCGTCCGCGCTCTCCTGCGAAGGCGACGCGTTCGAGGCGCTGAAGGGCGGTGGGTCCCGGTGAGATGGCTGATGCTGTACGTGCGCTCGCGCCGGGTACCCGCATCGCTCACCGTGGTGGTGATCAGCGCGGTGGCGGTGTGGGCGCTGGTCCGGGACGGCGGCGGGGGCCCGGGGATCCACGGCCGTGCATGCTCGTACTCGCCGCGGGGGCGATGGCGGTCTCGGTCGGGTTCGGCGGGCAGGACCTCGCGCTGGACCGTACGGCCGCGATCCGCTGGGCGCCCCGCAGGGCGGCGCACGTTCTGCTCGGTGGCACGGTCGTCGGCGCCGTGCCGCTGACCGTGCAGACGATGGGCGAGGACCTGGCCACCACCGCGTTCGTCGCCCGGGACAGCGCGGGACTGCTGGGGTCGGTGGCCCTGGGCGCGGCTCTGGCGGGCGCCCGGTACGCGTGGACGCTGCCGTTCGCGTGGCTGGCGTTGTCTTTCTTCGTCCCGCCGGCCACAAGTACGCCGATGCGGGTGGTGAGTTGGATGCTGCAGCCGCCCGGTACCACGACGGCCACGTGGACGGCCCTGCTCCTCATGATCGCCGGTACTACGGTACTACGGCCTACGCCCTCGGAGGCCCCGGACACCGGCCGTCCGGTTCCGGCTCTGGCTCCGGCTCTGGCTCCGGTTCCGGCTCCGGCTCCGGTTCCGGCTCCGGCTCCGGTTCCGGCTGAACCGGAACTCCTGCTGGTCCCGGCGCACCCGACGGCCCTCACCGGCGGGTGCGCCGGAGAGGATCCGGTCCCGGTCCGTGTCCCGCTCCCCCGTTGGGACATCGAACGCCGGTCCCGGCCAAAGAGCACAGGCCATCACCGGCACCGGCCGTGCGGACCGGTGCGGCAGTCCGATGCCGGTGCTCCACGTCGCCGGCCGTTCTTCGTAGCCGGTGGCCGGATACTGGTCCCGGCCGAAGATGGGTATCTTTCAAATGTCGGTATCCGCTTCGGCAGTGAGGCGGGTCGTCAGGCCCAAGGGAATGTCATGCCCGAACCTCTCGAGCCCCGCCTGCTGATCACACAGCATCAGCCGGCCGGGGCTGTCGCCGTAGTCGCCCTCACGGGTGAACTGGACGCCTCCACCTCCACCGACCTGCGCGAGACGGTTGCGCGCCTCGTGGCGCAGCCCGTCCGCCCCGGCCGCCTCTCCCTGGACCTGACCGGCGTCACCTACTGCGACAGCGCCAGCCTCTACACCCTGCTCGGCATCTGCCAGGCCCTCGACCTGACCGGCATCACCGTCACCATCACCGCCGCCGGCCCGGCCGTCCTGACCGCCATCCACCGCCACACCCTCGAAGAGCGCCTCCCCGTCCAGGCGGTCCTGGACGGCTCGCGGCCTCCCGTTCAGGAGCGCCCGGCCCGGCTGACGCACTGAGCGCGGCTACGACGCGCCGACGGTCCCGGCCCGTTCCAGGGTCCCGGCCGGCCTGCCCGCTCCCGGCGGCACCCCTCGTCGAGTCACCCCCGGCAACCGAAATCAAGCCGACACGGCCGGCTTGAGCACGTCCTCGCACCACTGGCGGAAGCCGGTCGGGGCGGCGGACCGCAGGGCCCGCTGCTCGGCGTCGTAGATGCCCTCGTTCTGGGCGATGGCCATGTCGACCAGGCCCTGCGCCCAGGCGTCACTCATCCCGTACTGCGTCATCGTCGCCCTGTACGCCTCGCCGCCGATCTGCTGGAAGCGGATCGGCCGCTCCAGCACTTCGGACAGGACCTCCGCCATGCCGTCGGGGGAGAGTGCGTCGGGGCCGATCACCGGGACACCGCCCTGCCCGCTCCAGGAGTCGTCGAGCAGCAGTCCGGCCGCCACCGCGGCGATGTCGCGGGTGGCCACGGTCGCGAGCGGGCGGTCTGCGGAGTTCGCCATGAAGAACATCCCCTGGCTCCTGATCGCCTCGACCTGGTTGAGCAGGTTCTCCATGAAGAACGGCATGGCCAGTGCCCGGTAGTCCACCCCGGTGCCCTCGATCAGCTCGTCCATCGCGAACGCGGGTGACAGCAGCCCGGCGTGCTTGCCGTACGCGCGGCCCAGGCTGGTGATGCCGATCACCCGCTTGACGTTTTGGGCCTCGATCGCGGCGCAGGCCGGGCGGGTGAAGTCGAGGTAGTGGTGCTGGATGTCGTCGGCGTGCGGGTCCGGGGGGACCAGCCACAGGACGCTGTCGGCACCGGCGAATGCCTCGTCGACGACATCGCGGTCGCGGTGCGACCCCTGCACGACCTCGACGCGTTCACGCACCTGCGGGGCCAGACGGGAGGGATCGCGGGCGATCACCCGGACCGGCCGGTCGCCGTCCAGGAGCGTGCTGAGGACCTGGTGGCCGATCTGGCCGGTAGGAGCGGTGACGACGATCATTGGAGCCTCCGAAGGGCATTGCTCTGCATGGCGGCGGCATGTGCTGCGGACCGGCATCAGCCACCGCCGTTTCCATTGATAACGAAAGCACGTTATCGACTCATCGCGCAAATCCGTTAACGCATATCCGTTAGCATTGGAAACATGGAGATCGATCACCCCGCCCCAGTCGAGAGCAACCGTGACCGGATCATCACCGCCGCAGCCCGGCTCCTCGCCGAGAACGGCCGCGAGGCGGTCTCGACCCGGGCGGTGAGCGCCGCGGCCGGCGTCCAGGCCCCGACCATCTACCGCCTCTTCGGGGACAAGCAGGGCCTGCTCGACGCGGTTGCCGCGCACGGCTTCACGACGTACCTGAACGGAAAATCCGGTTTCAGGCCCAGTGGCGACCCCGTCGAGGATCTGCGCACCGGCTGGAACCTGAACGTGGACTTCGGTCTCGCCAACCCGGCCCTGTACGCCCTCATGTACGCCGAACCCCGCCCCGGCGTGGTCCCGCCGGCGGCCCTCGCCGCGATGGAGATCCTCGCCGCCCACATCCACCGGGTCGCGGAGTCGGGCAGACTGCGGATCGACGAGGAACGCGCCGCGCAACTCGTCCACGCCGTCGGCAGCGGTACGACCCTCGCCCTGATCGCCACCCCCGAGGCCCACCGGGACCCCGCCGTGTCCCACATGGCGAGGGAGGCGGTCATCGCCGCGATCACCACCGACACCCCCACCCCGGTGGCACCCGGCCCGGCCGGTGCCGCGATCGCCCTGCGCGCCGTCCTCCCGCAGAGCGACGCACTGACCGCGGGCGAGCGCAGCCTGCTCACGGAGTGGCTCGACCGCATCGCCAGAGGCTGATCCCCCCGCTCACCCGTCATCGGCGGCGGCCGGTCCGCGCAACGGCCGCGGCCCGCCGGGCGGATCGGGAAGCGGAAGGAGTACCGGCCGAGCATGTCGATGCGGTGCCGGACGACCGGTGAGAGGCGGACCATGTCCTCGCCGCGCTCTTCGACGACATCGCTCGCGCCGTGACAGCGGGGTGTGCGCCCTGATCGCTCGCGCGGTCTTCAGCGCCGCTCCGCCTCCCGGCCGGGCGTGGTCGCGGGCGCGGTCATGTCGAGCAGCGTCATGGCGTCGTGGTCCGGCGCGACGTCCGCCAGCAGGACACGGACGCCCGCCCGGCCGCCGAAGACCGCCTGCCCTCCCCCGACGGCTACGGCACCGTCCTCCCGGCCGGCTCCGTCCGGAACGTCCGAGCGCCCATGATCATGACGACGTTCACCGAAGCGCTCGGCCTCCGCCTCCGCAGCAGGACCGTCCACCCGGTCACCACCCACACCATGAGCGGCCTGGGCACCACCGAACGCGACTACGCCGCCTCCTGCCCCGGCGCGGGCATCGCCGAGGGCCTCGCCGTACGCGGCGAAAAAGTGAAGGACGCCGGTCCCGCGACCGAGGAACGGCCACAACGCACCGGGCTCACTCGCGCACGACCGGGACGCCACCGCCCGCGGACATCGCCGCCGGGCGGCTCGACGGCGGGAAAGCGTGTCAGCCGGCCTTGTCGCCGTCCGTGAGGGCGATGTCCAGGTGCACGAGCAACGCGTCGAGTGTGCCCAGCTGTTGCGGTTCGAGCGAGCCGAAGCAGTGGCGCAGCGCCTGCGTTCCGGCCTGTTCCGCGGCTGCCAGTGCCGTGCGGCCCGAGTCCGTCAGGGAGACGGTCTTGCGGCGGCGGTCCTCGGGGTCGCCGGTCCGGGCGACCAGGCCCAGGCGCTCGAGGCCTTCCACGATCTGGGTGACGGAGCGCGGCGCCTGGCCGAGGGAGGCGGCCAGCTCCGCCTGGTGGAGCGCGCCGCGGCCGGCCAGCGCCTGAAGGACCTTGGTGCGGGACAGGGACAGACCGGCCGTCGACATCATGCTCCGGTCGACCCGCTCGCGCAGGCCGTACGCGAGGGTGAGGAAGGACAGTCCCACCTGCTCCGGGGTGCTGCCGGTCGTCACTGCTTCGTGCTGCTCCATGGTTCGGGTATCCTCGCACAACATATTCGTGAGGTACCTCATAAAAGGAGTCGCACGATGGACCGTCCCGTCGCCGTGATCACCGGAGCCACCTCCGGACTGGGCCGGATCGCCGCCTTCGAGCTGGCTCGCCGGGGCTACCGCATCGGCACCGTGGCCCGCTCCCGCAGCAAGGCGGAAGCCCTCGTCGACGATCTCAAGGCGGTGACCGACGAGCCCGTCGACGTCTTCCACGCCGATCTCGGCCTGATCTCCGACGCACATCGCGCGGGAGAGGAGATCGCCGCGCGCTGTCCGCGCCTGGACGTCCTGGTCAACAACGCGGGCCTGCACGCCTTCGCGCAGCGCGTCACCGCCGAGGGGTTCGCGGAGATGACGGCCGTGAACCACCTCGGCCCGTTCGTCCTGACGGAGGCACTGACAGCGAAGCTGGGGGCCTGTGCGCCGGCCCGGATCGTCAACGTCGCCTCCGGGGCGTCCCGGCAGGCGAAGACGATCGCTCCGGCCGAGGACCTGCGCCGCACCGACTCCTACACCCGCCGGGAGTCGATGTCCTTGTACGGGCTCACGAAGCTGATGACCATCATGTGGACGCAGGAACTCGCCCGTCGCCTGGACGCGGACAAGGTCACCGTGAACTGCTGCGACCCCGGCTTCAACGCCACGGGCCTGGGCCGGGACCTGCCCGGCTCCGCCGTCCTGCAACGGGTGCTGAACACCCTGAAGATCGGCGATCCCCGCAAGGGCGCCGGCATCATCGTGCGGCTCGCCGTCGACCCGGCGCTCTCGGGCACCAGCGGCGGTTACTTCTCCGCGCGCGACGCCCGTCCCCTGGAGTGCCCCGAGCCCGGCCGGGACCCACGCGTGCAGCGGGAGCTGTGGGAGGCGACCGCAGCGCTCCTCGCCACTCACCCGGCCGGCTGAGACCCGGGACGTCCGTCTCGAGGAGGACGGCGCCCGGTACCGGGGTACCGCCCCGGGCGCAGATTCGTCCTCACGCAGCTCATTTCGGCCGCACGCGACTCCTAGGTTCATCGACGGAGCCTGTCGGGCCCGCCCTCACACATCCGTTTTCCTCCTGGTGGGAGTAATTTTCGTGGCCACCCTTCTCTACCGGCTCGGCCGGCTCGCCTTCCGGCGACGCCGGCCGGTGCTGCTGGCATGGATCACGGTGCTCGTCGCCGCGGTCATCGGCGTCAGCAGCGTGTCGGGCAGTACGACGGACGACTTCACCCTTCCCGGAACCCAGTCGCAGCAGGCCATCGACCTGCTGGAGAAGGAGTTCCCGCAAGCCTCGGCCTCCGGCGCCACGGCCCGTGTGGTCATCGAGGCCGCGGACGGGCGGAAGCTGACGTCCGCCACGCACAAGCAGCAGGTGAGGTCGCTGGTCGCCGATCTGCGCAAGGCGCCGCAGGTGGCGAGCGTCACCGACCCCTTCAGCGGCGGCCTGGTCAGCTCATCGGGCAGCATCGCCTACGCCCCGGTGACCTACGCCGTCCCGCAGGCCGGCATCACCCCCGCCGCGTCGGACGCCCTGCACAAGGTGGCCGACAAGGGCGGGAGGGCGGGCCTGGACATCAGTCTGGGCGGCAACGCGGTGCTGGAGGAGGAGCAGAGCAACGCAGCCGAACTGATCGGTCTGCTGGTCGCCGCCCTCGTCCTGGTCATCACCTTCGGTTCGCTGGTCGCGGCCGGACTGCCGCTGCTGTCCGCGGTCGTCGGTGTCGGCATCGCCCTGTGCGCCATCACCGTCGCCTCGTCGTTCGTCGACATGGCCTCCAACGCGCAGACCCTGGCGCTCATGCTGGGTCTGGCGGTGGCCATCGACTACGCCCTGTTCATCGTCTCCCGCTACCGGACGGAGTTGCGCGCGGGGCACGAGCCCGAGGAGGCGGCCGGGCGCGCCCTGGGCACCGCGGGCTCGGCGGTGGTCTTCGCCGGCCTGACCGTCGTCATCGCACTGGCCGGTCTGAGCGTCATCGGCATCGCGATGCTCACCACCATGGGCCTCGCCGCCGCCTTCGCCATCGCGGTCGCCGTGCTGGTCGCGCTCACCCTCCTGCCGGCCACGCTGGGTTTCACCGGTACCCGCGTGGCCCACGGCCGCCTCACCACGCGCCGCGTGCGTGCCGAGCAGCACGGCCGGCGCGTCACGACGGGCGTTCGCTGGGGCCGCTTCGTCACCCGCCATCCCTGGAAGATGCTGCTGGCCTCGGTCGTCGGCCTGGGCGTGCTGGCCATACCGGCACTGTCGTTGCGGCTGACCCTGCCCGACGACAGCATGGCCGCCCCCGGCAGCACCCAGCGCGTGGCCTACGACACGCTCGGCAAGGGCTTCGGGCCGGGCTTCAGCGGTCCGCTCACCGTCGTCGTCGACGCCCGCGACAGCGACGACGCGAGGGCGGCGGCCACCGGCACCTCCGCGATGCTGGACGGCCTCGACGACGTCGCCACCGTACGGCCTCCGGTCTTCAACGAGGCCGGTGACGTCGCCCTCATCACCGCCGTGCCGGGCAGCTCGCCCACCAGCCAGGAGACGGTCGACCTGGTCGCCGACATACGCGAGCGCAGCGACGCGGTGGAGCAGGACAGCGGCGCGCACGTGATGGTGACCGGCACGACGGCGCTCGCCATCGACGTCTCCGCCCAGCTCGGTGAGGCGATGGTGCCCTACCTGGCCATCGTCGTCGGACTCGCGCTGGTCCTGCTGCTCCTCGTGTTCCGCTCGGTCCTGATCCCGCTGAAGGCCGCGGCCGGCTTCCTGCTCAGCGTCGCCGCCACCCTCGGCGTACTGGTCGCCGTGTTCCAGTGGGGCTGGCTCAAGGACGTCTTCGGCGTCGACGAGACCGCTCCGATCGTCAGCCTGCTGCCCATCCTGCTGATCGGTGTCGTCTTCGGCCTGGCCATGGACTACGAGGTGTTCCTCGTCTCCGGGATGCGCGAGGCGTACGTCCACGGCGCCGATCCCACCGAAGCGATCGTCACCGGTTTCCGCCACGGCGCCCGCGTGGTCACCGCCGCCGCCGTCATCATGATCTCGGTGTTCGCGGGATTCCTCCTCGATGACGTCGCTCTGGTGAAATCCATCGGGCTGGGTCTCGCCACCGCGGTCCTCTTCGACGCCTTCGTCATCCGCATGACCCTCGTCCCCGCGGTGATGACCCTGCTCGGCGCACGGGCCTGGGCACTTCCCCGCCGGCTCGACCGCCTGCTGCCGAACGTCGACGTGGAGGGCGAGAAGCTACGCCACGCCCTGGCCGAACGAGACCGTCACTCACACGTCCCGGCGCACACCCCCGCGCGGAGCGACCAGGAGCCGACGGCGCCCGCCCCTCTCGGGTAGACGCACCCCGGTAGACCCGATACACCGCACGCGCCTCGGCTCCGTCCACCGGCCCGACCCCCGGGGCCGGCGGGCGGCCCCGGGGCCCGGACAGCGAGAAAGCCCCGACCTGCCATGACCGAGCCGAGCAACGACGAACCCTCCCCCGGCACTTCACCTCACGTGTCCCGGCTTCCGCGGTCACTGACCAGCGACCCCGACCACCGCGTCACCGTGTCGATCATCAGCGGACTGGCCGCATGGCGGATGCTCGACCACGACCACCCCCAGCTGCGGCGGTGGACCGTGCCCGTCTTCTGCGCCGTCCTCGGACTGCCCTCCCTGCTCAACCCGGCCAACCGCGCCCATCTGCCCGGCGAGATCGTCCTCACCCTCGCGTACACCGTCCCGCTGCTGTGGCGCGAACGCCGTCCCGGCCCGGTGTTCGCGATCACCACGGCCGTCTCCGTCCTCGCGCTGCCGCTGAACGTCCTCAACGGCGCCGACGCGGCCCGGATCGTCGCGCTCTACAACGTCGGCCGTTACGGCAGGCACCGCCACCTGGTCCTCGCCTGCGCGGTCACCGCCGTCCAACTCGTCCTGTGGATCACGGCGTTCTGGGGAAGCGGCCAGCTGCAACACGCCAAGCGCCCCGAAACCATCACGCTGCTGGCCATGTTCGCCGTGACGGCCTGCGCCGGACTGGCCCTCACCGGACGTCTGGCGAAGGCCTACATCGTGGCCCTGGAGACCGAGAGGGACCAGCAGGCACGCCTGGCCGCGGCCTGGGAACGTACCCGCGTCTCCCGCGAGATGCACGACATCCTCGGCCACACCCTGGCCGTCGTCATCGGCCTGGCAGACGGAGCGGCCGCGCTGGCCAGAACCCGCTCCGAGAAATCCGCCGACACTCTCGACCTCATCGGCGACAGCGGCCGGGAGGCCCTCGCGGAACTGCGCCGCCTGCTCGCCGTGATCGACATCCCCGCGACGCGGAGGGACACGACCCCGCTCGCCCCGCAGCCGACCCTCCAGGACTTGCCCGCGCTGCTCCACCGCGTCCGCGCCGCCGGTCCCGCCGCCGACCTGCGCACCGACGGGGACCTGGCACCGCTCAGTCCCGGCCTCCAGCTCACCGCCTACCGCATCGTGCAGGAAGCCCTCACCAACACCCTCAAGCACGCCGCCGCCGACACCACCGTCTCCGTCGACCTGCACCGGAACGGGGAGTCGGTACACCTCACGGTGGAGGACACGGGCCCGCCGCGCGCGGCGGACAGCGAACGGCACGGCAGGCGCAGCGGGCAGGGCCTGGTCGGCATGCACCATCGTGCCGCCCTCTACCAGGGCCGTATCAGCGCCGGTCCGACCCCCGCCGGCGGCTGGCGTGTCCACACCGTCCTCAGCACCTCCCGCCCCCTGTCCAGCGCCGTCACGGAGAAGCACCCGCTATGACCACTGTCCTCATCGTCGACGACCAGACCCTGCAACGGCTGGGCTTTCGCATGCTCCTCGAAGCCCAGCCGGACATAGCGGTCGTCGGCGAGGCCTCCCAGGGCCAGGAGGCCGTCCGCCTGACCGCGGAACTGCGCCCCGACGTGGTCCTGATGGACGTCCGGATGCCCGGCGTCAACGGCATCGAAGCCACCCGCCGCATCGTCGGATCCGGCGGCCGCTCGCGGGTCCTGGTCCTGACCACCTTCGACCTCGACGAGTACGCCTACGAGGCGCTGCGGGCCGGTGCGGCCGGCTTCTTCCTCAAGGACGCACGCCCCGAGGAACTCGTCGTCGGCATCCGGGCGGTAGCGGCCGGCGACTGCGTCATCTCACCCGGCCTGACACGCAGACTCGTCGAGACGTTCACCACCTCGCAGGCACAGGGGATGCCCGGCTCTCCGGCTCTCGGTCCCGAACGGCGACGACAACTGGCCGGCCTGACCGAACGCGAACGCGAAGTCCTAGCCGCCGTCGCCACGGGGTGGTCCAACACGGAGATAGCCGCTCACCTGCACCTGGCGGAGTCGACGGTCAAATCCCACGTCAGCCGCATCCTGGGAAAGATCGACGTGCGGGACCGCGTACAGGCCGTCATCTTCGCCTACGACGTGGGCCTGGCTCGCCCTCACTGAACTGGCGACCGCGACCCCCTCCCGCCCCGTCGTCCTGCTCGCCCATCAGCCCGTACAGGTGCACGGAGCCGCCCGGCGCGCAGTTGGTCTCCGGCTGTCCGGGCACATGGGACGTGGTGTCCCTGACGGACACAGGCGACCGGTTCAGCGACTGTGCCGACATCACTGAGGCGTACGGCGACTTCGCCGATCCCGAGAGCCCGCTTCCGCCGGGGATTGTTCCGCTCATGGACCGGGGCTGTGCGATGTGGGCGCTGATCGGCTTCAGGACGGCCGACGGGCAGATGTGGGACCGGGACCCCACTGTCTGCTGCGCGGAGCATGCCCTGGCCTCGCTCGGTCAGTCGCCGGCCGAGTGGCTCACCGACCGGCTGCACGGCACGATGCCGGAGGGGTCCTACCCGAAATGCGAGTTGACGGAGTCCGACCGGTCGACCGCGGGCCGACAGGTCTCCGGGGTGCCGGGGCGCCGGCCGTCGACGGTCGGACCGCCCGGTACCAGTGACCGCGCGATGTGGCGCGGGTCACCGGAACCCCTCGGCGCTGCCGGAGAGGTACGTGGTGTGAGATGTGATGAACAGGAAGATCGGAAGCGCATGCGCGCACGGATCAGGGCGGGCGACCACGAGGCGTTCGCCGCGCTCTACGAGGAGTACGCGCGGGCGGTCTACAACCACGCCTACCGGCTGTCGGGCGACTGGTCGACGGCCGAGGAGGTGTTGTCCGACACCTTCCTGACGGCCTGGCGCACCCGTCACACCGTCGAGCCGGAGGGCGACTCGCTGCGGCCGTGGCTGCTCGGGATCGCCACCAACAAGGTACGCAACGCCAACCGCGGTATCGGGCGGCGGCTGGCCTTCCTGGCCCGCCGCCCGGCCCCTGAACCGGTGGCGGACATCGCGGACGCCACGGCCGGGCGCGTCGACGACGCACGGCGGCTCGCCGCGGTCCGGCAGGCACTGGGCGGACTCCGCCGCCAGGAACGCGAAGTGCTGGTCCTGTGCGTCTGGTCCGGGCTGGACTACGCCGAGGCCGCCGAGGCTCTGGGCATCCCGGTGGGCACCGTGCGGTCGCGGCTGTCCCGTGCCCGCACTCGGCTGCACCGGCTCACCGACGGGGAACTCGGCCGGCCGCCGGACGGCTCCGCGCGGGAAACACGTCCCGGAGAAACGGTCCGGTCCGGCCGGGAACCCCGCCCCGGCCGCGGAGAGGTAGAGAGCAGGGCCGCGTTCGTGGCCCTGCCCATCCAGGAGGAAGCCCGATGAACGACCGTACCTCCGGCTCCGAGCGGGCCGAACGCGAGGAACTGGCCCGGCTGTTGCCGGCCCCGGCCGAACGGGACCTGCCCCTGGGGCGTCATCTCCACCACAAGGACACCTTGATGCGTCTGATCGACCAGGACGGCGACCGCTCCGCCGCACACCCCAGCCCCGGCCCCCGCCCTCGGCCCCGTCCTCGCCTCCTGCGCCCCGCCGTCCTGCTGCCCGCCGCCGGTCTGGCCCTGGGCGGGGTGCTGCTGACCACGCTCGCCGTTACCGGCCAGGACGGTGCTCCGGCGCCGTCGACCTCGGGCACGGGTTCCCGGACCACGGCAGCGCGTGGCGCGGCCGTGCTGCTCGACCGGATCGCCTCGGTCGCCGGGAAGAGCGGCGAACAGGCGGTCGACGAGGACCAGTTCGTGTACGTCAAGACGCTGCAGACCCAGAACGACGGTGATTTCGGTGGTCCCGTGAAATTGACCGGGCCCCGCGAGCGTGAGGTCTGGATGGCGCAGAAGGCGAAGCCGGTGATCGATGTCGGACTGATCCACGAGGACGGCTCGTACTTCCCGATCACGGTCGGGGTACCGGACGGCGAGACCGCCGTCGGCGTTCCGGCGGGCCTCAGCCGGCCGACATACACGTGGCTGGCCTCGCTGCCCACCGACCCCGACGCCCTGCTCCGGCGGCTCGGCAGCGAGATCGTCCGGGACCAGGACTCGCGCGACACCCCGGCCGAGGACCGGGACCAGGACCAGGACGCCTTCGACGCCATCGGCGAACTGCTGCGGGAGACGGTGATGCCACCGAGGACCGCGGCCGCCCTCTACAAGGCCGCGGCGAAGATCCCCGGCGTGACCGAGGACTCCGACGCGGTGGACGCGGCCGGGCGGCACGGCGTCGGCGTCGCCCGCGACAACACCCGGACCGGTGAACGCACCGCCTGGATCTTCGACTCGACCACTCTGGAGTACCTGGGTGAACGGAGTTATCTCGTCAGGAACACCACACGGGGCAAGAAGGGCACCTTGACTCACGCGTCGGCGGTCCTGGAGCGCGCGGTGGTCGACGCCCTCCGCGAGGAACCGTCGACCACGACCTGATCCCGACGGAAGACTGCCGGGTCGCGGCCACGCGACCCGGCACCGTCCGGACCGGTGCGCTCGTGGACCAGTGCGCTCGCGGACCACGGTCGGGCGCAGAGAGCAAAGCGGTGGGGGCGCACGCACCCTAGGTTTGCCCACGTACCTCCGGTGCAAAGCCGCACTTTTCACCACGCCACAGAAATGAGCCCCGTCATGTCCCCCTCCGAGACCCCGACCGTCGTACTGGTGCACGGTGCGTTCGCCGACGCCTCCAGCTTCAGCAGCGTCATCCCCGCCCTGCTCGAGCGCGGCCTGAAGGTCGTCGCTCCGGCGGTGCCCAACCGCAGCCTGATCGGCGACTCCGCCTACATCGCCTCGGTCATCCGCCAGATCGACGGCCCGGTCGTTCTCGTCGGCCACTCCTACGGCGGCGCCGTGATCACGGTCGCGGGTGCGGAGGAGAACGTGAAGGCGCTGGTCTACCTGTCCGGTTACGCCCTCGAGGAAGGCGAGAGCCTCGGCGAACTCCAGGGCCGATTCCCCGACTCCGACCTCGCCGCGGCCCTCGTGTACACCCCGTTCCCCATCGAGGGGGCGCAGACCCCCGGCACCGATGTGTCGGTGGACGTCGAGAAGTTCCCCGCCATCTTCGCCGCCGACGTCGACCCCGGGGTCGCGGCCGTCCTCGCCGT
Organism: Streptomyces sp. V3I8; assembly: GCF_030817535.1. Lineage (NCBI taxonomy): Bacteria > Bacillati > Actinomycetota > Actinomycetes > Kitasatosporales > Streptomycetaceae > Streptomyces > Streptomyces sp. V3I8. The sequence continues at coordinate 8,672,140 of NZ_JAUSZL010000002.1, read as the reverse complement.
CTCCCAGCGCCCCCTCGCGGCTCAGGCCTTCGCCGACGCCGCCCCGGCCGCCGCCTGGAAGACCAAGCCGTCCTTCGGCCTGGTCTCCTCGTCCGACCGCACCATCAACCCCGACGTCGAGCGCTTCGGCTACAAGCGCGCCGGCATGACCACCATCGAGGTCGACTCCTCGCACCTGGTCATGCTGGCCCACCCCGAAGAGGTCGTCGCCTTCATCGAAGAAGCCGTCAAGGCCGTCGTCAAGTAGTTCCCCAACCGGCCCTCACGGCGCTCGCATGCCCCGGGAGCACGGCTGCCGGCCGGGGCCCGTTCAGCACGTACGTACGTGTTCACGTACGTACGTGACGCCACGGCGTGACACCGCTCAGATGCTGAGCGGTGTCACGTCCGTACCGGCGCAGTCGAGTGCCGCGAGCGGTCCGAAGCGGTTGCCGTACTCATGGGACAGGCGCGGCAGGCGGCCCGCGGGGGTCGGCTGTGCGGGGGTCTCAGGAAGCCGGGGAGGGCGTACGAGGACGGTAGGCGCAGGCCGGGTGTCGGTCTCCCCGGTCGCCAGCCGCATGGTGCGCCATTCGCGGGGCGGGAGGCCGTAGACCCCCCGGAAGACGCGGCTGAAGTGGGTGGGGTTGACGAATCCCCAGCGCTGGGCGATGGACGAGACGGTGGGTACGGTCCGTCCGCCGCGGGTCAGTTCACGTGCGCACTCCTCCAGTCTGCGCCGCTGGATGAGCCTGCTGACGGTGACGCCTTCGCCCTCGAAGAGCCGGTGCAGGTAGCGCACCGATATGTGGTTCGCCTTCGCGACGGATTCCGGTGACAGAGCCGGATCGGCCAGGTTCTCGTCGATGTGGTCACGGACGCGTTGCACCAGGTGATTCCGCGTGTTCCCGGCGTCCGTCGCCGTGTCCTCGGTGCGTTCGGCGACCAGTGCGGTGAACACGTCGGTCAGACCGTTGGCCAGACCGCTCGCGGCAGCCGGGGAGAACGCGTGCGCCGATGCGACGACCGTGGCGAGCAGCGGCATCAGGACCGCGGCACATCCCCGGTCCGTGGGGAACACGGTTCCGGCGACGCGGCGAAGATCCTCGTCCGGCAGCCCCAGCATGTGGCGCGGCATGTGGACGACGCGGGCGCAGAAGCGCTCGGGGAAGTCCAGGGAGTACGGGCGTGTCGTGTCCCAGACGAAAAGGTCACCGGGGTTCGCGGCGACCTGCCGGCCGTCCTGGGTGAGCACCGTCGTACCCGACATCTGCAGGGCGATGGCCACGAGCGGCTCCGGGGAGCGGGCGATGTGAGCCGCCGTCCGGCTGACGCGGTACGCGTCGGCTTCGACGGCCGAGACCCGCAGGGCTCCCACACGGTGGGTGACGATGCGCCCTTCGAAAGGGCGATCGCCGCGCGGAGCGATGGTCACGGGCACCAGCGCCTGTTCGACCGCCTGGCGCCAGTAGGCGAGTCTGTGTCCGTCGGGCACCAAAGCGGTCGTCAGCACCGGACTCATCCGGCTCTCCTCTCATCCGTGCAACACCGGCGGAGACCTCGGACACCCGTGCCCGCACGGACCTGGCGGATGCTCGGCACCTCGAAGAGGCGACGGCCGTACCCGGGCAAGTGCGGATGTCCCGTCGCGGAAGGTGTCCTCGCGACGGGCCCGGGCAGCGACGGTGCGGCCCGGTTCTCCGCTGCGACCAGCCAAGCAGTCCGGCGTCCGGCACTCCAGGCAGAAGGCAGGCAGAAACGCGGCACAGCGGTGGAGGGAGGTCGGTCTACGGTTCCGCCGTTCCCGCCCCTTCCCGGTCCGCGGTGACGGTGACCACAGGCCCGGCGGATGCGTCGAAGGCGTGCATCACCTCGGGGGACGTGCCCGGTGCGAGAAGCCGGCGTGCACGCTCCTCCACGGTGCGGTCGGTGGCCGTGAGCCGGCTGTGATGCTGGGCCAGATGCTCCGACCAGGAGGCGACCAGATAGTTCTCGGTGAAGCGGCCGGGATCCCGGCCGTCCTGGTACAGGCCCCAGGTGAGCGCGCCCGTTCGGCGCCGGGACCGGGCGAGCTGCCGCATGCAGTCGGTGAAGGCCGCCCGCTCGCCGGGGGCCACCCGGTAGGTGAGGGAGACGAGCACGGGGCCGTCGGCCGGTCCCGGTACGAACACCAGGGGCGGCGAGGGCCAGTGGTCGGAGAGGGTCGGGTCGATGCCGTCCGTTCCGCGCAGCGGCCACCGGCGCACACTCACGGCGGCGGCCAGCAGCAGTCCTGCGCCGGTGAGCAACGCGACGGCCAGTCCCGGGCCGTCGGCGAGGGCGCCCCACAGAGGTGCCGTCAGGGCCTGTCCGCCTTGGAAGACCACCAGGTAGAAGGCGAGTCCGCGGGCTCTGACCCACCCGGGCAGCCGCTGCTGGACCGCCGCGTTCAAGGTGGACAGCACGCCGATCCAGGCAAGGCCCGCGGGCAGCAGCGCGGCGGCCGCCATCCACGGGGAGCGGGTCACCGCCAGCACCGCGAGGGTGGCCGCGAAGAGAGCCGCTCCGGCGGCGAGGATGCCGTTGGCCCCCAGCACCCGCCGGAGCACGGGCAGAGCGAATGCGCCGCTCACCGCTCCGAGCCCGACCGCACCCAGCAGAAGCCCGTACCCGCCCGAGCCGAGTCCCAGGGAGTGGCTCGCCACCAGGGGCAGCAGTGACCACAGAGCGGCACCACCGGGGATGAACAGGACCGTACGCAGCAGGACCCGGCGTACGCCGGGTGCGTGCCAGACATAGCGCCGGCCGGCGTGTACGGCCGCCAGAAGCGTCTCTCCGCCGACGGGCCGTTGTTCGCGCGGTCGTTCCCACCGCAGCAGGACGACGGTGATGCCGAGGTACGACACGGCGTTGAAGGCGAAGACCCAGCCCGCTCCGGCCGCCGCCACCAGGGCTCCTCCCAGGGCCGGGCCGACGGCGCGCGCCAGATTCATGTTGACGGCACCCAGCGCGGCGGCCGCTCCCAGCTGGTCGTGTTCGACCAGCTCCGGCTGAACGGCCTGCCAGGCCGGCCCCATCAGGGCGGTGCCACAGCCCAGCAGGAAGGTCAGGCACAGCAGCAGCGGCGCGGAGAGCGCGTCCTCGAACGCGCATACCGTCAACACCGTCGCCACGGCCAGCATGGCGAGCTGGGCGGCCACCAGCACCGAGCGGCGGTCGTAGCGGTCGGCCAGCACGCCGGAGGGCAGGGCGAGCAGGACGACCGGAAGGCTGGAGGCGGTCTGTACGAGCGTCACCAGCGCCGCGCTGTGGCCCACGAGGATCCACTGGGCCCCCACCGTCTGCATCCAGGTGCCGGTGTTGGACACCAGCTGGGCGATCCAGAGCGCGCGGAAGACACCGGAGGCCAGCGGGGCCCAGGCCGAGGCGCCGGCGGGCTTCACGACGACAGCCGTATCCCGGCGGCGTCGGCTGCCGACCGTCCACGGATCGCTGCTGCCGGTGCAGCCGATGCTGTGACCAGCACCGGAGCCAGCGGCAGCGGACCGTGCCGGCCGTTCTTCGCCGGGACCGGGGTGCGAGCGGCGTCGCTCAGTAGCCGGTGCACAGGGTTTCCGTTCATCCGTTCATCCATTCATCCGTGCGCCCACCGGGGACGGGCCGATACAGCAACGCCTCCAGCGGCTCCAGCGCCCCTCGGAGCCACGTTATGCCGGTCCCGGCCACGGACTTTCCGGTCAGCGCACCGGACCGTTTCCCCCAGCGCACTGCCCGACGAGGAGTGCCCCGGCGCCGGGCGCGCAAGGACGTCCGGACCGGCTGTGGCCTGCGTACCTCCGGTGTCTAGAATTCCGGTGACCGTGCTCGGTGCAGCGACGGGAGCACGTCGAGCGAGGAGCATGGAGTGACCGGTGCCGGTGAAGCGTTCGGAGTCGCGCTGCGCGAGCTGCGAGTCGCCGCTTCCCTGACCCTGGAAGGGCTCGCCGAGGCGTCGGGGGTCAGCGTCCGGGGCATCGGAGATCTCGAGCGTGGACGGCGGACCGCGCCGCAGCGGCGGACGGTCGCGGCGCTCGCGGACGGACTGGGGCTGGGCGACGCCGAACGGGAGCGGCTGCTGGCCACCGCCAGAGCCGGGCGCAGCACGGGTTACGCCCCCGCCGGGGTACGGGCCCTCCCCCGGGGCATCGTCGACTTCGTGGGCCGGACCCGGGAGATGGCGTCCCTCACCGAACTCGCGGAGACGGCCGCGGCCCGGCTCAGCACCGCGAAGGACCCGGGCCAGGTGGCCGTGGCGGTCTCCGGACCGCCCGGAACGGGAAAGACCACCCTCGCGCTGCATGCGGCGCGGGAGCTGGCGGGCCGGTTCCCCGACGGGCAGCTGGTGGTCGACCTGCGGGGCATGGACGAGGAACCGCCGGGACCGGCCGAGCTGATGCTCATCGTCCTCAAGGCTCTCCAGGTGGCGGACCGCGACCTGGCGAGGACGGGGCCGCAGGGGCACCCCGGCCTGTACCGGCAGCTGCTGGCCGAACGACGCTGCCTGCTCGTGCTGGACAACGCCCGCGACGAGGGACAGGTACGCCCGCTGCTGCCGGGCGCCGGCGCGGGAATGGTGGTGGTGACCAGCCGGCGCATGCTCACGGGCCTGGAGAGCGTGTACCGGCTCCCGCTGGGCGAGCTGACGCCGACGGAGGCAGCGGCCTTCCTGACCGGTCTGGTCGGAGCCGAACGGGCGGTGGCGGACCCCGCCTCGCTCGCGGAGGTGGCCCGGCTCTGCGGACACCTGCCGCTGGCCCTGCGGGTGGCGGGCAGCTGGCTGGCCACCCGCACGGGCTGGTCCGTACGCAGGCTCGCCGACCGCCTGGCGCTGGAGGACCGCCGGCTGGACGCGCTGTCCACCGGAGACATCGGGGTCTCCGCCGCCTTCGACCTCTCCTACCGCCAGCTCACCCCCACGGCGGCCCGGATGTTCCGACGGCTCTCGCTGATCGCGGGTCCGGACGTCGGGACCGCCGGGGCCGCCCGGTTGACCGGACAGGAGATGTTCGACGCCGAGGACACCCTGGAAGAGCTGGTCGAGGCGGGGTTGCTGGGCTCGGACGGGGAGCGCTACCGGCTGCACGACCTGCTGTGCCTGTTCGCGCGTACCCGCCTCGTGGCCGACGAGAACGCCGAGGCCGTCGACCGGGCGGCGGCCGCACTGGACGACTGGCTGTTGCGGACCACGATCGTGGCCGGCCGCTGGTTCGAGCCCGATCACGGAGCTCTCCCCTCCGGCTGGCAGGGGACGGTCGACCTCTCCTCGGCCGACCTCGCCCGCCGCTGGCTGAAGGACGAGGGCGCCAACTGGCTCGCGGCGCTGCGCAGGGCCGCCACGGCCGGTGAGCACGCCGTGGTGGTGGAGGTGGCCGAGGCGCTGCACTGGTTCTCCGACCAGTGGATCTCCTGGGTGCACTGGCCGGAGGTCTTCGGCATCGCCGCCGGGTCCGCGCACGCGCTGGGAGATCCCCTGCTCGAAGCCACCCAGCTCAACTACCACGCCTGGGCGCTCCTCGTGTGCGAAGGGCGGCTCCACGACAGCGTCGCCCGTGCCGATCAGGCCCTCGCCGCCGCGCGGCGCGCGGGTGACCTGCAGCAGGAGGCGTGGGCGCACCAGTACCGCGCCTGGGCCTTCCGCAAGATCGGTGACCATGTGACGTCCGGCAAGGACATCGTCAGGGCCGCCGAACTCTTCGAGGCCGCAGGGGATGTGCACGGCAGTCTCCAGTGCATGCACAGCCACGCCCTGAGTCTGATGGCACAGGGAAAGTCCGAGGAGGCCCTGGTGTCCTACCGGCGCACCCATGCCTTCCTGTGGCAGGCGGGAGACCGTGTCAACCCGCACGTCGCCGACATCACCCGGTTCGAACTGCACTCCAACATGGGAGTGGCGTATGCCCAGTTGAAACAGTGGGACGACGCTCTCGTCCATCTGTGGACGGCGGTCCGCATGTGTCACGACACGGGCAACACCTCGCTGGAGAGCCGTCGGCTGATCGATCTGGGCGGCGTGCTGATCGATGCCGGGCGACCGGCGGAGGCCCGGGACGTCTACGCCCGTGTGCTGACCCTGGACGCCGACGCCGACCCGCGGGCCGTCACGGAGGCACGCGAACGGCTCGACGGCCTCCGCGGCCTTTGAGCGGTCCCCCGTCCGGCACGCCCGCCCCGTGCCGGCGGAGGGACCGGAAGGGGTGGTGCCGGTGGCGATGTCGTCCACGGTAGGCGTGTCGTGCGTCCGATTCCGCTCCCTGCGTGCACGAGGACCGTTCTCCTCGTGCACGGCGGCGGGCTCTCCTGTGCACGGCGGCAAGCCCTCCCGGCGCCGGCCGCTCGGCGTCCGGGGACCGGGAGCACGGGCGTCCCGTCCCAGCCCCGTCCTCGCCCCGTGCACTGCCAGGTCAGAGCCGGTGCGCCGACGGACAACCTGTCTCCGCGGCCCCTCCTAGGGTGGGAACCGGGACCGAGCGGGCTCAGCGCCGCCGCCCCGTACACCCGCCGGGATGTCCGTCGGCGGGGCCACCTTCTTGATCCGCCCAGGAGATACACATGTCCGACGCCGTGGAACCCGTGGTACCCGTACTCGAGCCGGCGGCAGCCGCCTTCGCCGAGGCGACCGCGAATCCTCCGTACCTGTTCGACCTGGCGCCCGCCGAGGGCCGCAAGGCCGTCGACGAGGTCCAGTCCGGCGAGATCGACAAGCCGGCGGTGGACGAGGAGTGGATCACCGTCTCCGGCGGCCCCACGGGCAGCGTCCGCGTACGGATCGTCCGGCCCGCCGGTGCCGGGGGACCGCTGCCGGTGATCCTCTACATCCACGGTGCGGGCTGGGTGTTCGGCAACGCGCACACCCATGACCGGCTCGTGCGCGAGCTCGCCGTCGGTGCGGGCGCCGCCGTGGTCTTCCCGGAGTACGACCTCTCCCCCGAGGCCCGCTACCCCGTGGCCATCGAGCAGAACTACACGGTCGCCCGCTGGATCGTCGAGCAGGGCGCGTCCAAGGAACTGGACGGCGGCCGGCTGGCGGTGGCGGGCGACTCGGTCGGCGGCAACATGACCGCGGCCCTGACCCTGATGGCCAAGGAGCGCGGTGACGTGGCGCTCGTCCAGCAGGTGTTGTTCTACCCGGTCACCGACGCCTCCTTCGACACCGGCTCCTACCACCAGTTCGCCGAGGGCTACTTCCTGCGCCGCGACGGCATGCAGTGGTTCTGGGACCAGTACACGACCGACGAGAAGCAGCGCGCCGAGATCACCGCCTCCCCGCTGCGCGCCACCACCGAGCAGCTCACCGGCCTGCCCCCGGCCCTGGTCGTCACCGGTGAGGCCGACGTCCTGCGCGACGAGGGCGAGGCGTACGCCAACAAGCTCCGCGAAGCCGGCGTCCCCGTCACCGCCGTGCGTTTCCAGGGCGTCATCCACGACTTCGTGATGCTCAACGCGCTGCGCGAGACCCACGGTGCGGAGGCCGCCATCGGCCTGGCCGTCAGCACCCTCCGTACGGCTCTCGCCGCCCGCTGACCCGGCTGCACCAACGGTTTCACGGCGGCGCGCCGATCACGGTGCCGGGGACAACGGAGGACACGGTCGGCCTCGGCGACATGACCGAGCGGTCGCGCCGCGGGTGAGCCCGGTCCGGCCGGTCCGGAGGGCTCACCCGCGTCACGCCGTACAGCAGAGGGACGTCAGCGCCGTCCGGGCCGAACTGCCCATGACGCCGCGACCGTTCGGGATGCCCTCCCCTCGTGGAGCTCGCCTCCACCGCTGCGGGTGGTCTCTGCGCCGGGCTCGGCGGGCTGCGCCGGGCGCAGTCCGTCCAGCCAGGAGTTCTGTTCGGCGGTGTTCTTCGCGATGGCCGCGGCCAGTTCCTTCGCCTTGCCGGCCCGGCCCTGGGTGCGCTCGCCGGCGCAGAGCATCCGGGACTGTGCGAGGTGGGCGCGCAGCGCGTCGGTGAGGATACGGTCGAACGTACGGCCGTTCGTGCCGGCCGCCTTCTCCAGGGTGCCGGGGCTGACCATGCCCGGCATGTCGTGCCCTTCGTGGGGATGGGTGTCGGGGACGCCCGAGAGCCGCAGCACGGCACGCAGGCGGCGCAGGTCCTGGCGCAGTTTCGCTCCGGTCTTCGCCGCCACCGCCGTCAGGGCCGGGTCCGCCGTGCGGGAGGGTGCCAGATCGGTCAGGGCCCGCGCACGCTCGGTCATGGGGATCATCAACAGGATCCAGGCGGTGTCGGTCGCGTTGAAGGCCGATGCCTGCGACGCGCCGGCTGTCGGCGGCGTACCGGCTGCCGGCTGCGCGGTGCAGCCGACAGCCGACAGCGCCATGACCACGGCGCATGCCGACCACAGGGTCAGAACGTGCCGGCGGAGTTGCATTTGGCCTTCTGGGTGAGGCAGTCCTTCACGCGGTGCCCGAGAGCGGCGTTGTCCCAGGCGTTGAAGAAGTCACCGTGGATGGACGATGCCATGCCCGAGGCCAGCCGGAAGCCTTCGGTGCTGCCGCTGGTCGGGTAACTGGTGACGAAGGAGAGGTTGGGGATGGCGACGGGGTAGGCGCCGCTGCACTTGCCGTCGTAGGTGAACGCCACGTGCGACTTGTGGTCGGGACTGTCGAGGTTCTTGCCGTCCCAGCAGTCGGGGAAGACGAGCTGGTGGGTGAGGTGGGCTTTCGGCGCGCAGCGCGGCCAGTTGCCGTCGGCGCTGCGGCCGATCTCACCGCCCTCGCCCGCGCACCAGAACTGGCCCGGTGAGCCCGCCGGGGTGGGCGTCTGTGTCTTGGCGCTACCCGCGATCATGCGGAACCCCTGCGGGAACGGCACGGTCGCCGAGGGGTCGGAGAGCCGGGAGCCGTAGTAGACGATCATGCCTTCGGGTTCGACGGCCCTGTCGCCCTCGTAGAGGGTGGGGATCCAGTACGCCGAGAGGTCGTTGGCAGGGGTGCAGCTGGTCGGCACGTTGGCCAGCAGCGACTGGGTCGTGGAGAACGCGTCGGTGCTCTTGTTGCCGAAGAAGCTGTGCATGTGGGACGCGCCGGGAAGGCCCGGCAGGACGATGGGGTCGTCCGGCTTGGAGTGACTGTAGGTGCAGGTGGCGTTGAACTCCGGGACGCGGACCACACCGGCGGGCACCGCGGCCGGCGTCATCGCGCGGAACTGCGTCAGCTGGGCGTTCCACTTGGCCTGGTCGACGGGGACCCACCCGGCCTCCGCGCCGCCCCCCTCGCCGACGAAGGAGAACCAGTTGATGTTGACGAAGTCGCCCGGTGTCGTGCCGCGCAGCACGGCGAACACCGTCTGTGCGCCGGTGGGGTGGGTGGTGACCTCGGTGGCCCGGGTCGCCCAGTTCTGCCAGCCGCCGGTCGGGGAGACCGGTACGACGGCGAGCAGCGGTCCGGTCGCGCTGGTGGTACGCAGTTCCACGGTGCCCGAGCCGACCGCGGAAGCGATCCGGGCCGACACCGTCATCCGGCCGGCCACGCCGAGGTCGACGTTGTCGAAGCGCATCCAGTCGCCGTCGGCGAGGAACGCGGCGTTCTGTCCGCCTCCGGTGTCCGCGGTCGCCTCCAGCGCGACGCCCGACTGGGCTGCATAGGATTCGGCCTGGACGGTGACCGTCGCGGCCTGCGCCTTCGGGGCCGAGACGGTCAGGCTCAGGGCAGCGGTCAGCACGACCACCAGAGCGCTCACCAACAGTGTGTACAGATGGACGGGATGTCTGCGCATCTCACTTCCTCACGGGCATCGGGGATGACGGGGACGAGCGTCAGGGGCGACGGGACGAGCGTCGGGGGCTACTGGTAGACCCGCACGTGGTCGACGATCATCTTGGCGGGGAAGGGGGTACTGGCGTCTGTCGGGCCCGGCCAGTCACCTCCGACCGCCAGGTTGAGGATCATGTAGTGGGGGTGGTCGAAGATCCACGGTCCGCGTGTCTGCTCCACCTGGTCCTTGTCGAGGGAGAAGACGGTCCGGCCGTCCAGGCTGTAGGTGATGCCCTTGCTGTTCCAGTCGGCGACCCAGGTGTGGAAGTCGTCGGAGTAGTCGGCGTTCCCGGGCAGTGTGTACGGCGCGCCGATTCCGCCTCCGCCGTTGTAGGCGGGCGCGTGGACGGTCGAGTAGGCGGTCTTCACGTCCTTGCCGAGGATTTCCATGATGTCGACCTCGCCGTTGTACGGCCACGGCCGGCCCGTCAGGAAGTCGGCGCCCATCATCCAGAACGCGGGCCACAGACCGTTGCCCTTGGGCACCTTGATGCGTGCTTCGACGCGCCCGTAGGTGAACTGGAACGTCGCGCCGGTGTTCATCCGCGCCGAGGTGTACTGGCAGGTGGTGCTGCCGCTCAGCGGGTCGCTCGGGCACGACGATCCCGCGGTGGCCTCCTTGCGTGCCTCCATCACCAGGTGCCCCGACCCGTCCAGTGCGGCGTTGCGATGGTCGGTGTAGTACTCCAGCTCGTTGTTCGGCCCGGTGCCCGGATCGGCCCTCCACTTCGAGGAGTCGGGCCTGCTGCCCGCGGCACCGTCGAAATCGTCGCTCCACACCAGTCGTGGCGGATTCGCGGGGTCACTCGGCAGGGGCGGAGCGGGTATCGGATCGCCACCGGTGCCGTACACCTGGAACTCCCACAGCGAGTAGCCGTAGGCGGTGGCGCGCTGCGTGCCGTACATGCGCACATAGCGGCCGGTGCCGGAGACGGCCAGCGTCTGCTTGAAGCCCGTGCCGGACGTGGTCGAATAGATCGGCGTCCAGTCGGTTCCGTTCGGCGAGACCTGGATCTGGAAGGACTTGGCGTAGGCGGGATCCCACTGCAGGACGACCTTGTCGATCTGTGCCGTCGCGCCGAGATCGATGGAGATCCAGCCCGGATCGGTCCATCCCGTGGTGGGGCTCGTGGCCCAGCGGGAGGCCGGATCCCGGTCGAAAGCCCTGGTCGGCGTGCACTCCCAGCAGTTCTGGTCGCTCTGGGAGGAAGAAGCCGCGCCCGGCCTGCCGTAGGAGAGCAGTCTGCCGGTGTCACCACCAGAACCGCCGGCGGTGCCGTACACCTGGAACTCCCACAGCGAGTAGCCGTAGGCGGTGGCGCGCTGCGTGCCGTACATGCGCACATAGCGGCCGGTGCCGGAGACGGCCAGACTCTGGGTGCCGCCCGTACCCGTGGCCGTCTGGTGGACGACGGTCCACCTCTGCGCGTCGGCCGATGTCTCGATCCTGAACGCGGTGCCGTAGGCGGCTTCCCAGTTGAGGACGACCCGGCTGATCTCGGCACTCGCCCCGAGGTCGACCTGTATCCACTGCGGATCGGCGAAGGCGCTGGACCACCGCGTCCCGGGGTCGCCGTCGACGGCGCTCCGGGCGCTGAAGACTCCCTCGGTGCTCGAGGCTGTGGCGGTCTTTCCCTGGGAGAGCAGGACCTCCGCCGCCTGAGCGGCAGGAGCGGGAAGAGCGATGAAGGCGAGCAGTGAGGCCACGAGGGCAAGGAATAAACCGAAGCGGCGCAGCGGCGGTTGCACGGGCGACTCCTCAAGTGGGGGGAGGTGAGGGAGCGCTCCCTGAAGGGGAGGATGGAGCGACTGGAAGTCGCTGTCAAGAGCCCTTTCACCTCGAAAAAACAACGCCGTAATACCTGAGACACATGGAGGGAGCGGTCTCTCACAGCCTCCACCGCATGCCGAAGGTCACGTGGGGGGCGCGAGAGGAGACGTGCTCCTGGGCATGCTCGTGCCGCCCCGGCCTGCGGATACGCTGCTTGCATCGCCATGACGCAGAGCCGGAGGTCGACCCGATGAGAAAACCCTCGCCGCGCACGAACCAGGGCGGCGACACAGGGGACGGACGGGCATGAAACGTCCCACTCTCGAAGTGGTCGCCGCCCGGGCGGGCGTGTCCAAATCAAGCGTCTCCCGCGTCATCAACGGCGAGACGACGGTCGCCCCGCAGATCCGGGACGTCGTCATGCGGGCCGTGGACGAACTGGGCTACGTGCCCAACGGGGCGGCACGCAACCTCGTCACCCGCCGCACGGACACCCTCGCCGTGGTGGTCTCCGACCCGCCTCAGGGGGTCGTCTCCGACGATCCCCTCTTCTCCGCCGTGGTCCGCGCCGTCAGCAGAGAGCTGGAGACAGCGGGCAAGCGGCTCGTGCTCATGCTCGCGGAATCGGACCAGAGCCGGACCAGAGTGGTGCAGTACATCGCCGGCGGGCATGTGGACGGCGTGCTCCTGGTCGCCCTGCACGGTACGGATCCGCTGCCGGCCGCGCTGGCCCGGCAGGGGCTGCCCGTCGTGTCCTTCAACCGCACCTCCGCACAGGACGTCCCGTACGTGGCCCTGGACAACGCCGGCGGAGCCGCACTGGCCGTGCACCATCTCCTGGAGCGCGGCCGGCGCCGGATCGCCACCATCACCGGCCCGCTCGAACTCTACGAGGCGCGTGAGCGTCTCGACGGCTACCGCAGGACGCTGCGTGACACCGGCCGTCGCTCCATCGTGGCGCTGGGCGACTTCACCAGGGTCTCCGGCGCCGAAGCCATGCACCAGCTCCTGGAGGACGATCCCGACCTCGATGCCGTGTTCGCGGCCAACGACCTGATGGCGATCGGAGCCCTGCGCACCCTCCATCGAGCGGGCCGACGCGTCCCCGAAGACGTGGCGGTCGTCGGCTTCGACGACATAGAAGCCGCGTCCTACACCAGCCCCGCGCTCACCTCGGTGCGCAGTCCGATGGCCGACCAGGCGACCGCCGCCGTCCACCTGCTGCTCAGCCTGATCGACGGCGGTCCCACGAGCCCGGTGATCATGCCGAACGAACTCGTGGTGCGCGAATCGACCTGACTTCCCGTCAGCACGGTTTCCGCCGCGCACGGTCGGGGACCGCGCGCCTGGCCGCGTTCGGGCGCCGCCGCAGACGCAGACGCGACCGAGAGGGTACGGTACGCGGCACTCCGGCGGAGGCCCGGCCCAGTCGCCGTGGGGACGGCGGTCACCTCCGGGGCAAGATCGTCCTCACCGTCCGATCCCGTCACGGGGCCGCGCGTGAGTCGCGCCGAGGACGCCGTCCGGCTCAGGCGGGTGGCCAGTTGTGGAGGGCGGCGTCCGCGACCCGCTGGAGTTCGTCGCGGGTGGCGCCCGTGGCCGCCTGGACCGCGATGCCGTTCGCCATGGTCATGAGGTAGCGGGCGAGGGTGTCCGGGTCGGTGCCGGCAGGCAGGTCGCCTTCGTCGACGGCCCGCCGGAAGCGGTCACGAAGGTGCGCCCGGTTGTCGTTGCGCCATGCGGCGAGCGCGTCAGCGGCGCTCGGTCCGAGGTGGCCCGCAGCCAGGAAGCCCTGGACACCGAGACAGCCGGCGGGACAGCCGTCCTGGGTGGAGGCCCGGACGGAGCCGGCCAGGTAGGCGGCGGCCACGTCCCTGGCGGTGGTCTCCCGCAGTGCGCTGGCGCTGTAGGAGGCGGGGCCCTCGGCGTAGCGCTCCAGGGCCTTTCGGAAGAGGTCCTCCTTGTTGCCGAAGGCCGCGTACATGCTGGTCTTGGTGATTCCCATGGCGCGGGTCAGATCGGTCAGGCTGACGCCGTCGTAGCCGTGTTCCCAGAAGACGACCATGGCCCGCTGCAGGGCCTCTTCGGTGTCGAACCCTCGCGGCCGGCCGATCGGCGCCCTACCCGTAGCTTCCACACCTCGCATCATACTCCTTCTGTACCGAGCGGAACGGAAGTGCTACGGTCTCATTCTGTTCCGGTCGGAACAGAACTATGGAGGGATCACGTCATGGGAACACTCGAAGGCAGGACGGCCGTCGTCACGGGCGGCGGGACACGAGGGATCGGCCGGGCCACCGCCGCACGGCTGGTCGCCGAGGGGGCGCACGTGTTCATCACCGGGCGACGTGAGGCCGAGCTGAAGGAGGCGGTGGAGTCCATCGGTTCCGCGGTCACCGCGGTGCCGGGCGACATCACGGACGCGGCCGACCTGGACCGCCTGTACGACGCGGTGCGCGAGCACGGGCAGGGCCTGGACGTGCTGTTCGCCAACGCGGCCACCGCCTCGTTCGCGACGCTGGAGCAGATCACCGGCGAGGACTTCGACCGCGTCTTCGCGGTCAACGTCAAGGGAACACTGCTGACCGTGCAGAAGGCACTGCCGCTCCTCAACGACGGAGCCTCGGTGATCCTGAACGCCTCCAGCGCCGCCGACCACGGCACACCGGCGTTCGGCGCGTACGCGGCGTCCAAGGCCGCCGTCCGGTCCTTCGCGCGGACCTGGGCCAACGAACTCAGCAGCCGGGGCGTTCGTGTCAACGCGATCTCGCCCGGGCCGATCGACACCTCCGGCATCACCGAACTCGTCGGCGAGGAGAACGCGGCCGCCTTCAAGGCGAAACTCGGCGCCGAGGTCGCGATCGGCCGGATCGGACGACCGGAGGAGGTCGCCGCGGCGGTCGCCTTCCTCGCCTCCGCGGACAGCAGCTACATGATGGGCGCCAACCTGTACGTCGACGGCGGTGAGAACCAGATCTGACGCGACCGCGCGGCCCGTCGCATGTCTTCGGGTCCGGTCAGGCGGTACGGGACACATCTCTCGGTGGTCATGTGTGCGGAGATGTCCGCAGGGCGAGGAAGAGGTCCATGAGGTGAGCCGCCCGCGATCCGGGAACGCGGAGCGTGACCGTCCTGCGCAGTCCGGCGGCGAAGACGCGGGAGTGCAGCGCGTGGTCGTCGGGGTGGTACAGGGACCGGACGGCCGGGTCGGTGAACCACCGGTAGCCGATACTGCGGGCCGGGCCGCTGTATCGAGTGGTGTCGCCGTTGAGTGCCACGCCGAGCGGGGTCTGCCGGAGTGTCTCGCCGAGTTCGGTGACGATCTCGGCGGGGGTGTCGGTGAGCCGGTCGAAGATACGGAGCAGGCCGGGACCGATGTGTTCGCCGGTCGCACCCCTCGCCGGAGGGTTGTGCCCGGCGAGGCGGAACAGGTGGTCGCGTTCGTCGAGGGACAGCCGCAGTCCCTGCGCGATCGAGGTGATCATCTGCTCGGAGGGGTGCGGTCCGCGCTCCCGCTCAAGTCGGCTGTAGTAGTCGGTGGAGATGTGGCAGAGCGTGGCGACCTCCTCGCGTCGCAGGCCGGCGGTTCTGCGCCGTTGCCCACGTGGCAGACCGACGTCCTCAGGTTGCAGCGACTCCCGATGGCGGCGTAGGAACTCGGCGAGGCCGGCTCGATCGATCACTGCTGCTTCCTCCTGGTCTCAGCGCTCCTTCATCCTGCCACCGGCGCCGGACGGCTGCCTCGGCCTGTCGATCCCCCCTTCGGGCCGAGGCAGCCCGGACCGGCCGGCCTGGGATCGGCAGGCCGTGGATACCTCCGTGGATTCGGCGCAACCTGAGACCGCATCCACCTTCCAGCGACCAGGAGCGGCACATGGCACGCACACAGCCGGACATCACGGTTCCCGACCTCTCGGGGAAACGCGCCGTGGTCACCGGCGCCAGCGACGGTGTCGGACTGGGCCTCGCGGTCCGCCTCGCCGCTGCCGGTGCCGAGGTCGTCATGCCCGTCCGGAACCCCCGTAAGGGTGAGGCAGCGGTCGCGCAGATCAGAGAGCGGCACCCGGAAGCGGTCCTGTCCCTGCGCGAGCTCGACCTGTCGTCACTGGGCTCGGTCGCCGCGCTGGGAGCCATGTTTCGCGGCGAGGACCGTCCGATCCACATCCTCGTCAACAACGCCGGTGTGATGACTCCCCCGGGCCGGCAGACCACCGCAGACGGGTTCGAGCTGCAGTTCGGCAGCAACCACCTGGGCCACTTCGCCCTGGTGGCACACCTGTTGCCCCTCCTGCGCGCGGGACACGCGGTCGTGACCTCGCAGATCAGCATCAGCGCGAACGCGAACGCGAACGCCATCAACTGGGACGACCTGAACTGGGAACGGTCCTACAGAGGCAGCCGGGCGTACAGCCAGTCCAAGATCGCGTTCGGTCTGTTCGGGCTCGAACTGGACCGACGCAGCCGAGCCGGGGGCTGGGGAATCACCAGCAACCTCGCCCACCCCGGCATCGCCCCCACCAGTCTCCTGGCCGCGCGCCCCGAGGTCGGCCGGACGAAGGACACCGCCGGGGTGCGTGCCATCCGCGTGCTCGCCCGCGGCGGCCTCCTCGGGACGGTCGGGACCGCGCTGCTCCCGGCCCTGCTGGCCGCCACCTCGCCGGACGCACGCGGCGGCCGCCTCTACGGTCCCAGCGGCCTCGGGCACCTGTCGGGCGCGCCCGCCGAACAGGCCGTCTACTCCCGGCTCCGCAGCGAGGAGGACGCCGAACGCATCTGGCGGATCTCCGAGGACCTGACCCGCACCTCCATCCCGGCCCGCGAGGATTCCCACGCCGACTCGGGATCGAAATCGGCTTCGGGTTCGAGTTCGGGTTCGGGTTCGGGTTCGGGTTCGACAGATCCTGGCGGTCGTCGGCCTCGGTGACCGGAGTGGGCGGCGTCTGAGCCGTCCAGCCGTCCAGCCGTGCCGGCGATTCCGGTGTGCCCGTCAGAGACCGAACCGGGCGAGGAAACTCACAGCCGGGACTCGCCTGACGGAACCTGCTGACCGCGGTCCTTGACCGACTGCTCGATCGCGTACGCGGTCGTGGTGAACGTCTCGATCTGCTCCGCCGTCAGGCCCTGTACGGAGATCTCCTCCAGGGTCCGCCACATGTCCGCGATGGGCTCGCGCAGGGCGCGTCCGGCGTCGGTGAGGTGGACGACCATGACGCGCCGGTCGTGTGCGGCGGGTTCCCGGGTGAGAAGTCCGGCGTCCTGCATGCGGCGCAGCGACTTGGAGACGGTGGAGTGGTCGAGGCCGACGGCTTCCAGGAGTTCGGACTGGGTCTGGCCGTCGCGGTCGAAGAGCTGCATGAGCAGCAGTTCCTGTCCCGGGTGCAGGTTCATGCTGCGGAGCATGGTGGCGGCGTGGCCGCGGTGTGCGCGGGCGAGTTGGAAGATGGCGTAGCTGAGGCGACCGTCGTGCGCCGTGCCGGGGGGCCTGGAGGCGGGGTCGTTCATCGCTTCTCCTCAGGCATGGTGGCGGGTGGGGTAGTCGGTGTACCCGGTTTCGCCGCCGCTGTAGAAGGTGGCCGGGTCCGGCGTGTTCAGCGGCGCTCCAGAGCGTACCCGCTCGACCAGGTCGGGGTTGGCCAGCGCCTGCGCGCCGACGGTGACGAGGTCGGCCCGGCCGTCGGCGATGTCCTTGGCGCGGGTGGGGAGGTCGGCGCCCGCGCGGTTCAGGACCAGCGTGCCCGGCCACAGCGACCGCAGGGTGTCCAGCAGTTGCTCGTCGCCTGTGTGGACCAGGTGCAGGTAGGCCAGATCCAGCGGTGCGAGGGCGCGTACCAGCGCCGGGTACAGCTCGTGTGTGTCGTCCTCGCGGATGTCGTTGTACGGGTTGCCGGGCGACAGGCGGATGCCGGTACGGCCCGCGCCGATCTCGTCGGCGACGGCGGCGGCGACCTCGACGGCGAAGCGGATGCGGTGGTCGACCGGACCGCCGTAGCGGTCGGTGCGCTCGTTGGCGTTGGAGGAGAGGAACTGGTGGACGAGGTAGCCGTTGGCCCCGTGGATCTCCACGCCGTCGGCGCCGGCTGCGACCGCGCCCGCGGCGGCGCGGCGGTGGTCCTCGACGGTCGCGGCGACCTCCTGCGTGGACAGTGCCCGGGGCCGCGGCATCTCGTGCGGTCCGGACGCGGTGAACATCATGCCCGCCGGGCGCACCGGGGAGGGTGCAACCGGCTGCCGTCCGTGCGGGGTGTTGTCGGGGTGGGCGATGCGCCCGACGTGCATCAACTGGACGACGATGCGCCCGTCGGCGGCATGCACCGCGTCGGTGACCTTGCGCCACCCGGCCACCTGTTCCTCGCTGTGGACACCGGGCGTCAGCAGGTAGCCCTGCCCGTCGGCGGACGGCTGGGTGCCCTCGGTGATGATGAGCGCGTTCGAGGCACGCTGGGCGTAGTACTCGGCGTTCAGCTCGGTCGGTACACCTTCCGCGGTGCTGCGGCCGCGCGTCATCGGGGCCATGGCCAGCCGGTGCGGCAGTCGGATGTCCCCGGCGCGGACGGGCTGCCACAGGGGGTTCAAGTCGGTGGTGGACATGAGGACTTCCTTCGGTACGGGAGCGGTACGGGGGGACACAGGGGAGACACGGGCGGGGGCCGGCCGGCAGGCACAGGGCCGGCTCCCGCGGTGGAGGTCAGCCGACGGTCAGGACGAGCTTTCCGCGGCTGTGGCCGGCGTCGCTGGCCTGCTGCGCCTCGGCCGCGGCGGCGAGCGGATAGGCCGCACCGACCGTGATCGCCAGTGTGCCGTCGGCGGCCTGCTGGGCGAGTTCGGCCAGCCGGGCGGCCGAGCGCCGCTGCGGGCCCTCGGCGAAGACGATGCCGAGTTCGCGGGCCCGGAAGTCGGCGGTGGTGACGATGCGGTCGGTGGTGCCGCGCAGGGTGATGGAGTCCTCCAGCGCGCCCTTGCCCGCGGCGTCGAACACGGCGTCCACGCCGTTCGGGGCGAGCGCGCGGACCCGCTCGACCAGGTTCTGTCCGTAGACCAGCGCGGTGGCGCCGAGCGAGGCCACGTACTCCTGGTTGGCCGGGCCGGCGGTGCCGATGACACGGGCGCCGCGGGCGACGGCGAGCTGGACGGCGACGGTGCCCAGCGCGCCGGACGCGCCGTGGATCAGCAGGGTCTCGCCTGCTTTGACGTCCAGCAGGTCCAGGACCCGGTCGGCGCCGTCGCTCGCCACCGGCAGTGCGGCCGCGTGCGTCCAGTCCAGGCCGGCCGGCTTGGGGGCGAGGACGGCCGGGTCGGCCAGGGCGTACTGGGCGTAGGAGCCGGTGTCGGACCAGCCCAGCACCTCGTCGCCCACCTCGAACAGGTCGACGCCTTCACCGAGGGCGTCGACGACCCCGGCGATCTCCCCGCCGGGGACGGCGGGCAGCGTGGTGGGGAAGATGGCCTCCATGGTCCCGGAACGGATCTTCCCGTCCACCGGGTTGACGCCGACCGCCTGTACCCGCACGCGGACCTGGCCGGGGCCGGGCTCAGGGACCTCGATCTCCGCCTCGTGCAGGACCTCGGTACCGCCGAACGTGTCGAAAACGATGGCCTTCATAACTGATCTCCCTTAATAAGCCGATCTGGCGACCCCGATTAAGTGGCCAGCCACGTAAAACGTAGCACCGATTATGTGGCTAGCCAAGTATTGGGAGGGGGAAAGGTCCCACGGTCGATCAGCTCGCCGCCGGAGCGCGTCGCCGAGAAGTGGAACGCGGCGGTGCCGATGCGGTTCACACCGAGTTCGACCGCCCGCCGGAGGACGCCGATCGACTGCTCGCGGCCACGCGGCACGCCCCTACCGAAGGGCGCGGCACGTTCAGGCCGCCCGGCGGGCAGGCATCTCGAAGTGGACCCAGCAGGGCAGGGCAGGTCGGTGCAGAACAGGACAGGGCAACCAGGGCTTTCGCCGGCAGGTCGCCGGATACGGGAGAGGGCTCACGCACGGCGCCCCGGCCGCACCCCCGTCCCGGGTCGCCGCCACCGCACGACGGTCCCGCCAGCGGCCCCGCCGTCGGTCCGCCCTTCCGGGCCGCCGATCAGCCTGTGGGCGTGCCGATCTGCTCGTGTTCGAGCACGGAGCGCAGCTTCGAGAGGGCCCGTGCGGCGGCCGACGCCGAGGAACTGTCGAGCGCGCCTCCGATCAGCTCGGCCACCGCTTCGGTGAAGGTTTCCTCCGCCGCGCCGACAAGCCGAGAGCCGTCGTCGGTCAGGGCCAGCAGCGAGGACCGTCGATCGGATGGATTCGGCTGCCGGACGGCCCACCCCTGCCTCTCCAGACGGTCCACGGTCTTGCTGGTCGCCCCGACGCCGATGGCGAATTCGGCAGCAAGGTCCGCCACGCGGGACCCGGGGCGGTCGCGCAGGTAGCGCAGGGCCTCGAACTGCGAGGTGACGATCCCGTGCCGCTCACGGAGACGGTCGTTGAGGGCGTTGTACAGACGCGTCTCGCATCGGACCAGGTCGGCGAAGAAGCCCGGGAGGTCGACCGTCTCACCGCTTGCTTTGGATGTCACGGCATATAGTCTACGTTATATGCCTCGGCATATAGTGCAGTGGAAGTTACTTACGGCTGGAGTGGAAGATGAGCAAGGAACAACGCGCGCAGATCGACGCGATGCTGCGGCAGCCGCGACCCGAGGGCCCTCGGTCGGTCGAGGCGATCCGAGCCGGATTCGAGGCGCTGATGGCCCGGATGATCGTGCCCGACGGCATCCGCACCGCGCAGACGACGCTCGGCAACCGGCCCGCACTGCGTGTCGAGCCGGACAACGGGCCGCGCGCCGGGACGATCCTGTACTTCCACGGTGGCGGCTGGGTGTACGGCTCCCCCGAAAGCGTGCTGTCGCTGACGGGACACCTCGTTGCCAAGACCGGCTTCGAGGCGTACTCGGTGGACTACCGGCTCGCCCCCGAGCACCCGTTCCCGGCCGCGATCGAAGACACGCTGAGCGCCTACCGCGCCCTTCTGGAGAGCGGTCAGGACCCTTCGGCCATCGTGTTCGCCGGGGACTCGGCCGGTGGCGGCCTCACCGTCACGACCTGCCTGGCCGCCCGCGACGCGGGCCTCCCGCTGCCCGCCGCCGTCGTGACGTTCTCCCCGGGCCTCGACGCCACCCGTACGGGCGGGAGCATGGACACCAAGGAAGGTCTCGACCCGATCCTCACCCGCAGGTCCGTGGAGCACACCGGAGCCCTGTACCTCGCCGGCGCCGATCCGCACCAGCCCCTGCTCAGCCCGGCCGTCCTCGCCGACCTGACCGGCTTCCCCCCGATGCTCATCCAGGTGGGCACCAACGAGATCCTGCTGGACGACTCCACGCGCCTGGCCGCGCGGGCGAGGGCGGCCGGAGTGGATGTCATCCTGGACATCACCGCTGACGTGCCGCATGTGTTCCAGTCGTTCGTCGGCGTCCTGGACGAGGCCGACGAGGCACTGGACCGCGCGGCCCTCTTCCTCCGCCAGCGTCTCCGCGCCGCGGGCACGGCGCACACGTCAGCAGGCTAGGGCGGGCCGCCCGGCCTTGTTCGGGCCACGGCCTCCGTCCCGGGTGGCCCGGTCGCCCGGTCGCCCGGACACCGTGGAGCCACCCGCCCGGTCGTCGCCAAGGCCCTCTCCCGTTGCGGGCACATCCTGCTGCCCGTCGTCCTGATCGCCCTCGGCCTTCTCGTCCTCGGCCTTCTCGTCCTCGGCCTTCTCGTCCTCATCGAGGGCGGTGCTTTCAGCCTCTGACGCGCAGTCACCTTCGCACAACCCTTCGTACGCCTCGTGAGTCACAGCTCCGGGAGTCCTTCCTCCTCGTCTTTTCCTTTCCATTACGGGAGTTGCTCCGTGCGTGTACGTACCCTTGCCGCCACCGCCGCCGTAGCGGCACTCACCGCCGCCGGTCTGACCCTGCCGCTCGCCGGAAGCGCCGCAGCCGCGACAACAGCGCGGTTCGACTTCAACGGCGACGGATACGCGGACATCGCGGTCGGCATGCCCGATGCCACGGTGAACGGCAAGGCCGAGGCCGGCTACGTCAGCGTGATCTACGGCGGTCCGCAGAGCCCGAGCCAGTCCACCGGCGTCATCAGCCAGGCCGAGGCCGGCATACCCGGAACGCCCGAGGCGGGCGACCACTTCGGCTCCTCCGTGGCGCCCGTCGACGTGAACGGCGACGGCGTCTTCGAGCTCGTCGTCGGCGCGAACGGCGAGTCGCTCACCTCCGACCGGTTCAAGGACGAGGGCACCATCACCGTCCTGGACAACTCGGGGTGGAACATCGAGGGCACCACCGTGGCCCGGGGCACGACCCGGTTCAGCAGCATCGGCCGCACCATCGCCACGGGGGACTACGACGGCGACGGCGACACCGACCTCGCCTACGGCGAGAACGGCGAGGAGCACGGCGCGCTCCGGTTCCGCCCGGGCCCCCTCACCGCCGACCCGGTGACCACCACCACCCTGCGCGACTACGGCATGGGCGGCAGCACCCGCGACCTGGCCACCGGTGACTTCGACGGCGACGGCCGGGACGACCTCGCCACCACCTGGAAGGCCCTGGAGAGCTCCGGCACCTTCATCACGCGCTGGGACGACAAGGCCACGCCCGCCCGGTGGTGGGCCGACGCCGACCGCGGCAGCACGCTCGCCAGCGCCGACTTCGACCGGGACGGTACGGACGACCTCGCGGTCGGCCTCGTACAACCCAACCCCGAGTCGCAGAGCACGCACTGCCAGGACCGGCTCGGCGGCGCGGTGCTCCTGCTCAAGGGCTCCAGGACCGCGCGCTTCGGCACCGAGAACGAGTGCGTCACGCAGTCTGCCCCGGATGTCGGCGGCGCCGCCGAGGAGGGCGACGACTTCGGCGCCGCGCTGTCCGCCGGCGACCTGAACGGCGACAGCCGTCCGGAACTGGTGGTCGGCGTGCCCGGCGAGGACGTGGGCACCGTGAAGGACGCGGGCGGATACGTCACGATGAACGGCACGGAGCACGGCCTCCACGGAGGGCCGGCCCGCAGCCAGAGCACCCCGAACGTGCCCGGCACCGCCGAGGCCGGCGACCGCTTCGGCGCCCGGCTGGCCGTCGGCGACTACAACCGCGACGGGCTGTGGGACACCGCGGTGAGCGCTCCCGGGGAGAACGCCGGTGAGCCCAGGTCCGGTGGTGTCTGGTTCGCACCGAGCAGCACCGAGGAGACCTACCCGCAGGGCAAGTCGCTGACCCCGTTCGGCTTCGCGCTGCCCCACGGGGCCATCAAGTACGGCGAAGTGCTGGGGCTCTAGACACCCGCTTACCCCTCCCCCCTCCCCCCTCCCCCCTTCCCGTCGCGGTCACCGGCGCCAAGGCGTTATGACTGCAGGTCTTCAGCCGTCACGGATCGACGCGTTCCAGCACGGTGCCGAGGTCGACGAACTTGAAGCCGGTGGACTCGCGTTCCCGGCCTTGGCCGTCAGTGACCGCGGGGGTGTCGTGACCGTCCTGGAGGACCAGCAGGCCGCGCGGATAGAGCCTTCCCAGCGGAGCGTCGAGCACGGCGGCGCCGTCGCACTCCTCGGAGCCGTCGAGCACCGTGTCGGCGGCCACCACGCGGAAACCGCCTTCGTACGCGTTGCCGTCCTCGGTCTCCCGGCTGTAGAGCGCGAAGGTGTCGTCGCCCTGGCTCGAGGCGAAGAGGTACCCGTCGCCGTCCGATCCCTCGAGCAGGGTCAGTCCCTCGACATCGGCTGCCAGCCGCTCGCCGCCGTACCCGGGGTCGGTGCCGAAGGTGCACTCTTCCGTGCTTTCGTCGTAGACACCCGGGACGCCGTACTCCTTGACCTTGTCGACGAGCGTCGATGCCGCGGTGAGATCGGCGCGCAGTCGCCAGATGCCGACGTCTTCCTGCCCCGCGTACAGCATTCCGTTGGCAGGATCGACGACCATGCCCTCGACCTGCGGGAACTCTCCGGGTTCGCCGCACGGAGCCCATGACGCGCCGTTGGGGAGGCGGAACGTGCCGGGCAGGTCGAGGGTACGGATCTTGCGGTAGCCGACTGTGCCGTCGGCGGCGGGCCGCAGTTCCAGCAGAGCGATGCGGGTTTCGTTGCGGCGGCTGACCAGAGCGTACGAGCGTCCGGTGGCGCGGTCCTTCCACGTGGCGATGCCGTACGCGGTGCGCTGCTCGTTGATCTCCGACTGGTCCGCCGAGAAGACGGGGGCCGCGGACGGGCTGGTGATGTCGGTGAGCGGACCGCCCGGACGGGAGGGGTCTATGCGGTAGATCCGCAGCCTGTCGTTGCCGCGGTCGCTGACGACGGCCACGTCGGCGCGGCCGGTCGGCAGAGTGAGACCGGAGACGAGGTCGACGTTGTTGAACCGGCCCGGTGCGTCGTCGTTCGTCCGAGGTCTCGGCGCCGGTATGGACTGCACCTGGTGTGCGTTCAGGTCGAATACGCGTAAGCCGCCCTCTTTGACGGTGGCGATGACCAGACTGCGCCCCGGCCGGGCGGCGTTACGCCATATGGCGGGGTCGTCCGCGTTGGCGTTCCCGCCGTCCTCGTCGTCGAAGACGGCGGGCGTCTCGGATGCGGGTGTGACGACGGGGAGGTCCGCCGCGGGTGCGGGCAGGTTGGCCGCGACGAGGGTGGAGGACGCTGCGGCAGCCAGTGCTGCCGTCCTTACAACGTGCCGAGGTCTCATGAGATCTCCTGACGATGCGACGGCGTGCCATGCGGCCATCGGCATGTTCCGAGCCGATGTCATACTGATGTCCTGTCATACACCTGTCAGGTCATGGCGGGTAGGGGTACCGCGCCGTTGTCCGCGCCCGGAGCTTTCCCGGTCTGCGTGCGAACGGGTCACTGCGGCGGCGGTGACGCGGCGAACAGCGGTCCGAACTCCTCGCGGACCCCGGCGATGACGCGCCGCCCGCGAACTCGCCGAGCACTCCGGAGAACGCCGGGGCGTTCCCCTCGTTTCGGCCCGCGCTCCAGCGCACGGTGACCTCGCCCGGCGGACCGAAGGGGCATCGCGGTGAAACCCGTTCGACCCGGCCCCTCGTCGAAGAGACTCTATGGGCATGGAATTCCTGTGCCACCACCGTGACCGGCCCGGATCGCTGTCGCTGCGCGACGAACTGCTGCAAAGGCATTGGTCGTACATGGACCGGTACGCGAAGGAGATGATCGCCCGGGGTCCGACCTTCGCCGACGACGGCGACACACCCACCGGAAGCGTGCACATCCTGGACCTGCCCGATCCCGCCGCCGCCCGCGCCTTCGCCTTCGACGAGCCGAACTACCAGGCCGGCGTCTACCGCGACGTGCTGCTGCGACGGTGGCGCAACATGCTGGGGCGCACCATGTGGGACTTCCCCGGCGGCCGGGACGGCGGCAACCGGTACCTGGTGCTCGGCCTCGGCGCGGGCCGGACCGACGACCTCGCGGTGCCGTCCGACCGGGACGAGCTGATCGCCTACGGGCCGCTGCTGTCCGACAACGGCGCCACCTGGCTGGGCACGGCGGCGTTGCTCCGGGCGCCGGACCCGGACACGGCGCGCGCCATCCTGACCCCGGACCGGTACGCCCACATCGAGGTGCACAACTGGCAGTTCGGTGGGCGCCCGTCATAACTCCGGCACGTCCGGCCGACGTTGCCGCCGAAGCTCCTCGGACCGCTGAGCTCCTCGCGTTTCACCCGCGCCCACCGCAACGGCGCTCGTCCCGGCACCCGGCGAACGGTTCGGCGAACACGCCGTGCGGTTCGCCGAGGTCGCGGCGGCCCGGGTGCACGATCCTGCGAAAGACCGGCAACTCGGCCCTCCACGTCAGGGAATCGCCGCGGTTCCTGCCACCGTGGCCGAGAACCCGGCCGAGCCTCGGCGGATCCGCCGACGAAACAGGTGGTTTCGCCGATGGCGCCGAGGCGGAGTCGCCCTATGGTGTTGCTGCTTCAAGCGGCACGGGCCCCCACGGCCCGGTCGCGTGTCGTCCCACCGGGTCCGTTTCGCACGCAGGACCGTGCACCGCCCATGCGACATCCGAGACAACCTCGTTGCTTCCGTGACGTGACGCCACGCCCCGCGACCCGCATCGGGCGCAGCCGGGCAGGCCCGGGCTCGACCAGCCACGGGCCCGCTCGACCGGCCATGAGCAGGGCACGCACCACCGGAGCCACCGCTCCGGTGTCACCCACGGAACCTGGTGAAAGGACCGTTCGTGCAGGCATCCCCCACTCCCGTTTCCTCCCCGGCCCCCGGCTTTTCCGCGCGGGCGGGGAGTGCCCCGCGCCGCCGACCGCGCGGCCGGCTCATGACGCTGCTGGCCACGGCCGCCGCCCTCGCCGGTCTGACCACCTCCCTCACCGGTGTCGCGGACGCCGCGGACAACCCCTACGAACGAGGCCCGGCGCCGACCACCGCCAGCATCGAGGCCGCGCGAGGCTCGTACGCCGTCTCACAGACGACCGTGTCCCGGGCCGGTGTGACGGGCTTCGGCGGCGGCACCGTCTACTACCCGACCACCACCAGCGACGGCACGTTCGGGGCGGTCGCCATCTCGCCCGGCTTCACCGCCTCCCAGTCGTCGGTCTCGTGGCTGGGCCCCCGACTGGCGTCCCAGGGCTTCGTCGTGATCACCATCGACACCCTCAGCACCCTCGACCAGCCGGCCAGCCGTGGCGATCAACTGCTCGCCGCCCTGGACTACCTGACGCAGAGCAGCAGCGTCCGCACCCGGATCGACAGCACCCGGCTCGGCGTCATGGGGCACTCCATGGGCGGTGGCGGCTCGCTCGAAGCGTCCAAGGACCGGCCGTCGTTGCAGGCCTCGATCCCGCTGACCCCGTGGAACACGGACAAGACCTGGCCGGAGATCAAGACGCCCACCCTGGTCGTCGGGGCGGACGGTGACACGGTCGCCCCGGTCTCCTCGCACGCCGAGCCCTTCTACACCAGCATGCCGTCCGTCCTGAACCGCGCCTACCTGGAGCTGAACGGCGCCACGCACTCCGCCCCGACCTCGTCGAACACCACGGTCGCGAAGTACAGCGTCTCCTGGCTGAAGCGGTTCATCGACAACGACACCCGCTACGAACAGTTCCTGTGCCCGCTGCCTCCGGCGAGCACCACCATCGAGGAGTACCGCGGTAACTGCCCGCACACCGGCTGAACCGGGCACGCCCTGTCCGCCGACCCACTGATCGGGTCGGCGGACAGGGTCGTACCGGCCGGCCCGGGGACGGCCTTGTCCATGGGCGCCGGACCTACCTACCGTCCGCCGATCGCCGGACAGTCCCGCCTCACTTCAGGTGTCGGTCCAGGAATCGGCACCCGTCCTCCAGCTCGAACCACGGAGTGCCCGTGTGTCCGCCCGGATTGGCGTGCAGTGTCTTCTCCTTGCTGCCGAAGGCGTCGAACAGGTCCAGGGCCCGTTGCCTGGGGTTCCCCTCGTCGTCCCACTGCAGCAGGAACAGCAGCGGAACGGTGACCTGCCGGGCCTCTTCGCGCTGGGCACGGGGGACGTAGCCCCCGGCGAAGAAGCCTGCCGCCGCGATGCGCGGCTCGACCACCGCCAGCCGGATGCCGAGGGCGGTCCACCCCCCGGAGTAACCGACCGGGCCGCTGACCTCGGGCAGCTCGAGGAGGGCGTCCAGGGTGGTCCGCCATTCCGGGACCGCGTTCTCGACCAGCGGGCCGATGAAGGACTCGAAGATCTCGTCGACCGGGTCACCGGCCTGCATCGCCCGACGGAGGTCGGCGCGCGCCTGCTCGTCGGCGGCGGAACGGGGACGGTCCCCACACCCGGCGGCGTCGATGGAGGCCACCGCGTAGCCGTGCGCCGCGGTGTACCGGGCCCGGGCCACCAGCCGGGGCTCCGCTTTGGGCAGGCCGTTGTTGTGGGCCATCAGGATCAGCGGGGCCGGTGCGCCGGATCCGGGCGTCCACAGGGTGCCGGGGATCTCGCCGAGGGTGAATTCGCGTTCCAGGACGCCGTCGTCGAGGCGCTGCTCGGAAGTGAATCGCATGGTCATGCCTTTCGGGAGTGCACAGAGCGGCGCTCCCGGACGACCTATCGCCCGACCGTGACCCCGGAGGGGAGCACCCATGTCGATACTGCGTCCACGGGTACCACCTCCTCGTTCTCTCGCACGGCCTCCGGAAAAGTAGCAGTCGTCCCCGTGGACCGCCAACGGGTTTTCGCGAAGGCCCACGGCTTCCCGCGAAGCACACGGCGCACGTCCGTCTCGCGAACGGGCAGTCCCTCACCGCCCCGGCCGGCCCGCCGGCCGCTCCACTCGTCGGCCGCTCCGCCTGCCGGGCGGGCCCTGTGCCTCAGGCCGGCGCTGCCGATGGTGGCGTGCATGAGGGCGAGGGTGCCGGGGTCGGGTTCGGCACCTCCTCCCTCGCCGGTTTCGGCACGCCGGCCCGCATGGCCGCACCCTCCGAGCGCGGCGAACTGCCCTCCGCGGCCTTCGTGATCTCCTACCTGTCCTTCAGCGTGCCCGCGGTCGTCGCCGGAATCGCGGCCACCCACAGACGCTCCACGAGACGTCCGTCGCCTACGCCGCCATGGTCTCCTTCCTCGCCGCCCTCGCGCTGCTCGCCCAGCGGCTCCGCTCCCGCCGTGTCCCCGGGCCCGGCACCTGCCCGCAGACCTGGCCGGGTACGGGCGAAACGACTGCCGCGCGGCACGAGACCGTTCACGTCACCGTCAGGAGAAAAGCCGAAGCGGCACCTGTCCGCCACGGGGCAACGCCGGTAACGTGCCGGCGGTGCCCCCTCTGTCCTGCCCATGACACTGCCCATCCCGATCCTGCACGGACCTGATCGTGTACGGCCTGATCGTGTACGGACCTGATCCCGCACGTGGTGGGTCGCCATCAACTCTCAGCGGCTTCATCCGCACCGCCGAATTCGCCGCACAGCCCGCGACAGAGCCTCCTCACCCCACAAGGAGCCCGCATGGCAACACCGATCAGCCGTCGCACCGTTCTGGCCGCCGGCACCGGCGCCGCCGCCGGCCTGTCCCTGCCCGGTGTCGCCGCGTACGCCGACGACCATGCGACCACCGGCGTGAGGTTCACCCTGAACGCCCAGGTGCTCGACGGCGGCGAACAGGTCACCTCGATCACCCTCGGTACTGCCCGGCTCGGCCCGATCGACCCGGCCGGCCTGACCCCCGCCACCTTCGACGTGCGGGCCAAGGCCACCAGTCCGATCCCCATCGCCGCCGGAGACGTCATCTTCGGCGAGTACGACCTCGACCGCACGGTGACCGCTGTCCGGCTCGACCGCCGCGGCGACATCGTGCTCGACCTGAGCCATGCCGAGGGGCAGACCGGCGGCGGGACCCTCGGCTACATCGCGGGCAGGGGCCGTAACGTCATGCTCGACCTCACCTACACCATCACTCAGCGCGCCCCGATCGTCTTGCGCGACCACCGGTCGATCACCATCGAGAGCTTCGTGCAGGACCGTCGCCTGTCGGACCCCGAGGTCGACGCGTTCAGCTCCCACATCTCCGGCGCGGGAATGAAGTACCGGCTGTACTCGCCCACCGGCTCCCACGCTTCCCGGCGGGGCAGGCACCCGCTGATCGTGTGGCTGCACGGCGGAGGCGAGGGCGCCTCACTGCCCGACGGCTACTACGACAACGAGACCACGCTGCGGGCCAACCGCGGCGCGCTGGGCTTCGCCACCCCCCAGGCGCAACGCATCTTCGACGGGGCCTACGTCCTCGTCCCGCAGAGCACGTCCGCCTGGATGCAGGACGGCCCGCGCTTCGCACCCCTCATCCGCGGGATCATCGGCGACGTCACGCGCGCGAACCGCATCGACCACGACCGGATCTACGTCGCCGGCTGCAGCAACGGCGGCTACATGAGCATGAAGATGACCACCGTCTATCCCACCCTTTTCGCCGCCTCCGTGCCGGTCTGCGGCGTTGTCACGTCCTTCCCGCCCGGTGGCGCACCGCTGATCCCCGACAGCGAGCTGGCGGGGATCAGCACCCCCAGCTGGCTCGTCGCCTCGCTCGACGACACCACCGTGGACCCGCAGGCCAACACCGTCCACGCGCACGGCCTCATCCCTGGCTCGCTGATGACGCTCTACGACCACGTGGTCCGAAACGGCCACCAGTTCGCCGGCCACTGGTCGTGGATCTACGTCGCCCGCAACGACCCCGGCATCGACGGAACCCACCTCTGGCAGTGGATGGCCGCCCGGCGCCAGCACTGAGGCGGTGGCATCCTCTTCGGCCTTCCCGACGCCACGGAGGACGCGGACGGGCTCCCGCCGGTCGTCGCCGGCCGGGCGGGAAGGGGCCCTACGGTGGCGAAGGGCCCCTCGGGTGCGGACCGGATACTCATCCGGGCAGGTTCACCGACCGGGCGGACGTGGCGCCGATCTCCCCGGCGACCTCGTTGACGACCTCCTGCGGGACCGCGTCGTCGACGGTGAGGACCGCCAGTGCCTCGCTCCCGGCCGCCGAGCGGGAGACCTGCATGCCGGCGATGTTGATGCCCGCCTCGTCGAGGATCCGGCCGACCGTGCCGACGACCCCCGGACGGTCCTCGTAACGCAGCACCACCATGTGGTCGGCGAGCGCGAGGTCCACGTCGTACGCGCCGACCGCAACGATCTTCTGGAGGTTCTTCGGACCGGACAGCGTGCCGGAGACCGCGACCTCCTCGCCGTCGGACAGGATCCCGCGCACCGTGATGACATCGCGGTGCTCCGTGGACTCCGAGACGGTCGTCAGCCGCACCTCGACACCGCGCTCCTGCGCGAACAGCGGCGCGTTCACGTACGACACCGCGTCATCCACGATGTCCTCGAAGACACCCTTCAGCGCCGAGAGTTCGAGCACCTTCACGTCGTGCCGGGTGATCTCGCCGTACACCTCGACGTCGAGACGGGCCGCGACCTCGCCCGCCAGGGCGGTGAAGATGCGGCCGAGCTTCTCAGCGAGCGGCAGCCCCGGCTTCACCTCCTCCGCGATGACGCCGCCGCCCTGGACGTTCACCGCGTCCGGGACCAGCTCACCGGCGAGCGCGAGGCGCACCGAGCGGGCGACGGAGATGCCGGCCTTCTCCTGCGCCTCGTCCGTGGAGGCGCCGAGGTGCGGGGTGCAGACGACCTGGTCGAGCTCGAAGAGCGGGGAGTCCGTGCAGGGCTCCTTCGCGTAGACGTCGAGGCCGGCGCCGGCGACCCGGCCCTCCTTGAGGGCCGAGTACAGCGCGGCCTCGTCGACGATCCCGCCGCGCGCGGCGTTGACGATCCGCACCGACGGCTTGACCTTGTGCAGTGCCTCGTCGCCGATGAGACCGAGGGTCTCCGGCGTCTTCGGCAGGTGCACGGTGATGAAGTCGGAGACCTCCAGCAGCTCGTCCAGGGACAACAGCTTCACCCCCATCTGCGCGGCCCGCGGCGGCTGTACGTAGGGGTCGTAGGCGACGACCTTCATGCCGAAGGCCGACATGCGCTGGGCGACGAGCGCGCCGATGCGGCCCAGGCCCACGACACCGAGGGTCTTCTCCGCCAGCTCGACACCCGTGTACTTGCTGCGCTTCCACTCGCCGTTCTTCAGGGCGGTGTTGGCCTGCGGGATGTGGCGCGCGGTGGCGAGCAGCAGACCGCAGGCCAACTCCGCGGCCGTCACGATGTTCGACGTCGGCGCGTTGACGACCATCACGCCGGCCTTCGTCGCGGCCGGGACGTCGACGTTGTCGAGACCGACACCGGCCCGCGCGACCACTTTCAGCTTCCGCGTCGCGGCGACCGCCTCGGTGTCGACCTTCGTCGCCGAACGGATCAGGATCGCGTCCACATCGGTGATCGCGGCCAGCAACTCGGCCCGGTCCGCGCCGTTGCAGTGCCGGATCTCGAAGTCCGGGCCCAGAGCGTCCACCGTGGCCGGCGACAGCTCTTCCGCGATGAGTACGACAGGTTTCGAGCTCACATGGACTCCTCATACAGGATTGTTCGAACCTCGCCGGTCGGGTCGTACGCAAGACGTCGGAGATCGGCTCGTGCCGGGGGATTCAAGGGGGCACCTGCCGTGGCCTTCGTCGAACGGACCGTCTCGAAGCACGTTCCCGTCCCGTTCCCTGCCTGGTTCCACGGACTTCCCGGATCTCCCGGACTCCCGGGTTTCCCGGACGCGCGTACGGCACGCGGGCGGGCGGTCCCTGACGGCCCGTCGGCCGGTCGTCGGCGGCCGGCCGTCAGGGGCCGGCGGGGGCGGACGCGGGCAGGGCGTCGGACACCGTCGGAAACAGGCGCAGCACTTCGTCGGCCCCGGTCAACTCCAGCAACCGCGCGATCTGGCCAGGGACGCCGGCCAGTCGCAGGTCGGTGGCTCGGCGCACCATCAACAGCAGGTTGAGAAAGGAGGAGTCGGCGAAAGTGACCGCGCTCAAGTCCAGGACCAGGACGGGAACGGCGGCCGCGGTTCTCTCCAGCTGCGTGCGTTGCGCTGCCAGCGATTCGAGATCGAGATCGCCGCGCACCGTCACCACCCAGGCGCCACTGCAGGCGTACTGCTCACCCAGCACAGCGAAGGACACGGGCCGCGGCACGGCAGGACGGCTCCCTCGAGAGGAGTCCGGGGACGAGGGTTCCACACGGTCAGTATGCCGCAACACCCGGGGGCAGGCAGCGTTCTGCTCCGCCCGCCCTCCCCCTCCTCTCGTGATCAGTACGCACGTTCCAAGTACCGTGTCCCGGCCTGACGTCCGCCGAGGAAGGGCCGCGGGAAAACCCGGATGCGTCGGACAGCCGGCACAGTTCATACTCCGTACCTCACTCTGCACCTCGTCCGCGCGCACCGGGAGCTTCATGGCCAGCAGGTTCACCGAGTTGGTCGTCGACTGCCACGATCCGGAAGGGCTCGCCGCCTTCTGGTGCGAAGTCCTGGGCTTCGAGGTGATCGACCGGGGCGAGGGCAAGGTCGAGATCGGCTCCTGGGTGCCGACCGTCGAGGAGGTCCGGGCCCGCCAGATGCCGCCCACCCTGCTCTTCGTCCACGTGCCCGAGGACAGGGCCGTGAAGAACCGGCTCCACCTCGACGTCAGCCCGATCGACCGCAGCACCGAGGACGAGGTGACCAGACTGCTCGCCCTCGGCGCCAGGAAGACGGACGTGGGACAGGGTCCGGACCGCAACTGGCAGGTCATGGCGGACCCGGAGGGCAACGAGTTCTGCGTCCTGCGCACCCTGGCGCCCTGAGACCGTGTCCTACATGGTCAGTTTGAGGAAGCGCTTGTAGCAGCAGAGAGCGGATGCCAGTCCAAGAAAGGCCAGGTAGTTGCCTGGTTGCCGCTCGTAACGGTGGTTGAGCCGTCGGTAGCAGGTCAGCCAGGACATGGTGCGCTCGATGACCTACCTACGTCGGCCGAGCCGCTCGCTGGAGTCGATGCCCTTGTGAGCGATACGGACGCCGATGCGCTTACCCCATAACCATCGCCGCAGGTGAGGGACGTCGTACGCCTTGCCTGTGTGGAGACGTACGGGTTTGGAGTCGGCTGCGTGGAGTTCGTGTCCCATGTGGAAACCCATGTGGAAATGGGACAGCATCCGGCTTCAGGGCGAGGCTGTCGCGGGTGTTGACCGCGGAGAGTCCGACGCGTAGGGGCAGTCCGTTCGCGTGCGCGGAGTCAAGGACCGCACGTGACAGGTCGACCAGGTCCCGCTCGTCCAACGTAGATGATCGCGGCAAACACCGCCTCAGCATCGATGTTCGCAACACCACCGCCCTGCGGACGTACCCGCGCCGACGGCAGCAACGGCCCTGCCGACTCCCACAAGCCGTCCGGAACCATCCATCCCCAGCGTCCACTCCCCAATACCCAGAACAACCGCCAACTGACCATGCAGGAAACGGTCTGCGTGCGCGCGGGCCCGAGCTTTCCCCAGGGGAGGTACGACGGGCATCGGCGTGTGAGGTCGTCTCGGGTGGTTCGGACCGTCGGGGAGACCTGTCAGCCTCGCTCCCACAGCGGCAACCGGAACATGGCGTAGGTGAACTTGCCACTGATACGTCCTGCGGTGTCGAAGTGGAACACGTCCACACCGTGCCACTGCATGCGGCCGCCGTAACGCGCACGGGCGAACAGGCGCAGTGGCAACGGCACATGACGGCCGGACTCTCCGCTCATGTCGAGCCGGCAGGCCCAGCGGATCGTGGCGCGCCGGTTCGGCTCGTCGACGATCTTGTCGTACACGGCGAAGTGCATGGTGCCGTAGCGCCCGGCGAAGTGCGGCTCGAACTCTTTGCGGATCGCCGCGATGCCACGTCGCTCCGGAAGGTGTCCGGGCAGATACACGGCGTCGTCGGCGAAGAAGGATATGACCTTGTCGAGATCAGGGCTCGGCTCGTTGAAGGCGGCAACGAAGTCGTCAATGGTCTGACTGAGGTTGGTCGAGGTGGCGGAGATGGTCTTTCACTCCCGGGAGCGCGATGGGGTCGTCGGATGCCGGGACATTAACAGAACGCCCGTCCCTTAACAAGAGATGGGTGTTCTGTTACATCTGGACTAGGATGAACGGTCATGTCAGCGCCATTCCAGCGGGCTCGACGCCCTGATCAGAAGGATCAGCGCCGCGAGGCCATTCTCACCGCCGCTCGGGAGCTCGCCGAGCGCTCCGGTGTGGCCAGGGTCAGCCTGCAGGACATCGCCACCGCGGTCGGCCTCGCCAAGTCCAACGTGCTGCGCTACTTCGGGACGCGTGAGGAGATCTACCTGCATCTGCTGATGAGCGCGGGTTCTGAGTGGGCGAGCGTGGTCAGTGCCCGGTTGCAGGAAGTGAGCGGGACCGAGGCAACAGCGGGCGTTCTCGCGGATGCCTTCGTGGACCGTCCGCTCTACTGTGATTTGACCACGCACGCGGAGACGATGCTCGAGCACAATGTGTCCGTGGAGGTGCTGAAGGTCTTCAAGGAGTGGGCCATCGACACCTACTGGGCGATCGGCCGTCGCATCTCCGCCGCCTGCCCGGAACTGACCCCTGCCGATGGCGCCGCACTCGTGATGACAGCCAGCGCCTTCGTCGCGAAGCTGTTTCCCCTCACCCGTCCGCCTGAGGCGCTGCGTGAACTGTACGCGCGCGAGCCGGAGATCGCGGGGGCGTTCCCGCCGTTCCGCCCGACACTGAAACGCATGGTGGCGGCCACTGCAGCCGGCCTTCCTCTGGTGCGTTACTGATCTTGAATATGTGATGGCGTCATGGATGGCCGGCGTCGGAGGCGAGTGCCGGTGAGGCAGCCGTCGAGGACGTCGTGGCGGTATTGAAGCCGGCGGAGGCCACGTCGGACGGCAGCGATCAGGTCATCGGGGCCGGCGAACGCGCGGTGGGCCGTGGTGGTGCGTCGTAGGACGGACCGGATGCCCTCGACAGGGTTGAGGTCGAGTGCGTAGGGCGGCAGCTGGAAGACGGTGAGCCGGTCACGGTCGGCGATGCAGCGGCGCATGCCGGCGGTGAGGTGGGGGCTGAGGTTGTCCCAGACCAGCACGATCGGGCCGTCGAGTTGCTGGTGGACGGTCTGGATCAGGTCGCGGTAGTCCTTCCAGGAAAAACTTTTGCGGCCATCGGGCCGGGTGTGCGGGCAGGGCCGGTAGATAAGCCGTGAGGATTCGGCGGCCTTGTAGCAGGCCAGGGCGGCGACGGACAAGCGGCGACGGGAGCGGTCCCGGACGCGCACCACAGGAGTGTGGCCGCGGAGCGACCAGGTGCGGGTGGCCGGCGGCGTCATCGAGAAACCGGCCTCGTCCTCGAAGACGAGCCGGGCATCAAGCGCCGCCACGGTCCTTCCACGCTCGGCCAGGTCTCCTTCACCCAGCCGGCCACCGCCGCCTCGTCCCGCTCGATCGCGCGGCGGGCGGAGACCTGGCAGCTCCAGCCGTGCCGCTTGAGCAGGGCGGCCACCCCCTGCACGGTGTAGCTCTTGTGGAACCGGCGCCCGATCAGCGCCTTGATCCGCGACAGGGTCCAGATCCGGTCCGTCCAGCCGTGTGCCACAGGCCCCTTGGCCAGCTCCCGCTCGAGCACGGCGAACAGTTCGTCATTGAGCAGCGGCAGTGAGGCCGGGCCCTTGGAGATCAGGGCCCAGGGCCCGTTCTGCGACCAGGCTCCGCGCCAGCGCTGAACCGATCGGATGCCGACCCGCAGGTCGTGCGCGATAACCGGGTTCTCGTCGCCCCGCATACGGTCGGCATACCGCAGGGATCACGAGACGTCAGCCCCTACGACACCATGCTTTGAAGGGCAGTAACGAACTACCGGTGGTAGGCAAGGGCTACATCACAGAACCGGTCCAGGAGAAGCGAATCTTCGGATAGGGGCTCCGGCGCGCTTGCGCCTTCTCTAGGATGACACCGTGGGTGATCAATTAGACAAGGTCTTGCCCTACGGGGCGGGTGTTGCGGCAGTCGTTTTTGTCACGTTCTTTCTTCTCGCCTCGTACTTCAGCGAGTTGATGAAGGGGTTCGCCCCCTACACCGTTGACTTAGTTTTCCGCAAGAGAAACTCCATGCGGCGGGTCGGCGGCAGACAGCTTCGGCGCTACCGACAGCGCGCCGAGAAGTGGCATGGCCGGCATCCGTTGGGATTCGACACGGTCAACATCGACATCCGACGCATCTACGTTCCCCTTCAGTCTGCTGTCGGCACAGAACGGGCCGATATGAGTGAGACGCTGAGCAGCAGTTCACGGATCGTGGTGCTGGGAGAACCAGGCGCAGGGAAGTCGCTGCTTGCGAAGACTGAGATTCTTCGCTGGGCAGAAAAAGAGGACGACACTCAGGTTCCCGTCATCATCAACCTGCACAATTGCAATGCTTCCCAGAAGAGTCTCCGAGATTTCGTTGTCGCCGAATTCAGTCAGGCCAAAGTGCTCGGCGCCGCATCACTCGTGGACAAGATGCTGAACACTGGACGTCTGCGCATCTTCTTTGACGGCCTCGACGAGGTCGGCCGCGAAGACCGCGAGCGCATGGAAGGAGAGCTTCGCGAGTTCGCCCGGACACATGCGGTCTGCCCAATGATCGTCACGTGCCGGACTGCTGTATATGACGGCCAGCTCAGTCCGGAGTTCGCCCATGTTGTACGCTTGGCGGAATTTGATGATGCGTCGATGCGGCGTTTTCTCAACAACTGGAACAAAGCGGAAGCTACACTGAACGTCAACCGCGTCATCGCGTCCCTGCGGAGCAACCGCGAGCTGATGCGGATCGCCAGGAGGCCACTCCTGCTCACGATCATCGCCTACCTTCAATCGGGGGACCGGGCGGAAGAGTTCGGCCCTCTCCCAAAGAGCCGCGCGGGATTCTACAAGGCAGCGATTGCGCATCTCCTGGACCGTGACAGGCAGTTGGGTCGCACCCGGGCCATCGCTCAATACCATGGAAACCGCAAGCTGTTGGTGCTGCAACGCATTGCGCTCACAATGCACGAGGCGCCCACAGGTCGTGATGACCGTCTTGCCATATCAGGCATGAATCTGGAATCCGTCGTCCGCGATTTGCTGCCCGACTTCGATCTAGACGCCGATCATGTACTCCCGCTGCGGGACGAGATCGTGGAGCGCAGTCAATTACTGCGTCCGCTGGACGCACTCAGAAGCCAATATGGATTCGCGCACCTCACTCTCCAAGAGTTCCTCGCTGCTCAAGCGCTGCATGACGCTCCCGGCAGGCTTCTGGAGAACTACCGAAGAGACCCGGGCGCCTGGCGGGAGGTTGTGAAGCTGTGGTGTGCCGTCGCCAGCGTCGAGTGCACTCCGGTCGTCTCCGAGCTCTTTACGGACAGCTGGGAGGACAGCAAGATTCTCGCCTTGGAGAGCCTCTCGGACGCGACCTCGGTCAGCGCAGGTCTCGCAGAGGAGATCATCGCCTATTTCCTGGAACGCCTGGAGATCTCCGAAGACGAAGGCACAGCCGTCGTCAACGCGCTCGGCGCTCTTGCGTCCAATAACACGCCTCGCGGCAACGAGACGTTCGAGTTGCTCCGCCGCATCGCCTGGGAGCCCGCCTCCGGGCGACAGGCGGCTGCGCTGCGTGCGCTGGCGGTATCCGAACGGCAGGAAGCGGCAGCATGTCTCGGCGAGCTGGAGGCGGATGACGAGCACCGCGCAGGGGCCCGGGCAGCTCTCCGCTCCATGGGAGAGATCGCTATCCCGCAACTCGCATCGGCAGCATCCGACCGGCAGGAGATCTGGGCCATCGACGCCTTGGGCACCACCGGCACACCGGCGGCGGCAACGGAACTCGCCTCGCTCCTATGGGCGCACACGTCCACGGCACGCCGGGCAGCCTGGTGGCTAGCCTCGCTCATCCGCGTATCAGACGTAGAAGAAGCCCTTCGGGAGTGCGAGGCTCCGCAAACGGATGCCGCCTATCAATGGCTGTGGAAGGCCCAGGACTCTTCTCCGGCACTGCGCCGCATCGCAGGGCGTATAGGTT
The DNA here is from genome assembly GCF_030817535.1 of Streptomyces sp. V3I8. NCBI lineage: Bacteria > Bacillati > Actinomycetota > Actinomycetes > Kitasatosporales > Streptomycetaceae > Streptomyces > Streptomyces sp. V3I8. Next base: position 8,634,145 of record NZ_JAUSZL010000002.1, on the reverse strand, counting down.
TCCTGATGGACAACGGGCATCTGGACGGTTATGCGTCCGACCCGCCCATGCCCGACGAGCCAATCGAAGTACGGGAGATCGATCGCAGGATCGGGACCCCCATAGCCGCCCTGGGAATCGAGAAGTACCGCTACAACCAGAGCACCGTTCCGGGACATCTAGGTCGGGGAAGAAACAGTCCGGACAGCCAGCAGATCTACAACTGGGTCAGCTCTCTGGCCGGTCAGCAGCGCCGCAACGAGTTCGCCGAAATTTTTCACAGGCATCGGCAACTTCCTCCTTTCTACCGCCACTTGCCCGGACTGCTTCCGCAGGAGGTCGAGACGTTTCTCCTTGCGCGCCTGGTCGAGCAGAAGACAAGCCCAGCCCTGACGAAGGCCGCATGGCAGGCTGCGTGCGTGGCGCCGCCCCGGTCGCCCGTGCTGTTGAAGACCGTCATGCAGTGGACCGTCTGGAGCGCAGTCTCCACGCTTTTCATGACGGCCTGCATGCGTGCGGCAACCACCGTGCTCACATCGCGCCCATCCTGGATGCCCTCCGGGCAAAAGCCGTGGTCAGATCTCTCTACCCCGGCGAGCTGGGTATTTTTGGGCTCTTCCGTGGTGGTGATCGTCCTTTTCACCCTTAATATATGCGTGAACCGTACGTCGGATTCGATAGAGATCCTCTTGGCTCTGTCCTTGCTCTTTTGGGCACCGTGCTTCCTCTTCCTCGCCCTGGAACTGCTCACTCTTTCGCTGGGAGCGTTGACGACATGGATCGGTGTGCTTGTCGTCCTGACAGCTGTTGCGCTGGGCTACCGGGACATCGGGCGGCGGGAACGGAATCTTGCCAATCCCTTTCGCCGGATGCTTACGGTCGACCTGAGTGATAGCGGGCTGGCCACCCGCGCATCCACACTCGACTGACAAGGCCCTCTGCCGCCAGCACGCTGAAAAATGCAAAGGGCGGAGGCGGCTTGGCACAGTGCGGGTCAGCCCAACGCGACGGGCTGCAACAAATCGCTGGTCCCGTCACCGCCGAATAGATCCGCCACCAACGCCTCATGGTCAGGGACAGCTGTCCGGCACGGCCCCTGGTCACGGGGCTTGGCCAGCTAATGAGCTCGTGCACGACAAGTGGTGAGACGTCGAGCCCGTGATGGTTGATCATGGTCGGGTGGTGGGAATCAGGACTCGTGCAGTGATCACCAGCAACTGTCGCACCACAGGCCTGACGGGCGATGCAGTCGCTGAACTCGTAGCTGAGATAGGTCCGTTGTGGCATGAGCGTCACCGGGCCAAGCCGGCCTCTCGACCGCGGAAGCGGGCCGTGGGCGGCGGGCCGAAACACCAGTTGGTCTTCGTCGACCGGCTGCTGGCAACTCTCGTCCATCTTCACCGCGGGGCCACCCACGACGTGCTGGCCCGCTGGTTCAGCGTGGACCGCTCCACCATCACCCGGGCCATCGGTGAAGTGCGGCCTCTGCTCGCCGAGCGAGGCTGCACCGTCAGCCCCGGCGTGCGGCTACGGACCCTGGCCGAGGCCGTCGAGCATCTCGGCACCAGTGGGACGACCGGCATCATCGACGGCACGCAGATCCGGGTCCGGCGGCCCGCCGTCGGGCGCAAGGACCGGGACAAGTTCATCTCCGGTGACAACAAGCAGAACGCCGTCAAATCCATGGTGGTCACGAACGGCAAGGGCCGGGTGCTGCGATGCAGCCCGGCCCGTCCCGCGAGCTGTGCGGACATCACCCACGCCCGCCAGTTAGGGCTGGTCACGCTCCTGGCCGACAGGCCCGCGGTGGGGATCCTCGCGGATGCCGGCTACCAGGGCCTGGGCGCTCAGACAGGTGACCGGGTGGTGACGCCCCCGCACCGGAAGTCCAAGAAGAACGCCCCCGACTGGTACGAGGAGATGTACGAGCGCCAGCGCAAGGCACACTCCTCGCGGCGTATCAGGGTCGAGCACGACATCGCCCATCTGAAGAACTGGCGGGTTCTGGCCCGACCCCTCGGCCGCCGCGAGCACATGAGCGACACCGTACAGGCCATCGCCGACCTGCTGCCCTACCAGCAGAGTTTCGGCAGACCGTGCACCGTGCGGCCGTGCCTCTGTTTGTGTACGCAAGTCGGGTGTCACCGGCGGCCCGGCGTCGGTGGCTTCGCAGGCTGCTCGGAGCGCTGACCTTGCACGGGAGCGGCTGCTTGCCTTCGGGGGCTCCTACGGTTTGGTGAGCATCTTCTGTGCCGCGGTGAAGGTTCGTTGAAGAGATGGCGAGCCGTGTCGTGTCCAAGCCGCGGGAGAGGCCGCGAGTTGGCCGGAACGGCACGCAACGTGCCGCTTTGCAACGGATGTTGATGGCGCTTCAGGGCGGAGTGGGTGCTCTGGAGGGATGGTGCTCGGTGATAGCATCGCGGCGTCTGCGGCCTTGATCAACTTTGTGGTGATCTGAGGTCAGCCTGCTCTTCGTAGTAGCGCTCATGCAGTTCCCAAGGCATGCGCCGCAGATCCTTCTGTGGCGTGTTCCGGCGATGTCTGCATGTCGCGCCCCGGGAAAGGTATCGATGAATCGAGACGTGCTCATATGGTGCCTCGGTGCTGTGGCGGTGATAGCCGTCGCCGCAGTCGTAGCACTCGTCGCCCGCAACAGAGCTCTGGGAGCCAGAAAACGGCAGTTCGAGACCGAGTCGGCCCACAGACTGGCCGAGGCCCAGAGCAGGCTCTCAGCTGCTCTGAGCGACTTGCAGAAGTTCCGTGCCGAGCAGGACGACGCACTGCGGGACGCCGAACGGACGGCGGAGGAGAGCACCAAGGCCGTCCTCAAGGGTGCGGTGCGCTTCCTGCAGAGCCTCGCAGCCGAGCAGACCACCCTCCTGGACGGCATCCAGCGCAAGCACGGCGGACACGCGGTCCTGTCCGACCTGCTGGACGTCAACCACGCCACCGCCCAGATGGCCCGCAAGGCCCAGGGCATCGCGGTCATGTGCGGCGCGCCCCTCAGCCGCCGCAACCAGCCCGCCAGCGTCTTCGACGTGGTGCGCAACGCCCAGGGTCAGATCCGTAACTTCAACCGTGTCGAGATCATGCAGCAGAGCGGGATCGCGCTGAAGGCCTCCGCCGTCTCCCCCGTGGCCCTCGCCGTCGCCGAACTGCTCGACAACGCTGCCAGCTTCTCGCAGCACGACGCACCCATCGAGGTCACGTTCCAGCGCGTGCAGAAGAACCTGTGCATCGTGATCGACGACGCCGGTGTCGGTATGAACGACGAGGACCGGCAGAAGGCGACCGTGCTGCTGTCCGGCGACACCGCCCCCCGCCTGTCACAGCTCGGCGCCCAGCCGAAGTTCGGTCTCCCCGTCGTCGGCCTGATCGCGCGCCAGTACGGGTTCAAGGTCGACGTCACCGGAGTCTCCCGGTACGGCGGCGTCCGGGCCGTCGTCCTGCTGCCTGAGGAGCTGTGGACCATGGAAGAGACCCCGCCGGCCCCCGCTCAGGACGCCCCGGTGCGCAGGATCCGGCGCATCCCCACCAGGGAGGACGAACCCGAGAGCCGCACGGTGCACGGTCTGCCGAAACGGGGCGAGCGTCAGTCCCCCACGGCGAGCGTCACTGATGCCGGGAGTTCCACCGGCGGAACCGCCCGCCCGTTCAAGAAAGCCCGAGGGGTTGGTGGCCTGGCCGCCATCCAGCGGGGCACCATGTCGGGCCGTGCTGCCGAGGCCCCGTCGTCCGAAGGGACCGAGGACGCATGACCACAGACATGTCATGGATGGTCAAGGACATCGTGGACAACGTCCCCGGGGCCCGGCACGCCGTCGTGCTGTCTGCGGACGGCCTGCCGCGTGGGGCCACGGACGCTCTCACCGAGAGGGACGTGAAGACGATCTCGGCCGCCATGTCGGGGATGCAGTCGCTGAGCCGGGCCACCGCGCACTTCGTCGGTGTGGCGCAGGAACAGCAGTGGAACCAGACGGTCATCGAGTTCTCCCACGGCTGGGTGTTCCTCATCGGGGCGGGACAGGGCGCTTATCTGGCCGCCGCCGCGGAGCCCGACGTCGACCTGCAACAGCTGTCGTTCCGAATGAACCGCCTGGTCGCCCGGCTGGGCAACAACCTGACATCACCGCCGCGGGCCGGTCTCGACGACCCCTCCCGCACGAGCAACGCCACGCGCCTCCCGCACAACGAGGCCGGCGGCTCGAACTTCGTACTCAAGGAACTGGACCAGGTCGTCGACGAGGTGGACGGTGCCCGGCACGCGCTACTGCTCGGCGCCGACGGTCTGCCGCGCGGGGCGACCTCGGCGATAGGCAAGGATCTCGCAGACACGATGTCCGCGGCCATGACCGGCATCCACGCCTACAGCCGTGCGGCGGCGGACTTCGCGGGCGGCTCCCAGGACGCCGAATGGCAGCAGACGGTCATCGAGTACCAGCACGGCTGGATCTTCCTCATCGCGGCCGGAGACGACGGATTCCTCGCCGCCGCCGCCGAACACGCCTGTGACATCGAAGAGTTCACGACGCGCCTGTGCGACGCCGTGCCCGGGATCCTGGCGCCCGAGGGCTGGGGAGAGGAGACCGACCATGTCTGACGGATCGGACGAGGAACTGGAGCTCACCTCCCCCTTAGTGCCCCTCTTCGTGATCACGAACGGACGTGGTCTCCCCTTGGATCACGAGTACGAGCACACCGCGTTGGTGATGGCGCACGACAGCGGCTCGTCCGCGGCTGCGCGTGCCCTGTCCCCCGAGGCGCGCAAGGTCATGGATCTGATCGCCGACGGATTCCTGTCGGTGGCAGAGGTCTCGGGCCACACCCACCTGCCCCTGGGCATCATACGGATCCTGCTGGCGCAGTTGGAGGAGGACGGCCTCATTCTCGTGCGCAAGCCCATTCCCCGCGTCGAACGAGCCGAACGCGAACTCCTCAACGCCGTGCTGGATGGCCTCAGAACCAAATTCGGAGCGTAAGCCGTGTATCTGAATCCAGAGACCTCCAACTCGGTCAAGATCCTCGTCGTGGGGCATTTCGGGGTCGGGAAGACCACCCTGATCAACAGCATCTCCGAGATCGAACCGCTGCAGACCGAGGAGGAGATCACCGAGGCCAGCGAGGGCTTCGACGATCTGTCGGGGACACCGAACAAGACGACCACCACCGTGGCCATGGACTTCGGCCGTCTCACCCCTCAGCGACACCCTCGTCCTCTACCTCTTTGGAACCCCCGGGCAGGAACGCTTCAAGGAGATGTGGGAAGCACTGTCACGGGGCGCGCTCGGCGCCCTGGTCCTGGTCGACCCCACACGGCTGCACGACAGCTTCCCCATCCTGGACCTGGTCGAGCGCTACGGCCTGACGTACACCATCGGCGTCAACCACTTCGAAGGCACCACCGAGTACCCGCTCGACGAAGTCCGCGAGGCGCTCAACCTCGCCGAGGACACCCCGATCGTGCACTGCGACGTGCGCGACCAGACGTCCTCGGCGCAGTCCCTCATCACCCTCGTGCAGCACCTCATGTCCATACTCGGCTAGGAGCCGGCATGCAACACCAGATCAACTCCCACCCGACACCGCCGCCCGGGTGCCCCGCGCACGGCAACACCCAACTGTTCGGCCCCGAGTTCGGCTCCGATCCCGAGCGCCACTACGACCACCTGCGCTCGCTCGGCCCCAGCGCCCCCGTCGACATCGCCCCCGGCGTCGAGGTCGAACTGGTCACCAGCTACGACGCGGCCCTGTACATCCTGCAGAACCCCGCCTCCTTCGTCCGCGACTCACGCCGCTGGAACGCGCTGAACGAGGGCCGGGTGCCCGAGGACAGCCCGGCCCTGCCCATGATGGGTCACCGGCCCAACGCCCTCTTCAGCGACGGCGCCGCCCATGCCCGGCTCCGCCAGGCCGTCACCGACAGCCTCGCCAGCATCGACGAACTCCAGCTCGTCCGCCAGACGCAGCAGTCCGCCGACTATCTGATCAGCCAGTTCTCCTCGGACGTCCGCGGCCAGGCGGATCTGATGGCCGATTACGCCCAGCCGCTGCCGCTGCTCGTCTTCAGCGACCTGTTCGGCTGCCCGCCCGAGATCGGAGACCGCGTCATCGCGGGCATCAGCGGCATCTTCGAAGGCACCCCCGGCGCCGACCAGGTCCTGGGCGGCGCGCTCGGCGAGCTGATCGCCCTCAAGCACCGCCGGCCCGGCAACGATGTGACGACGCGGCTCATGCAGCACGCCGCAGGCCTCACCGACGAGGAGGTGCTGCACCAGCTCGTGACCCTGCTCTCCGGCGGCACAGCCCCCCTTGCGGCGGCCATCGGCACCAGCAGCGCGCTGTACCTCGGCGAGGACTGGCCGGCCGGCCTCCCGGTCGAGGACGCGATCGTCCAGACCCTGTGGAACTACGCGCCGATCGCCAACTACGCGGCCCACTACCCGACCCACGACGTCGACCTGGGCGGCCGGATTCTGCGCGCCAACGACCCGGTGGTCATCTCCTTCGCCGCGGCCAACACCGACCCGAAGCTGACCGAGCACCGCGAGCAGCTCAGCGGCAAGGCGCACCTCGCTTTCGGTGCCGGACCGCACGCGTGCCCCGCCAAGGACCCGGCGTTCATGATCGCCGTGACCGCCGTCGAGTCCCTCCTCAACCGGCTGCCCGACGTCGGGACGCGCGTCCGCTTCCAGGATCTCGCGTGGGTGCCCGCGCCGTGGAGCCGGTCCCTGGTGAGCGTCCCGATCCGGTTCACCCCGCGCAGCGTGACCCAGACTGCCGCGGAACCCTCCCGGTCTCAGGACGCCTCGTCGACGCCCGCGACCGCGGCGCAGTACTCCACCCACTCGTACCAGCAGCCGACGGCGCACTCCGCACCCAAGGCCAAATCCGGGCTTTTCAGTCGGTTCCTGGCATGGACCAGGGGCGAGTGATGTAAGTAACGCTATGAGGACACAGTGTTATTGGATGCTTCAATAACCTCACGGGTACGTATGGCGGCTGTTGCTCAGAAAGGAGCCGCCACCGTGGGCAGCCTCACGACGTCGTCGTCCGACCGCCGCGCCACCGTCTCCCTCTTCTCCCGTCTGCGGACGGCAGAAGGGCAGGCTGACCCCTTCCCCCTCTACGCGGAACTACGGTCCAAGGGCGGAGTCCGCCCCGCCCCCTGGGGCGGCTTCCTCGTCACCAGCTTCGACGCGTGTGACCGCGTACTGCGCAGCAGCGAGTGGCTGGAACCGGACAAGAGCTGGCGCGACCGGCAGGGCCCCCGAACCCGCTGGAGTGCTCCGTCCTCGCGTGAGATAGGGAGCACGATGCCCGCTCTCAACCCTCCGGAGCACACCAGGGTACGGCGAGCTGCCGGCGGATTCGACCGGACGGCCATCCAGCAGATGGGCCGGACGGTCGGTCGGCTGACCGACAGCTTCCTCGACACCGTGGCCGAGCGCCTGAGGGACGGCGAAGAACATACGGACTTCGCCGCCCTGGTCAGCGAGGAACTCCCGATCGCCACCATCGGCACCTGGCTCGCCCTGCCGTCGGCCGACTGGCCACGGCTGCGCGAACTGACCCATGAACAGGTCTTCACCCAGGAACTGCTGCCCTCCAGCAGCCAGTTGACCCGGTCCGACGTCGCGATGGCCGAACTGCGCTCCTACTTCATGGACCTCATCCGTGACCGGCGCGGGCATCCGGGCGACGACCCCGTGTCACGCTGGATCGCGACCTGGGACACCATGGAAACCGATCAGGACAAAGCGGATGAAGCCGTCTACTTCCTGGTCCTCTTCGTCCTGCTGGCCGCCCTGGAGACCACCTCGACCCTGTTGTCGACCATGACGCTCCTCCTCGTCGAGGACCCCGCACGCTGGGACCTGCTGACCGCCCGCCCCGACCTGGTACCCGCCTTCGTGGAGGAGACACTGCGCTACGACCCGCCGGCACACGTGATCAGCCGGGTCGCCGCACGGGACGGCCTGCTGGACGGCGTCGAGGTCCGGGCCGACGACATGGTCCACCTCATGGTGGGCGCCGCCCACCGCGACCCGGCCAGGCACCCCGATCCCGACCGGTTCGACCCGCACCGCAAGGCCTTCCACAACCTCGCCTTCAGCGGAGGCATCCACTACTGCCTCGGCGCCCCGCTGGCCCGACTCGAAGCCCACACCCTCCTACGCCAACTGGTCGGACGCCTGCCCCGCCTCACCCTGGCCCGACGCCCGCTCAGGGCACCCAGAGTGGCCTTCAGGCGTCTGCTGAACCTGGACGTCGCCCTCGCATGAACCACATACTCCCGCCCCCCGCCGTCCGCCCCTCCGCCATCGACACCGAGCAGGACGGTCCCATCCTGCGAGTCCGCCTCAATCCCGACGGGCAGGACGACGTCCTGAGCGCCGCCGCGATCGACGACCTCATCGCCCTGCTGGACGGCCTGCACGGACGGCCCGACATCCGTGTCCTGGTCCTGTCCTCCCTCGGACCGGACTTCTGCACCGGAGCGGACCGCAGCGAGTACCTGGACGCGGTCACCGCCGACCCGTCCGGCGCCGCCCTGCGACGGGCCGTGGACAAGGCCCACCGCCTCTGTCACGCCCTGGAGAACACCCACGCCGTCACCATCGCCCGGCTCCACGGCAAGGTCATCGGAGCCGGACTCGCCCTCGCCGCGTTCTGCGACCTGCGAGCGGGCTCGGACACCTGCCGCTTCCGCATGCCCGAAGTCGCACTGGGCCTCCCACCCGCCTGGGGAGGCGCCCTGGGCCGGCTGATATCCGAGGTCGGCGTCGCACCGATCCGCGAACTCGCGCTCACCTGTGAGGTCTTCGACGCCTCCACCGCCCACCGGATAGGCCTGCTCCACAAAGTGGTTCCACCCGACCAACTGGACCGCACCGTCGACGCGTGGACGAAACCACTCGCCCGACGCTCGCCTGAAATCCTCGTCCTGACCAAGCGCATGCTGGCCGGCTACGCACAGACCAGCCGGGCAGACGTTTCCCTCCTCGACGCCCACCTTCTGAGCAGCACGCTCAAGTAGCCCTGGTGCGGCGCCACTCGCTCCGATCACGTGTCTGCGCCACCAGGCACGTGATCCGCAAGCCAAAAAGAACAGCAACACCTTGATTTCCTGCATGCCCTGACCCGGTCGGAGGTCGCGTCCCGCTCCCCCGGTACTCAGCACGAGAGGTCCGCAATGTCTTCCTGTCAAGGCGAGAGCACATCGAGATCTGGGCAATCGGAGCTCCGTGTTCTCTCAGCCAGCGTGGAGGATCCGAAAGCGATCGGGCTCCGCCGTGTCCCGATCGACGACCTGGATCGGTGTCCAAGCCCATTGCCAAACGCTGATGCCCGGCGTGCGGGAGAACCGGATCGGCCCGCGGGTGCCCTCGACCGCCACGTGCGGCCATGACTCGGCGATGGCCGCCCGGTCCGTGCCGTGGGAACGCAGCACGTCGGCGAGGACGGTGACGGTGTCCCAGCCCTCGAAAGCGACGAAGGAGGGCGCTTCGCCCAGCCGTTCGCGGAGCTCCTTCCCGACGCGTTCGCCGAGCGGACCGAGGCGCTCGGGCAGGTATCGCAGGAACGGGATCCCGGCCCCGTCCTCACCCAGCACCGCGGCCCATTCGGCGAACTCCGGTTGTCCGGCCGGAGCACCGATCAGGATCTCCGCGAGCCGCCGGTCACCCCGGACGGCTCTGACGATCGGCACCGCCGGCTCCGGATGGCCGACCAGCAGCAGGAGCGCCGTCGCGCCGTGGTCGACGAGCGCGTCGCACAGGGCTTCGGGGGTGAGCGCGTTCGTGTCGAGTTCGACGACGGTGCCGCCGCGCGGAGCGAGGTGGTCCCGCAGGGCGCGGGTCCCGGACGCCCAGTAGACGCTCGGCTGGGTCGCCACGGCGATCCGACGCCGGCCCGCGCCAAGGAGAAAGTCCGCGTAGATCCCCCAGCCGTGGGACTGGGCCGGGGCCAGGCGCGCGACCCACTCCGTCGGCTCCTCGGTGAGCGCGTCGAGCACTGCGGACGAGCAGAGGAACGGCACGCCGAGGGCGTCGGCCCGGGTGGCGGCGGCGCGGGCGACGACGCTGTGGTACTCGCCCGCCACGGCGGCCACGCCCAGGCCGGCCAGTTCGTCCACGGCCGCTGCGGCCCGCTCTGGATCGGCCGCGGTGTCCCGGACCACCAGCTCCAGTGGTCTGCCGTCGATCCCGCCAGCATTGTTGACCTCGCCAACGGCTAGGTCGAGTCCTGCGAGCAGGTGTCGGCCCGCCTCGACCCAGCCGGGCCGCGTCAGCGGTACGAGAGCGCCCAGGCGAACGGACGACCCGTCTGTGTACTCCGCTCCGGACGGCGATGGTGGCGTGTTCATCGGGTGCTTCTCCTTGGGACGGTGCGGTCGTAGTCCTCCCGGATTGCGCCAGCTGGGGTCGGCGGTTCGCGCTCATCACGTCTCGCCGCGGCGGGCGCTACCGGGTGATCATGCCGGTGATTGGATCCACCACCACCGCCAATAGGCAACCGATTATCTATTCGCCGAGCTGTCAAGCTTCATCGTCATCGGCGCCAACGAACGAGGACCTGCACCTCAGAAGGCCACTTCTGAAACGGGCCCTGGAAGCGAGCGTGACCTCTCAGGTGAGGTGCTTCACAGAGTTGGAGACGGCCCGTACGGTCGTTCGACCCGAATTACCAAACGGACCGTACGGACAACTTCCGCACTCCACCCGCGCAGGGCGACTCGTTACGAATGTCGGATGAGGTTCGCGCGCAGCACCTTTTCGATGTCCAACTCCACCTCGCGCGTGTGAACCCCGGCCGCGAGCGCTGCCCGGGCAAGTTCTCCAGACGCGGGAGTGAACGTTTCGCCGAGCAGGCGGTCTTCCGCGCGCAGTGCGTCTTCGAGCGTGCCGTCGGCCGCGTCGATTGCTTCGGTAACCGCGGCGCGGACGCCGTCGGGCAGAGACGCGATGGCCAGTGCGACCCACTCAACATATTCGTCCAGTTCTGCGGCGGGCAGAGCTCGGTTCACCCAACCCCACCGCTCGGCAGTCGCCGCGTCGACGAGCCCGCCTGTCAGCACAATCTCGAGAGCGCGAGCGCGACCCACGAGGCGGGGCAGGTGGGCAGTTGCACCGGCTCCAGGGACGATGCCGATCAGTGCCTCGAACTGGCCGAACGCCGCAGTCTCGAGGGCCGCGAATCGCAGATCCAGGCTGGAGACCAGCTCGGCTCCACCGCCACGGGCGAGTCCCGCGACCTTGGCGATGGTGGTCTGAGGCAGACGCCGCCAGCGTTCATGAAGCCGCATCATCGGGCCCGTCCCGACAAGCGTCTCCTCCGCGACCGGGAGGGCGGCGTAGGTCGCGGGGTCCTCCACGAATGACAGGTCGCCGTGTGCCAGGAAGAACTCCGGATTGGTGCTCTGGACCACGATGACGTGCAGATCGGGATCATTCTCGGCCGATGCAGCGACGGCGTCCAGGTCGAGCATGAGTTGCGCCGTCATCAGGTTGACGGGCGGAACATCAATCGAGACCCATAGCACTCCGTCCTGGCGCTTGAGATTGAGGCTGGGCAGGGACTGTTCGGCCATGAGATTCCTTTGGGTTGCCGGTACCTCTGGTATACCTGGTACATGACAGGTACTTCAAAGAAACCTGGTACCCGCGAAGATCCGGCCGGTCACGAGACCATCGTCGGCCCGCAGCGCGAGCTCCTGGACCAACTGCTGGACAAGTGGGGTCATCTGCTGCTGGCCGCGTTGTGCCGGCAGCCGCGACGCTTCAACGAGCTCAAGAGAGAGCTCGATGGGGTCACTCAAAAATCGCTGACGCAGGCACTGCGACGGTTGGAACGCAACGGCCTCGTCGAGCGCCGGGTACTGACGCAACGCCCCGTTGCTGTGGAATACCGGATCACACCGCTGGGCCGCACACTTGAGGAGCCCTTCTCGATCCTGCGCTCCTGGACCGCCGACCACCTCCCCGAAGTCGAACGACACAGGGAGGCATTTGACGAAGGTGCGGACACCCTTTAGCTGGCGGCTCGCGTCAGCAGTCGGCGAGGCAAGGTCGAGCGCACGCACGGGAGTTAGGTGTCTGCGCGTTGGGAGAGCCATGTCAGGAGGTCACTGGTGCCGAATTGACCGTCTGAGACCCGACCGAGAGGACCACAACGACGAGCACCACACCCGGTGAAGGGCCCAGCAATGGGCACGGGGACAGCCCACGAGCGACGCCGGCCGCGGACACCTGGCGAGGCGCCTACCGCGAGAAGCTGCTGGAGGCGATCGGGGTCTTGACCGCTGCGGCACGACTTGCGCGGCCGCGGCTGCAGCGCACCCACGACGGTGACCGGATCGACAACCTGATGGGGGCCACCGACCGGGCTGACTGGGCTGAGTTCGTGACCCTGGCCCTGGCGAGCGCGGCCGCGAACTTCGGTGGGGTCGAGGCGACCCTCGCCGGCCGGTCCGGTTCCTGGGAGGCAGAGGGCATACGCCAACTGCTGCACTCCACGTTCGGCCCTGACGGGAACGCCCTGTGGGACCACCACATCGAGCCCTTCGAGATCACGCTCCACGTCGACGAGCTCCTGGCCGAGCGCACCGACGTCAACAGCCACTACGACGCGGCCACAGAGGAGATCCAGCGTCGCTTCGAGGCCGCCGAGGCCGCCGAGGCCGCGGACCCGCCGATCGACTACAGCCGTTACATGTGGGAGTACGAGCGCGCCGGCGACGGAGGCTGGGTGCCGCAATCGCCGGCGGCTCCCCCGTGGTCTCTGGAGGCCTGGCGCGCAAGCCTGGACGTCAACGGTGCCGATCCAGCCGTCAGGGAGTCGCTGGAGGCCTCCCTGCTGGAGACGGCCACCGGGGTGCACATCCCGAAGTCGGCTGAGGACCTGGCCGAGCTGCGGCGGCTCGAGGCCGACAGAGATGCTCGGCTCGGCCCCATCGCCGACCCCATCACCGACCTCGACGAGCACCTCGAGCAGCAGCGGCTCCGTGAGTGGAGCAGCTACGGCGAGGCGCTCAAAGCCCGGGTCGAGGCCGGGGCGGCAGCGATTCCGGGCCTGATGGTGCCGGTCACCGCGCGCGTCGACTTCACCACGTTCCGCTCCTCCTCACGCACCTGCTCGACGACCTGACCTTGGAAACAAGCCCGTCGATGCCGCGGTGATGGACACCCCGACCCCGACGACCTGCCCGGTAGCCCTCTCGACCGGTTGACGGCGGCGCTGAACACCAGCGCCGGGACGAACCAGGCAGACCCGCCGCCAGGCTCGACAGCGGCCCGAGACGACGGGGGACTGTGATGTCGCGCCGCCTCGCTGAGGGCGACTACGTATGCCGGCGGTGCGGATGCGCATGTGACGCGGCCTGCGCCCAACTCTCTGAGATCCTCGACCAGGCCAAGACCGACCAGGTCCTCGAGACCGACGGCATGGCCGACACCGACGACCTCACCCCGGCCATCGACACAGCCGCGCTACACCTGGAAGAGGCCCAGGCTGCCGCCGTCGCGCTGTTTGGCTTTCTGGACGCCGCGCGCAAGCCAGACTGCCCACATCATCAGCCACACCGGCCTCCGACCGCGGCACCTGATCGGCGGCGGGAAATTCCCCCCTCCGACCTGGCTCACTACCGCAGTCAAAGCCATCCTCACCCTGGAGAGCTACCGCTGAAAATGCTCACTCAGTGCTACTCCGCCCTCTCATGGCCCTGTTCCCAGCGTGTCCGCGTTCGTGTCCGGGCGAAGTCGGCGCTGTACGCGGCTGACGTGTTCGCGTCGGTGCCGAGCGAGGACCAACGGGCCGGGCCGAGGCCGACTGTTGCCTGCGGGGACCGATGCCGGACAGCCGCCGTCGCTCGATCCGGGGAGATTCCGCGATACGACGTCGGTCACTTCCTCATTGCAGGAACTGCAGGATCTGTCGCGCAGTGGTGTCGGGACGGCTGAAGTGCACCGCGTGACCTGCGCCGGACACCACGGCCAGTCGGCCGTCGAGCAGGCCGGTGCACACCCGCTCGGCCCAAGACTGCGGGGCAACACGATCCTTCGAGCCCCTCAACACCAGTGCTGGCACCTCGATCTGGCCCAGACGCACGACGAACGGGCCTGCCGCGTCCTGCTGCGCCTGGTGGAACATCGCAAGGAAGCGACCTGCTCCGGTGACCAGATAGTCCGCAGCGGCCAGGGCGAGGAGCGACGGCGGTTCCCTGGGTGCGTCGGCCAGCAGGCGCAGCAACTGTCGCGCCGGCGACAATGCCGTCGCGTCGAGGGCAGGGCCAATGAACACCATGCGTTGCACCAGGTGTGGGTGATCGGCGGCGAGGACCGCAGTCGTCTGGCAGCCGACTGAGTTGGCAACCCAGACACAGGGGCCGATCGCCGCGGCGGTCTGCCAGCGCAGTAGCGCTTCCGCGGCCTCCTCGACAGCGGGAGTTCGTCGGACGGCCCGCCGGGAGCGTGCGCTGCCTGGCAGGTCGGGCACCAGCACGGTGCGTCCCGCAGCCGCCAATGATCGGGCCAAAGGGGTGAAGTAGCGCCCCGACAGGCCGAGTCCGTGAACTAGAACAACCACGGCGCCTCTCGAGGGCCAGGGACCGAAGCGCCGGGTGTACAGCCCGGCCACACGCCCTTCTCGCCAAGTCACAGGCCGGGCAACGTGTTCGTCCACTCCACGCGCGGCAACGACAGCCTTTTCTCCGGCGCCGACAGCAGGGGCCAGGGCCTTGCGCAAGGCGGATGAAACATCGTGGAACACTATCCCGTCCTCGGCTCCGTTCCATGCGCACGCGCCGATAGGGGCATCGGCATGGAAACAGTTCGGACAGATGCAGTCATGGCATGCGGCACAGCTCTCGTCGTCCTTCGACGTCACGTTCGCACCACCCGCCGTGGCGGATCGGCTCCCTCGACGGCTGTCACCCTCCTCGCCCATTCGCCGTTTCACTTTTCCGTACGCTTCGACGAGTCACCGTGCCGGAACATTCCATTCCTGTTGGTGTCCATGAGGTCATGGGGGAACCGGGCCGGTGCGTCCTCGGAAAAGCCCATGAGAACGCCGGTGCGCAGCGATCCAGGGACATTACCCCTATGGGTTCGGTCACTTGGTCCGTATACCCACACACAGAAACGACAGCGCGGTGAGTCGCCGAGGTCGCCGCCGACAGGGAGGAGGACATCTTACGACAGGTGTGCGCAGCGGAAAGGGCTGCGTGTGGACGACGCGACTCCCAGAGATGGTTTCTCAATTTCGGGAAGTCGCCTCCGGGGTGTCGGTGCTGCTGCTTCGTGGCCGACCGGGGCACGGAGGCCGTCCATACGGAAGACGGGACGGTACGGCGTTCACCAGACGAGCGGCGCCCTACCAGCCTCACCGCCACCGGACAGTTCACACACTCATTCTCCTCCCCCGACCGCTGGCCTCTCGGGTAAAGAGGATACGGAGGACCAGAGGCGGGGTCCGGGATTTCTGGCAGGCGGCCCTGGTGCAGCAAGGACCGCCTCTGCTCTCGTTCCGGGACCCGCCGTGGGCCGGATGCGCCAGATACGGCCCTTTACAACCTTGGGAGCGATTGAGTTCGGGGCGTGCTGGCCGAAGATCCTGAAGTGCCGGGAGCAGCTCAGTGAGCCTGCGAAGCCGAGGCTCGGAATGATCGCCGCCGGGCGCGGCCACACGGTGAGTAGCTCCTCCTGCGCATGACCTCGGTCACACGGCTTGCCTCTCACGTTGATGTCAGGTTTTAGCGTACTGCCAGGCCCGCGCGTCGGGGTTCTCTCTCCAGTACCAGGCAGTACGAGGAGTACCGGCATGACCACGTCGCCCGGTCGGCTCCGCACCGAGACACCAAGGATGAGAAGGAACAATGAATTCGCCTCAGGACCCTCAGGACCCTCAGAACCTTCAGGACAAGGCCGCCGCCACCGCGACAGCGGAAGCGCCTGTCCAGACGGAGATCATCGTGGCAGGCCGAGTCTTCGTCCCCGCCGAGGATGTCGAGACGTTCGTCACCGAGGCGCAGTCGACGTATCCGATAGCCGCGGCGAATCCTGGGAGCGTGTTGATCTCGTTCTGTGTCGACGACGCGGCAACCGGAACCGTCACGGTACTTGAGCAGTGGGCTTCCCAGGAGGCGCTCGATCGCCACCTTGCCACACCGGAGGTCATGGCGCTCTTCACCAAGTGGGGCCCGCACATGCGCAATGAAGTGCGCAAGTTCGACGCGCTGAACGAGAGAGACCCCCGGGCCTGAGCTCGGCTCCGGCCATCTGTCGGAGTCGGCCGGCGGTGAGCCTCGCGATCCTTCGGAACCGATCCTCCGATCGAACGAAACACGTCGCCGCACCGACCCGGCCGAACTCCAACGCTTGGTCCTCGGCGCCGTGCCACCAGTCGGAACGGACGCCACGGCCGGGGGCGACCGCACCCGTGCGGCGCACTCAGCCGTCGGAACTCAGGCCGCTGGCGCGGGCGATGCCGTCCAGCTCGCTGTAGAGGGCCTGCTGCTCGGTGACGAAGCGACGCTGCTTCTCGCGCAACTCCTGCAGTTTCGCCGGGTCGTCGGCGACAACGGTTTCCACGATGGCGAAGCTGGGGCTGCCGTCGGGGCCGGGCAGCTCCACGAGTCGGTGGTCCATGCGGCCGGTCAGGAGAATCGCCAGAACCGTCGCGTACTCCCGCTGCACCTCATCGGTGAACTGTGAGGCGCCACCGACAGGGCCGGCCTCATGGCCCTCGGCTATCAGGTGCGCGGTCTCGTGTACGGCCTTGGCCAGGATGTCGTACTGCTTGGGGTCCATGCGGGCCTTGAGCGTCTCCTTGTAGAGGGAGACCCTGTCGATCCTGCCGCCGTCCGGGCCGGAGTCGTTCTCGTCGTTCATCTCGGCAGCCCGGCCCGGGAGACGGCAGGCGTCCAGGCCCGTACAAGTACCGGTTGGCGTCCAATCGGATCCGGCAGCCGGCCCTGGTGGACCGGGCCCGTCAAAGCGCTGTACAGGCTCAGGCTGGCATCGATGCCGGACGCAGCGACGCGAGCGGAGAGCGCCGGAGTCACCTCACGCTGACCGGTTCGGCCTCGTCGGCCAGGTCGGTCAGGATGTCGCTGATGCCCTCGATCAGCCGTGAGGAGTCCTTGTCGCCCAGTCCTGCCCGCACGCACTCCACGACACGGCCGGCCCATTCCACCCGCGGGGCAAGGTGCAGGGCACGCCCCGTTCACCTCGATGGCGCAGTGCCACGAGCGGAGAGCCCCGGCCTGTTTCCACTGCCGCCAAAAGTGCTCTCGTATATGCGAAGGAGAGCTACCCGCCCAAGTGCCGCTCCGCCTTGAGCAGAGGGCCATGGTCGGGGTGACCACAGACCCGACCATGAGGTCGACCACGGCCCCGATCACACCGGTTATATTCCGATGTCCCGTACCAACGACGCTTGATCAGGAAATGCCGAAGCCGGTGGGCTTCTCTGCCTGGCCTTTCACTCAGACTGCGGGCGGGTGTTGTTGAAGCGCACGGCCGGTCCCCAGTTCTCGCGGGCGCTGGCCAGGCACCACTGGCACAGCGGGAGTCCGCCGCTGCCGTACTTGTGGGTGGGTCGCCGGCAGCCGGAGCAGGCCCGCCAGCGCGCCACGGCCGTGAGGGCCGGGCTGCTGGATAACGGGATCTCGAGTGTGGTGTCGGGGGTGCAGGCGCGTACACCCGCAGTGAGAAGCCGGCAGGATTCGTCCCGGTCGACGGCCTGGCGGCGCTTACCGATGGTGTAGCAGTCACCGGACTCCGAGACCCCGGCCCGCTCGAAGAGGCGATCGACCGGCTGATCGCGCGGCGCGAGGTCCATCTGCGGGAGAAGACGCTGTGGCGGATGCTCTACGAGACCGCTGGGCGGGCGGAGGAGATCCTGGGCGTGAACATTGAGGAGCTGGACTTCGCCGGGCGTCGTTGCCGGGGCAAGGCGAAGGGCGCCCGTGCCAAGGCCCGCTGCCGGGGCCAGGCGCGCGAGGACTTCGCAGGGGAGACCGTCTACTGGGACGCCGGCACCGCCCGGCTGTTGCCCCGGCTGCTCAAGGGACGAACCCGCAGACCGGTGTTCGTCACGCACCGCCGTCCGGGGCCGGGCAAGGTCGTCAGCCCCCGTGATGTCTGCCCGGATACCGGGCCGGCCCGGCTTTCCTACGGACAGGCCCGCGCCCTGCTGGACGAGCACACCGCGGTACGTGGTCCCGGAACGGGCTGGGCCCTGCACGAGTACCGCCACTCCGCGCTGACTCGCTTCGGTGAGCAGGGCGCCTCGCTGCTGATGCTCATGGCCAAGTCCCGGCGCAAGAAGCCGGAGAACCTCCACCGCTGCTTCAAGCCCTCGGCCGAGGCGATCACCGAAGTCATCAGCCTGCTCGCAGCCGGCGACGCCCGGCGTTGATCCACCCAGTCAGCCGGAACGCCGACCCTCATACACCGTGGGGTATGGGCGAGGACCGCCGCCTTCGGCGACCACACCTTGGCTGCCGACCGCGCGTCGCGGGTTCCGATGCGGGAGGGGCTTGTCCATCCGCAGCGGACGGCAAAAAAACAAAGGCAAGGAGGTTACCTACTCCTTGCCACTCTCAACTTATAGCGCACGGGGGGCCTTGCGGCAAGGCCAGGGTCGTGACGCAGAATCGTCGGCCGAGGCCAGAACTTGGGGAAATCAGGGATGCGCGAAGTACGTGCGCCTTTATCGACTGTGGGTTCTGCGGGACGTGAAACCGCCGGTGGGACTCGCGGTGTGGTGGCGAGCACGCGGCGCGGAGGTCCGGGTGTGCGCACTGCCGGACTGCGCAGAGCAGCTGGCCGAAATACAGCCTTGCTGAATGGGGGGTTCATGATTGATGTGATCGTTGCTGGCGGCGGACCGACCGGTTTGATGCTGGCCGGCGAGTTGCGGCTGCACGGCGTGCACGCGCTCGTGCTGGAGAAGGAGACGGAGCCGACCAGGATCGTCCGCTCGCTCGGCCTGCACGCGCGCAGCGTCGAGGTGATGGACCAGCGCGGTCTGCTGGAGCGGTTCCTTGCGCTCGGCAAGCAACATCCGGTCGGTGGTTTCTTCGCCGCCATCAACAAACCGGCGCCGAACCAGCTGGACACCGCGCATCCGTACACCCTCGGCATTCCGCAGACCACCACCGATCGCCTGCTTGCCGAGCACGCCACCGAACTCGGCGTCGAGATCCGGCGCGGCTGCGAACTCGTCGGGCTGAGCCAGGACGAACACAGGGTGAGCGTCGAACTTGCCGACGGCACGCGGCTGCGCTCGCGCTACCTCGTCGGTTGTGACGGCGGCCGCAGCACGGTGCGCAAACTGCTCGGTGTTGGCTTTCCCGGCGAGCCCTCCAGGGTCGAGACGCTGCTGGGCGAGGTGGAGGTGACCGCGCCGTCGGACACGCTGAACGCTGTGATGGCCGAAGTGCGCAAGACCCACAAGCGGTTCGGCGCCATGCCCCTGGGGGACGGGGTGTACCGCCTCGTCGCGCCCGCCGAGGGGGTGGCCGAGGACCACACGGTCCCGCCGACCCTGGACGAGCTGAAGCGGCAGGTGCGGAAGCTCGCCGGCACCGACTTCGGCGTGCACTCACCGCGCTGGCTCTCCCGCTTCGGCGACGCCACCCGGCTGGCCGAGCACTACCGGACCGGCCGGGTGCTGCTGGCCGGCGACGCGGCGCACATCCACCCGCCGACCGGCGGGCAGGGGCTCAACCTCGGCATCCAGGACGCGTTCAACCTCGGCTGGAAGCTGGCCGCCGAAGTCAACGGCTGGGCACCGGAGGGACTGCTGGACAGCTACCACACGGAACGGCACCCGGTGGCCGCCGATGTGCTGGACAACACCCGCGCGCAGATGGAGCTGATGTCCATCGAGCCGGGTCCCCAAGCAGTGCGCCGGCTGGTGTCGAAACTGATGGACTTCGAGGAGGTGAACCGGTACCTGATGGAGAAGATCACTGCGATCGGGGTCCGTTACGACTTCGGCGAGGGGCATGAACTGCTCGGCCGACGGCTGCGGGATGTGGGGCTGAAGCGGGGTCGCCTCTACGAGCTGATGCACGGCGGCCGCGGGCTGCTACTCGACCAGACCGGCCGCCTCTCGGTGGCAGGCTGGGCAGATCGAGTCGACCACGTCGCCGACATCAGCGAGGAACTGGACGTGCCCGCGGTGCTGCTGCGGCCGGACGGCCACGTGGCGTGGGTCGGTGACGATCAGCAGGATCTGCTCGACCGGCTTCCCCAGTGGTTCGGCGCTGCGGTCAACTGAGCGCGCAACTCGGCGCACGAAAGCCCACCGGGCCTGCCGGACGGAGCGGGTACGCATAGCTGTCACTCGTGAGGAGACGCTTACCCGCTCCAGGCCACTGACCAGTACTAACGGGGAATGGGAGGCGACTAAGAGGTCCTGACAAAGGCGTTGGACGTGGCGGTGGGTGATGAGGCAGGTGGCGAGGCCGAGGAAGGCTTGGTGGATGTCATCGCGTCGTTCCCAGCAGATCCGCAGCCGTCGGAAACCGTGCAGCCACAGCAGACAACGGTACTTGTCGTGGTCGTAGGCGCGGTCGGCGAGGAGCGCGTCGGGTCTGCGCCTGGGCCGACCGACGACGCCCGCCACTGCCGGGATCTTGTCCAGCAGGGGCAGCAACTGCGTGACGTCGTTGCGGTTTCCGCCGGTCAGCGACACCGCGAGCGGGATGCCCTGGGCGTCGGCGAGGGCGTGGTGCTTGCTGCCCGGCCGTGCGCGGTCGACCGGACTGGGCCCGCTTTTGGGCCCCGTCGGGCCGCCCTGACGTGGGAGGAGTCGATCACCGCCCGCGACCGGTCCAGCTTGTTCTTGGACCGCAGCTTCTGCAGCAGCACCAGGTGCAGTTGCTCCCACACACCGGCCTCGTTCCACGCGGCAAGACGCCGCCAGCACGTCATGCCCGAACCGAAGCCCAGCTCCTGGGGCAAATACTCCCACTGGATGCCGGTGTGCAGTACGAACAGGATTCCGCACAGCGCCTGCCGGTCCGGCACCCGAGGTCTGCCCTCGACCAACTTCGGCGCCGGCTCGGGCAGCAACGGCTCGATCAGCGACCACAGTTCATCCGACACGATCGACGGCCGCGGCTCACGCTTCGCCATGACAGAACCAACGACCGATCAAGCCGATAGTCACATGATCAACAGCTTCTATTAGGGACTGTAAGTGGACATGCGGTGATCGACCGAGATACCAGTCGGACAAAAAATGTCCGAAGAGTGGGTAGCACCTGATCGAGCTCCCAGTCCTGATCTTTTAGAGATCGGGTATTCCCCACCCGCGGAGCCTTCCTGGGGAAGCTCGAGGGCTATGCGTTGAGCTGTCGCGGGCGGAGCTCGGAAGTGGCCTCTCCTGCCGGTGCTTTGGGTGGCCTTGGCGGCGCGGCGTTCACGGCGCTGATGCCGGTCCTGAAGACGTGAGCGGCTCACAATGCAAAAAGCGCCCCTCCCCACGGCTTAGCCGTGGGGAGGGGCGCTTCGCTGCTTCGTGTCAGGTGGGGTGGGTGTAGCGGATGGGTTTGCCGGGGCTAACTGGCTCTAACAAAAGCTGCTGATCATGAGACTGTCGGTCTCTCTGCTCGTATGTCTGGGTATGGGAAACCGTCAGTCGCGGCCGTGGATCGTGTCGGACGAACTGTGGTCGTTGATCGAGCCGTTGCTACCGAACCCGGGCCCGAAGAAGGCTGAGGGCAGACCGCGGGTGCCGGACCGGCAGGCCCTGTCCGGGATCCTGTTCGTCCTGCACACCGGCATCCAGTGGGAGTACCTGCCCCAGGAGCTCGGCTTCGGCTCGGGGATGACCTGCTGGCGGCGCCTGGCGGCTTGGAACAAGGCCGGCGTCTGGGACCAGCTCCACCATCTGCTGCTGAACGAGCTGCGGTCGAAGAACCATCTGGACTGGGGCCGGGCGGTGATCGACTCCTCGCATGTCCGCGCGGCCCGACGGGGCCCAAAAGCGGTCCCAGCCCGGTCGACCGCGCACGTCCGGGCAGCAAGCACCACCTCATCGTCGACGGGCAGGGCATCCCGCTCGCGGTGTCGCTGACCGGCGGCAACCGCAACGACGTCACCCAACTCCTGCCCCTGCTCGACAAGATCCCCGCCGTCGCCGGGGTTGTCGGCCGGCCCCGCCACCGGCCCGACGCACTGCTCGCCGACCGTGGTTACGACCACGACAAGTACCGGCGCTTGCTGTGGCGGCGCGGGATCCGTCCCGTGATCGCGAAGCGGGGCGAGTCTCACGGCACCGGCCTGGGCGTCTTCCGCTACGTCGTCGAACGCACGATCGCCTGGCTTCACGGCTTCCGCCGCCTACGCATCCGCTGGGAACGACGCGACGACATCCACGAAGCATTCCTCGGCCTCGCCACCTGCCTGATCACCTACCGCCACGTCCGACGCCTTTGTTAGGACCTCTAAGGGCATAGTCGATCTCGTGGCGGGTGCTGTCGCCTATGTAACCGCCCGGGAAAGCTCCTGAGTTCGCGAATACTGAGCACTCGGCGCCCCGAACCTGGGCGTTCGTCGCGTGTCGGTTGGCGATCATCGTCGTTCTTTCATCCAGCAGGCGGGGCAAATGTCGCGGCCATCGCGGGTCCGGTGCCATTAGCTATCCAGTCGGCGGGGCTTGGTGCCCTTCTTGTGATGGACGGGTCTGGTGTACGCCTCGCCGGTTGCGAGGACCGGTCCCACGTCGTGACGGGTTGCCGAACCGCTGTTTCTTGAACCGAGTGGGCGGCCAGGGCCAGGTCGGGAGGGCTTGGGCGCACGCTCTGGCCCGACGTCCGCTCGCCCCCGGCGGCCTCACCTTCTCAGACCCGGACCGCCATATCTGAGCGCTACCACCACGGGTTGCGCCACGTCCAGGACCAGCTCACCACCTAGCCCCACCGCCCGGTGTGCCAGCACCTCCACCTGGACAGTCGTCGTAGCTGGCGCGGCTCCCGCCTCGAGTACCGTGTTCCTCTACGGGGTGCCATAACGGATGTGGCGCCCTCCACCGGAGGTAGTCAGCGTATGAGTTCAAAGCGCAGCAAGAATCCAGCCCTGCCCGTACTTGACGACGCATTCCGACTTGCGTCGGTCAAGGACGCCGAAGAGTCCACCCGTGACTTGTCCGCGCGGCTGGCCACCACCGAGCTGCGCCGCGTTTCCCACCCGGGCCGGGTCACCTGGGAGCCCACCGATCAGGCCGAGCCCGTACCGGTCCCGCCGACTGTGGTCGACGGTGACGGGGACCTGTGGCTGCGGGACCGGGGCACTGGCACCTGGACCATGCCCGAGTTCAACCCGAAGGAGTTCCCGGCCCGCTGTGGCGAGGTTCTGACGTGGAACCAGCTTGCCCGCGAGTTCGGCCCCCTTACCGCACTGGCCGACGACCGCCGCATCGGCGGCGGCCGACGCTGATCGCGCAGCCTTCTGGGATGACCGCGCCCCTGAAGCGCTCATTACGGGTAGCTGGGAGCTCCAGCTCACCACCGAGCTCGACGATGGCGGCGAGCAGGTGAGCGTGGTGGTCGGTCACGATGTCTCCATGTTGCAGCCGGATACGTCGTCGCTGTCCGTGGGGTCGGGGTGGAAGAAGCGGGTGTAGCGGAGTCCGGTCTCCGGAGTGATGTTGAACACCGCGCATAGGTGCTGCGGGTCAGCGCCGGTGACGGCGGCCTCTTCGAGGATTCGGTCCTCGCGAAGTTGCTGGGCGGTGACCGGGAGGCCGCACAGCAGAGGCTGCATCCAGCCGGTTGTGACCGGGGCGCGGGTGTGCGCGGTCTGCGAGCTGATGAACAGGTGAGGGTTGCGGATATGTGGCCAGCGCTGGTGCCGGAGGTGGATGTAGTCGACGACGGCCTGCTGGGTGAAGGCGTCGAGGGGGTGACCGATGTCGCCGAGCGTGAGCCGGCTGCGGGTGAAGTCGATGCGGTCAGGGCCAGCGCTCGGGCCTGGTGCGGGTAGAGCGCATGGATGCCGACGAGGGCGATCAGCAGCTTCAGGGCGGGGTTGGTCTCGGCGGCTGCGGTCAGACTCTGGATCGTTTCGGGGCTCAGCGGCATGGGCACCGAGCTGGGCCGGGATCCCAGGCTCACGCCGCGTGCGGGGTTGGCGAACAACAGCCGTTCGCTCTTGAGGGTCTTGAACATGTCGCGCAGCGCGACGGCTTCGGTGTGCGGTGCCGCGCATTGGGCAAGCCACTTGGTGACGTCGGCACGGCTGACCTGGCGGAGGGTGCGGTAGCGCTGCGAGCAGGCAAGAAGGAACGGGATCGCAGAGTTGGCCTGGTTTCGGACCGTGATCGAGTCTTTGGGTGGCCGGACGGGCAGGGTGCACTCAAGTCCACCACAGATGCGGGGGACTCTCGGATGCCGGAGTCAGACGCGCGTCCGTAGCGTCGCCGACATGAGTGATGAGACGCGCACATCTCATGAAAGTAGGGTGAGCCGACGGACGCGCAGGGGACTCGCCGGAGCGGCGGCCCTGCTGCTCGCCGGGCTCGCCGCGGCCCCGGTGGCCACAGCCGCCGGCGAGCAGCCGCACCGGACGCGACGCGGTGACCTGGTGTCCGTCACCCCGGTCGCCGACCGGGGCGCGGGGGCCGTCCGGGCGTTCCTGGAGGGACAGGACGTCGCCGCAGACTCCGTGAGGTACGGCGTACAGGCTTACCGGCTGACGTATCGGACCATCGACCCGTACGGCGACAACACCACCGCGACCGGGCTGCTGACGCTGCCCAAGAGCCGTGCCCACCGCCTCGACCTGGTCTCCGACACCCACGGCACGATGGTCGACCGCGACTACGCGCCCTCGGCGAGTGAGGACTTCGGGCGGGTGCCGTCGTATCTGAACGCGAGCGCGGGACGTGCCGTGGCCGCTCCCGACTACCTCGGCCTCGGCAGCGGTCCGGGCCTGCATCCGTACATGGACACCACTTCGTCCGTGACGGCCTCCCTCGACATGCTGCGCGCCGCCCGTACGGCCGCCGGCCTGCTCGGCCGCCCGCTCACCGGGAACGTGTACGCGACGGGCTTCTCCCAGGGCGGCCAGGTCGCCATGGCGCTCGGAAAGGCGCTGCAACAGGGCGCCGACCGGCACTTCCGACTGAGGGCGGTGGCACCTGTCAGCGGGCCGTACGACCTGGAGGGCCAGGAGATGCCCGCACTGTTCGACGGGCGCGTCAACGACGTCAGCGGGGTCCTCTACGTTACGTACTGGCTGGTCGCGCAGAACCGCCTGCACCCCCTCTACAAGGACCCGTCCGAAGCCTTCCGCACGCCGTACGCGAGCCGGGCGGAGAGCCTTCTCGACGGAAGCCACGAGCAGGAGGACGTCATACGGGGACTGGCGCCCTCGGTGAGGCAACTGCTGACACCTGCCTTCTACGACCGTCTGCGGCACCCGTCCGGTGCCGTGCTGGACGCGATGCGCGGCGCCGACCACACCTGTGCCTGGAAGCCGGACGTGCCGGTGCGGCTGTACGCCGGTGACGACGACACCGACGTGCCCATCGGCAACACCCGCACATGCGCCCGCACCCTCGCCGGTCAGGGAACGAGGGTACGGGTGGTCGATCAGGGGGCCGTGGACCACTTCGGGTCGGCAGTGGTCTCGGCCCCGCAGGTGGTGCGGTTCTTCGACGGCGTACGGCGGTGATCCGCGCGGCGGCTCAGTACCAAAGCGCGCCACTGCGACCTGGCAGGAGCTGGCCGCGGTCACCGGCGCCAAACGCAGGCTGTGGCTGCGGAGCCGGAGCCGCACCGGCTGGGCGGTGTGCGGCCGGGAGTGGGACGTGGTGGCCGCCGAGCCGACGGCGGCCGGGCTGGACGCACTCGCCGCGATGGGTGCGGGCATCCGGTGCGGCTACCAGGTCCTCGCCGACCACCTGAGTGCCCGGCTGTACGTCGCGGTGCCGGGCGACCACCACAAAGCACCCGGCGAGCGCTGTGGACTCGTGGCGGCCGGGGTGCGGCTGGTGCGGTCGGGGTCGGGTTCGTCAGGGCGTTCCCTCGATGATGACGGGGACTTCCAACGGCACGGCCCAGATGATGCCGTACACCTGTGACAAACCGTGCCGTGCAGCAACGCTCAACGATCGAGTGCGGGAAGGCCGGCCAGACCAGTGTCGAGCATGATGCGGTCGACGGTCTCCTTCAAGGTGCTGTCGGCGCCGATGACGGTCTCGGTGGCGCCCAGCAGGAGATCGAGCTCCCGGTACCACTCCCGCAACTGTGGTTCGCCGACCTCACTCGCGATCGGTTTGGTGGCGTGGCGGGCGAGGGTCTGCTCGAACGGCACGTGCAGGTAGTAGCCGTGGGTCGGGCCACGGTGATCGGCGCGCAACTGGGCAAGCATGTCGCCGTAGTGGTCGGTGTACAGAATCCCTTCGACGATCACGTGGTAGCCGGCGTTCAGGGCGTAGCGGGCGGTCAGGTCGATCAGGCCGATGTTCGCGGCGCCCGGTCGGTCCCGCTCGCGCAAGACGATCCGGCGCAGGTTGTCCTGGCCGACGACGGCCAGGCCGCGGCCGAAACGGTCACGGATGCCGGCTGCGACGGACGACTTCCCCGACGCGCTGTTGCCGCGCAGCACGACCAGCCGGGTTTCTTCGGTGCCCACCATCACGACGAGCACGCTACCGGCGGCCGGAGTATGGCCGTGGCCACGTCTTCCAGGACCGCCGCGCCTACGTGTGGGACAACCGCTCCGACATCGCCACCCTGCGAAACGACAACAACCGCCGCGTCGACACCGAAACCTGGGGCCACGACCACGGCGGCGGCCACCACCGCCGCCGCTGACCCACCAGCCTGGCCACCGCCGGTGACCATCCGGCCGTAAAACCGCGGCGCGCCAGCCCCTTGTCCAGAGTGGCGCGCCGTCGGCGTGCGGAGGGAACGGCGCCGGGCGGGTCAGCCGCAGT
Source organism: Streptomyces sp. V3I8 (assembly GCF_030817535.1). Taxonomy (NCBI): domain Bacteria; kingdom Bacillati; phylum Actinomycetota; class Actinomycetes; order Kitasatosporales; family Streptomycetaceae; genus Streptomyces; species Streptomyces sp. V3I8. The sequence continues at coordinate 8,607,211 of NZ_JAUSZL010000002.1, read as the reverse complement.
CGTTGTTGTTGATACACAGGGAGCGGGTGGTGTCGTTGAGGTTGTAGCCGCGCAGGTCGTGGATGGAGCCGCTCTTGGTGACGCACACCCAGCGCCCGGCGTAGTCGCGTTTTCGTACACGCGGGCGGTACGCCCGGAGTTGTTGCGGATCGAGCTGCCGCGGTCGCGGATCGCGGAGGGCAGGTCCTTGACGCTGTCGTCCACCGCCCGCTTCACCCAGGGCTGCTCCCCGAAGTCGATCTCCGGGTAGATGCAGACGTACCCGTCCGGGCACTCCACCGCAGCAACGGCCACCTGATGCTGCGGAGCAGACGCCGTGGGGGTGACGCCGGCCGGGGCCGGGACGCTGAGGGTCAGGGGAATGAGCGCCGGCGCGGCGGCCGCGGTGAGGCGTTTCACGGTTGAGGTCATGCCGTCAGGCGAGCGCAGACAACCGCACGGCACGCCGCGGACAGCACCTGCTCCAACCGGCCGGATACACCACAGCCCCACAGAAACGATCTGCCCGCCCGGGTTTGAGCCACCACCTCACCCACCCGTACGCCGTCCCGGGCACCACTCGGCTCGGCGCTGGAAGCGCCCTGTGCCCGCAGCCGGGGAAGGTGCGGCGCAGCCGGGTCGCGCCGGCGGGGCGGGCACTCGCTCCCGCTTGCCGCACAACCGCCTGCTGCCCGGCGTCCGCATCGGCCCACAGCTCGCGCTGCCCGGTACGACCAATGCGCACTCTGGTGGTGAGTCGGTCATCCGGCTGGTTGTCAGTGGGTCCTGCCAGGATGTGCCGCATGCTGAGTCGTGGGGAATTCATGGAAGCCGCGCGCGCGAGCGGTGTCTCGCAGGGTGCCGTCGAGGAGATTCTGCGGTGCCTGCGGCCATGCGTAGTGATCAACAGGGACAAGGTGGGTGAGCCCGTCGGCAGGTGGGAGCACGAGGAAGAGATGGTGGTCTTTCTCGACTGTGCCGCTCTTCCTGACCGTCACCTGGACCTGGAGCTCGGGCTTCCCAGCTCGGGTTCTGTGGTGCTGACCCCCTCGTTGCCACCGCGGTGGCTCCCGGGTTCCTACGCCGACGAGTTGACGGATTCGCAGGACAGCGGGGAGTTGCACGCCTATGCGGCGTGGACGCACGCGGAGTGGTACACGTACGCCAAGGACAGTGAGCATCCCGTGACGATGCATCCCGCCCTTGAGGAAGCGATGACGGAGTACCGGCGGTGTCACGGTCCCATGAAGCTGTTGACTGACGGTTATTTTGCTCCAGACAGGTCCCTGCAGCTCGGAGGTGTGATGCTCAACATCGCATCTGCGGGTCCGCTGGAGCTCGAGCTGATCGATCTCGACGACGACTGGGACTGGATATTCACTGACGAGGTGCTGCGGAAGGCATCTTTCTGGAGGCTCTTCGCCCATCTCCACCATGACAGCGGCTTCGAGTACTTGTGGATGGTCCACCGTGAGGACACCGCTGTGGAGCGCTACGACGAGATCGTCTGGATGGAGCATCTCGAATGACACCACGGCCGGTGCGTGGAGCGCCGCCGGGGCTGGCTGTCAGTCGGCCACCAGTGGTGTGAGGGGCTGCGCTCGTCTGGCGGACGGGATGCGGGGCTGGGGGTGAGTCCGAGGTCGGGGCGCCGACGCCGTGGGTGTGGCTCTCGGGGTTCTGGATGTGGACGGCGCCGGTGGCGGCGGGGTCGAGGACGAGGCGGTGCTGTGCGTCGATCCGGGGGCGGTCGGAGGCGTCGCGGTCGGGGAGGACGCGTTCGAGGGTGCCGTTCGCGGTAGCTGGTGGCGAGGACGACGGCGTCAGTGGTGAGGCGGGACCTGCACGGCAGCGGGTGGCCCGTTCGGTCGGACCCGACCGGTCGCCGCGGCATTGCTCTTCGTCAGATGCCCGCGCCCTACCTCGCGGCTGTCTCAATGGCCGCCATAACGAAGGCATGGCAGTCAATGGGCAGTCCTCATTGCCCGGAGCGGACGTGGCGGAGGACCTTGCGCTCTACCGGGAAAAGTTCCAGCAGCGGCTTCCCGGCCGGCGCCCTGGAGGACCTGCGCGGCCCGGTCACCGGTGTGGTCGAACTGCCCGTGCATGCGGCGTGGTCGGGGATGAGCGCTTACGACCTGGGCAAGCCGCGTCAGTGCATGGGGCTCTACCGCACCGTCCTGCACGAGGGCCTGCCCCTCTACCTCAACTACGACCTCCTGCTGCAACTGTGGCCGACCCTGCGCTCCCTCGTGGGGCGCACCGTGCGCACCGTGTGGGAGGACGCCTTCCCCCAGCTGGCCGCCCGGAGCCGGTCGGCGGCATGAGGGACCTGCCCGAGCTGCATGCGCGGCTGCTGGCCTACGTGATCGCCCTCGGCGCCCCCTACCCCCTGGTCCTCACCGGCGGCTACGCGGTTCGGGCGCACCGGCTGGTGTCCCGGCCCAGTCAGGACCTGGACGCCGCGACCGAGAACCCGGCGCCCATGGCCGAGATCGCGGCCGCCGTCCGTGACGGGCCGGTGCAGCGCGAGGGTGGCGGGTGCGGTCGCTGGAGACGGCGCCGCTGTCCGCCCGCTTCACCGTGACCGACCCGGCCACGGGGCAGGAGTGCGAGGTCGACATCCTCAAAAAGATCTTCTGGGGCCCCATCGCCCACACCGTCTACGGGCCCGTCCTCGCCGAAGAGGACGTGATCGGCACGAAGGTCCGCGCGCTGGCCGACCGCGGCGCACCGCGGGACCTGATCGACGTGTTCGCCGCCTCACGGCGCTGGACCACCAGCGACCTTGAGGAGTTCGTCCGCCGCCACGCCCGCGGACGCTTCGAACGAGAAGACCCCCAGGCCAACCTCACCGGCGCCGAGTGGACCGACGACGCCTTCACCGCCTACGGCCTCGACAACGACGCGATCGCCGCCCTGCGCGCGCTTGGGCTGTTCAGCGGGTCGACGACCTCGCAGCCCGCCTCACGAGGAGACCGACCGCTTCGACTGACGGGCCTGGCAGTTCGGCGAGGTCTTCGTTCGAGGCGGGAAGGACGAGCGCCCCGGATAAGGGCCCGGAGCAGTTGGCCGTCCTCGGGAACTGTGCAGGTCGGGCCTGACTGTAGCCCTGCCGTACACCGCACTCCGCTACGCAACGCAACGCAGCGAGTCCCCACCGCAGACTGCGGTGGGGACTCGCTGTATGTATGAGCGCCGGACTTCTCTGCACTAAGTGGTCCGGTTTGGAAGTCCTTCGGGGGTTGACTTCGGCGGTCGGGCAGGGTTGCCAGGTAAGAGGCCGCAGGTTCAGTGTGTGCCGTTGGTGTCCTCGCCGAGCTCCCTGGTGTCGCTGGCCTTCCTCACCGCATCCCCCGGGAATGGCTGATGTATCGATTCGTGGAGGCCGCACGGCGGGTCGCTGGCCCAGAATGATGTGCGAATCTTTCCGGAGGATTGGAATGCTGACATGACATACATATCGGTTGGAAACGTGCCGCGAACCGCCGAGGACTGGAGTGGCTATCTGGTCGAGTACGGCGGGGTATATGTGCGGACCGCGAATGAGTACATGCGTCCACGCCTGACCGCCGAGCAGATCGAGAGCCACTGGCTGGGCGCCGAGCCCGCGGACGGGCAGACCATCGCGGCCACCGAACAGCGCCTGGGCGTCCGGTTCCCGCCCAGCCTTCGGGCCTTCCTGACCGTCACCGACGGCTGGTACGGGGTCGGCGGGTGGGTCCACGAGGTCAGTCCATGCGCCGAGATCGACTGGCTGCGGAACACATCCATGGGCACCGACCTGATTGAGGTCTACGCCGAAGTGGAGGAGGAGGAAGGCGAGCCCAATGAGCTGCTGGCACTGTTCCGGCGCGCCCTGGCGATCGCCAGCGGCGAGGATCTCTGGCTGCTCGATCCCGCCAGGACTCACCCGCACGGCGAGTGGACCGCCTACGTGTTCGCGCCCAAATACGGGGAGGCCGATGTGTACCCCAGTTTTGCCGAGTTGTTCCATGCGAGCAAAGCTTTGATGATCAGGCCCGCCGAAAACGAAATGTGAGTGCGATGGAGGATTCTTCCTGGTGATCGGTGGTGTGCCGATCGAACCTGGCCAGCAGATCGTCCAGGTCGGAGGCGGTGAACTTCCACTGGAACGGCTGTGCCGTGGTGTTGTAGCGGTCTTCGAATGCTCGGAGCCGGTCCCCGACTTCGGTGAGGTCGGTGAAGTCGTTAGGCGAGACGACCTTGCGTTGGACGACGGAGAAGTAGACCTCCACCTGGTTCACCCGGGAGGCGTGGACCGGGGTGTGGACCATGACCGTGTTCGGGAACGCGGCGGCCAGCCGGCCTGCGGCTTTCCGGCCGCGGTGGGAGGAGCCGTTGTCGACGATCCAGAACACGCGCTTGGCGCTGGCGTACGCCTCCCGGCTCATGACCTGGGTGACCAAGTTCATGAACGGGTCGATTCTTCGCCACCCGCCCGGTGATCGCCAAGGCCCTCGCACGCTGGGGACACATCCTGCTGCCCTTGGTCCTGGTCGCAATCGGACTGCTCATCCTCATCGAAGGCGGCGCCTTCGGCCTGTGACGTGGTCAGCACCCATCGTTCGAATCCCTGGCGTCGTCCATGCGGACTCGGCCGGCGAGTTGGGCAAGGACCTGCTCAGGGCTCAGGTTGGTACGGGCGGCGATCGCGCGCAGCCGACGGCTCACGTCGGCCGACGGCCACACCTGCGTCTTCAGCTCCTCGCGCGTCCTGCCGCTCCTTCTGCCACGCAGCCTGCCGGGCCGGAGCATCCGTGCGCCGGGCCTCGTGTTCGCGGGCCCACGTACTGCCCTGCACGTCCTGCTCCGGACGGTGGACCGACCCGCCCTGAGCACCCAACAGGGCCGCCACGCGTGGCTTCGTTCATTTCACATCACAGCGATTATTCGTCCGTCCGGACAGCAGTTGGTGATCTTGAGGCTCATGGTTGTTCGCGAGAAATAGCAGGAGCAGTACGCCGGCCTGCGCTCGTGAGGGCGGAGGCGTGGCGCTGGTGTGCGGGGATCAGTCGGGTCTTGTCAGCGGGCCGGTGGGGTGAGGGTGGTGCGGTCGAACGGGCCACCATGTGAGGCCGCGTACGTGACGGCGTCGTTGACGGCGTTGAGGCCGAACGACCGGACGCGTTCGGGGGCGAGGTCCAGGGCGCCCGAGGCGATCAGCCGGATGATGCCGACGTTCGCTGTACGCGGGTACATCCACTGGCCGCGCACGGTGATCGATTTGCGCATGATCCATGGGTACGGCAGTGCGAGGTCGTCGCCACCGAGCATGCCGACGCCGCCCATGAGAACGACGCGGCCGTATTCGCGCACGGTCATGGCTGCCGTGCGCGCTGCCGAACTGGGTGCGCTCGGCGGTAGCAGGTCGATCACCATGTCGATCGGGCCGTCGGCCGCCGCGGACATCGCCGCGCGGTCGTCGGCCTCGTCCCCGGTGAGCGGGACCGGGCGCACGAGTGGACCGAACCGGCCGGCGAGGAAGTCGAGCGCGGCCTGGTTGCGGCCTGGGGCGACCACGCGGCCCGCCCCCATGGCGACCGCGACCGCGACCGCACTGCTGCCGAGGTTGCCGGTGGCCCCGCTGACGAGCAGCGTCTCTCCGGCGGCGAGCCCGCCGGCCAGCAGCCCGCCGTAAGGGATGACGTGCACGCCGAGCGCGGCCCAGCGGGCCGGGTCGTCCCCCGCCGCCGCGGGGAGCGGGAAGACGTTCTCCGTCGGGACCCGCATAAGTTCGGCGAACGATCCGTCGTGCAGATGCTGGGCGAGGCGCGCGCCGCCCTCGCCGCGGGAACTCCAGCCCTGGAGCGTGATGTCGGGCGTCAGGGCATCGTCCCGCGAGCGCACCGTCGAGTCGCACCACACCAGGTCGCCGGGGCGCAGCCGGGTGGCGTCCGGGCCCACGTGGACGACCCGTCCCACGCCGCCGATCCCGGGCACGACGGGAGGGACCAGGGGGTAGTTCCGCTCGCCGCTGAAGACCTCGGCCGCGTAGGGCGCCACGCCGGCGGCGAGGACCTCGACCAGCACCTCGCCGCCGCCGGCCTCGGGATCGGGCACCTCCCGCACCGTGAGCGGGGCACCGAACTGCGTCAGAACTGCTGCTCGCATGTGATGACCTCTGTGTTCGTCTGTGTTCGTCGGTATCGACACTAGGAACCCGGGCGGACATGCGGGAAGCGACGATCAAGCATCTGTGGTATGCGTACACCGCATGGATATCTCCAGCACAGGCCTGCGGGTCCTGCGGCAGATCGCCGAGTCGGGCAGCTTCACCGCGGCAGCCACCCGGCTCGGCTACACCCAGTCGGCGGTCTCACGCCAGGCCGCCTCCCTCGAGCGAAGCGCGGGCACCGCCCTGTTCGAACGCCGCCCCGACGGAGTGCGGCTCACCCCCGCGGGTCTGACCCTGCTGCGCCACGCTCGCACGATCCTGGACTGCCTGACGGCGGCCGAGCGCGACCTCACCGGCATCGTCTCGCGAACCGAGCTGGTGCGGCTCGGACTGTTCCTGAGCGCGGGCGCGGCCATCCTGCCTCCCTCGCTCGCCCGCCTCGCGGCGACCGACCCGCAGATCACGGTCACGACTACCGAGGGCACCACGCCCTCCCTGATCCGGGCACTGCGGGCGGGCTCGATCGACCTCGCCGTACTGACGTCCCGCCCACCCCACCGGCCTTTGGACGGCGAGTCGCCGCGCCTGCACGTCGAGACCGTTGCGGACACCGAGCTGGTCGTGGCGGTGCCTTCGGCCGGAGAGTTCGCCGGCCGCACCACGGTGCACGTCGACGAACTGGTCGACGCGCCGTGGATCGCCACCCCTGCGTCGAACGCCGAGCCACTGCTCGGCGTCTGGCCCGGCCTGCCCGGGCGGCCGGACATCGTCCACTGCGCGCGCGACTGGCTGACGAAGCTTCAGCTGGTCGCCTGTGGCTTCGGGGTGACAACGGTGCCCTCGCGGCTCTCGCCGGTACTGCCGCCCGGGGTGAGCCTGCTGCACGTCGAAGGCGCACCTCCCGAGATCCGCCGGGTTCTCGTGGCGCGACTCCCCGGCCGCCCCACCCCGGCGATCACGGCCGTCACCCGAGCGATTACCTCGACCGCCTGATACGTGCCCTTAGACACATCACCCTGGAGGCCGTACGGCCGCCACCACCACGATCAGAGGGCCGGGTCGCCGGGCGTTGGATAGGCCTGTTCACGACCGATCTTCGTTAAGGCATGCCGGTCCCACAATCGAACAACCCACTCCGGCTACAACCACCGGCCCGAGCTGTTGAAACCCCATTACGAGTGGGTGCGTGACAGCGGGTGGGCATGCTCTGCTGGTGAAAGGCAATGTGAACCGTTCGGTTCTTACGCATCCGTTGTTCACGGACGTCTCGAGCGCTCATCTTTCCTCGTTGATCGCGGAGTTGGCCAGGCCATGGGTGGCCGAGGTCGAGGGTCGCCGACACCAGGCACGAGGCGGGGCCAGAAAGCGGGCGCTTGGGGCCGGTGCCCGCCATCAGCTGGTCTTCGTGGACCGGCTGGTCGCCACGCTCATCCATCTGCGTCACGACCTCCCGCACGCGGTCCTGGTTCTTCTGTACGGAGTGGACCGCTCCACCGTGACCCGCGCGGTCGGTGAGGTGCGCCGGCTCCTGGTCGCACGGGGGTTCGCCGTTCCGGACCGGCCCGGTGTACGGCTGCGGACCCTGGAGGACGTGTTCGCCTACGCCCAGACCGAAAGTGTCCGGCTGCGGCTGGACACCACCGAGGTCCAGGTCCGCCGGCCCGCCGCGGGCCGGGGCGGCCGCAGGGCGTTCGTGTCGGGCAAGAAGAAGCAGAACACCATGAAAGCCACTGTCATCGCCGACAACCAGGGCCGCACCCTGTGGACCGACGCATTGCGGCCAGGGCGCATGCACGACGCCACCGCCGCCCGCACGGCCTGCATCGGCAGATGCTTCGATCACTTCGACCTGGTCCAGGTTCCCCTCGATGACGGATACCTCGGCCTCAGCCGCGACCGCCTTCCCGACACCTACCAAGCCATCGCCACCCTGGTATCCGACCGCACCGTCAGCGCTTAACGAACGCCGTGAGTAGGGCGAAAACGACTCACCCGCCATCACGCACCAACTCGTAAGTGCGCGCGGGCCCGAGCTTTCCCCAGGGGAGGTACGACGGGCATCGGCGTGTGAGGTCGTCTCGGGTGGTTCGGACCGTCGGGGAAACCTGTCAGCCTCGCTCCCACAGCGGCAACCGGAACATGGCGTAGGTGAACTTCCACTGGAACGGCTGCGCCGTGGCGTTGTAGCGGTCTTCGAATGCTCGGAGCTGGTCCCGGACCTGAGCGAGGTCCGTGAAGTCGTTCGGCCGGACGACCTTGCGCTGGACGATGGAGAAGAAGATCTCGATCCGGTTCGTCCAGGAGGCGTGGATAGGGGTGTGGACCACGACGGCGTTCGGAAACCGGCCGGCCAGGCGGTCGACTGCCCGCCGGCCACGATGGGAGGAGCCGCTGTCGACGACCCAGAAGACGCGTTTCGCGCCGGCGTAGGGCTCCGTGGTCATGACCTGCTCGACCAGGTTCATGAAGGGACGATGCCGGTCTTGGGTTCGCCCCGGCCGAAGACCTTCGCACGGTGGACGTCGTAGGCGGCGAGGTAGGCCAGCGCACCGCCGCGGCCGTACTCGTGATTGACGCGCATCACCCGGGCCCTGCCCGGGGCCAGGGACGGATGGCAACGGCAGCGGGCCTGGACGGAGGTCTTCTCGTCGCTGCAGAGCACGTAGTCGTCCTCGCCCAGCGGGGCACCCTCGCACGCCCGGTCGTAGAGGTCCAGAACACGCTGGGCCTTGGTGCGGAAGTCGTGTCGCGGATGAAGATCCATGACCGGTACTGCCAGGGCTTGAGCGCATCCTCTCGCAGTCAGCGGCGCACCGTTGAGGCGGAGACGCTGTCGGTGATCCCGCGGACGCTCAGCTCGGATGCCAGCTCCGGGCAGGACCGGCGTGCCAGCGGCACGCCGGTCTCGGCGGGTAACCGGCAGGCCGGCGCCTTGGCCTCGGTGACCTGCACGGGGGTGAAGCGGGCGGGGCGCCCGGAGCGGGTGCGGTCGGCCAGGGCCGACAGACCGCCTTCGGCGAACCGGCCACGCCAGGCGCGTACCGTGTCCAGGTGGAGGCCCGCCTCACGTGCGATCCGCGCGTTGGAGCGCCCCCACGCTGCGTGCAGGACGACCTGCGCGCACCCTCAGCCGGTACTCGGTCTTGTGGCCGTAGGCCATCTTCTTCAACCGCTCACACCCGGAAGCGGTGAGGAAGATCGGGCGTGCGGAAGCGAGAGGCAACGCGGGAGCCGTTCACGAGAAGTGGACCGCCCTCCCTTGACCGGCAGAAGGCACCGCGCAGTTGATGCACCGGAAGCGCGCTTTGGCGTCGCCGTTCTCGGAGCCGAGCCCGGCCGTACGCCGCCCGCACCGCCGGCCGGGCGGCGGGTAGCCGTCGTCAAGGAGGACTGCAAGTGCGGCGCCTGCCCGGACATGGGGCGGCGTCCCGCGAGGCGCTGCTACTGGGCCACCCGAGCACGCGCACCTGTTCACCGGGAAGGTGAGGCCCGCAGGTAGGACACGTCAGGTGTTCCAGACTCCTTCTTCAGCGGCGGTGCGGGCGTAGTCGGCGAAGGCCCGGGGCCGACGGCCGAGAACCTTCTCCACGTCATTGGTGACCGAGGCCAGAGTGCCGAGGCGGATCTGGGCGTACAGATCGACGGTCAGCTGCACCCATTCCTCGGGCACACCGTGCGCACGCTGCTCGGCGGCGTACTCCTCGGGCGGCAGCGGGGTGTAGCGGATGTCGCGGCCGGTCGCGTCGGCGATCTGTGCGACGGCGTCGGCGAACGACATCGCCTGCGGGCCGCTCAGCTCGTAAGTCGCTCCGGCGTGCCCGGTCTCGGTCAGGGCGGCTACGGCGACGCCGGCGATGTCTCCGGCATCGACGAACGCCTCCGTGCCGTGTCCGGCCGGCAGCCGCACGTCACCGGACAGGACGGCGTCGCGCAGGAAGTCCTCGCTGAAGTTCTGGAAGAACCACCGCAGCCGGAGCACCGTGGCCTCCAGGCCCGCCTGGCCCAGCGACCGCTCGGCCACCACCGCGTGCTCCAGACCCGGGGCGCCGGTGTCGGGAAAGGAAACCAGCACCGCCCGACGCACCCCGGCCTCGGCAGCCTGGCGGGCGAAGGCGGCGATGTCGTCGGCCGCCTGCGCGCTCCCGAGATCAGGAGCGACCAGATACACCCCGCCCACCCCGTTCAGCGCCGGCTCCCAGGTGGTGCGATCGCTCCAGTCGAAGCGCACCTGCCCGGAGCGGGAGGCGGCCCGCGCCGGAACTCCCCGGTCCTTCAGTTGCCGCATCACGCGGCGACCGGTCTTGCCGGTGGCGCCGGTCACCAGAATCGTCTCGTTGCTCATACCCTCCAGCGAACCAGTCGCCGCCGGTGGCGGACATGGCGAGAGCGCTCGCGTCCATACGCATTCGTCTACGCTGACCTGCATGGACCTCCAGACTCCGACCGGCGCGGACCCGCTGACCGAGCTGCTGGACGGGGTACGGACCGTCGGGGCGGTCTTCAACCAGTCGACGCTCTCCGGCACCTGGGCAGTGCGCTTCGAGGACGGCTCGCCACTCGCACTGGCCGTGTCGCTGCAAGGCCCCGTCTGGGTGGTCTCCCAGGGCGGTGAGCCGGTGCTTCTCGGCCCGGGGGACGTGGCGGTACTCAGAGGCGGCACCCCGTACGTGATCGCGGACGACCCGGACACCGAGCCGGGCGTGGTGATCGGACCCGGTGGCCGCTGCACGACCGTGGACGGACAGGACTCACGCACCACCCGGGGCGCCGGCAGCACGGTACTGATGAACGGCTTGTACACGGTGGACCGCGGTGTGCCCGGACAGCTGCTGGCCGCTTTGCCCGCACTCGCCGTCGTCCGGGCGGGGCAAGGGCCCTGCCCGATCAGCCCGGCAGCGTTCGAGGACGTCACCCGCCCCGAACCGGGCCGACAGGTCATGCTCGACCGGATGCTGGACCTGATGCTCATCACCGCCCTGCGCTCCTGGTTCACCCGCCCCGGCGCCCAGGTCCCCGCCTGGTACCGCGCACACGGCGACCCTGTCGTCGGACCGGCGCTTCGGCTGCTGACCGCAGACCCCGCCCACCCGTGGACGGTAGAAGCCCTTGCGGCCGGGACAGGTGTCTCACGCGCGGCGCTGGCCCGGCGCTTCACCACCCTGGTCGGCCAGCCGCCGATGACCTACCTGCGCGAGCACCGACTCGCTCTCGCCGCCGACCTGCTGCGCGAGCCCGGCGCGACAGTCGGCTCCGTGGCCGGCAAGGTCGGCTTCTCCAGCGCCTTCGCTCTCAGCGCCACATTCAAGAAGGTGCGCGGCATCAGCCCGAGTGAACACCGAACCGGCGAGACAACAGCCAAGGATTGACAGCCGGTACGCCGACGCCCGACCTCGAGGTCAACCCCCGAAGGACTTACGGCGCCAACCACTAAGCGCGCTGCGGAAGGTCTTGATCAGGGCATTTCCCTTGTGTGTGGGGGGTGTTGAGGGCTGAGCCGATGTGGGTGGAAACGTTCACGGGCTTGCGGATGCGGCAGTTCGAGGGGCTGGTGCGCGCGGTGCGCGCGGCGGTCTCCAGGGACGTACGGGCGCAGGTGCCGCCGGCCGCCAGGACGGCGGGGGCGGCGATGTGGACGGCGTCTTGGAGCGTCGCCGAGAAGCGGGTCGTGGTGGGGTGATCGAGGACGTCCGCGCGCTGTTGGGCCACGGTCTGGCCGTACGAGCCCCGCGCGCGGCCGGAGTCACCGACATCGGTATCGCCAACTCGCACGGGCCGGCCTGGCCCGCGTCCGAGGAGCCGGAGGAACCACTACGCCCCGACCAGGATGGGCGCGCCCCAGGGCTCGGAGATCGAGTTCGGCGGACTGACGATGCCCGCCGAACTCCCCTTCTCCGTAGAATTCTCCGTAAGAGAAGTAGAGGGCTGCCCGGTCACGGACTTCGGCCGGCCGGTGGTCCCGGAGGCACGGAACTGCTGGTGGACTTCCACAAGTGGTACGGCGATGATCTGGATCAAAAACCTCACCCGGACCACCAATTGATCACGACTCGGTACGGGCCCCAGGGCCGGGCCGCCCGCAACCGGAGCAGGGCCGGAGCGGGGGCGGGGGGACGGCGGTCAGTTCGTGGGTGCCTCCCTTGTGAACCATGCCGTCGTGTCCGCCGGTACGTGTGTCGTCAGCGGTTCGGACGCGACCAAGGTGTGTGCGTCCGGGGGCAGCGGGACCGGGAGTGCGTTGAAGTCGGTGACCACCTCGACCTGGCCGACGGTGAAGCGCAGGACGTCTGGCGGCGAAGGCATCCACCTGAGGGTGCCCTCCCCCAGGCCGTACCGGCGAGGCAGGGTCAGGAGGGTGCGGTACAGCTCCAGCGTCGAGTCCGGGCGGCCGCGCTGTGCGGCGACGGAGCAGGCACCGTAGTCGGACGGCTGGGGCAGCCAGGTGTCGGCCGCGGTGCTGAAACCGGAGGCCGGTCCGTCCTCGGTCCACGGCAGGGGGACCCGGCAGCCGTCGCGGCCCCGGATGCGGTGGCCGGAGCGCTCCCACACCGGGTCCTGGCGTGCCTCGTCCGGGAGTTCGGTCGCCTCGGGCAGGCCCAGTTCCTTGCCCTGGTACACGTAGGCCGAGCCGGGCAGCGCGAGCATCAGCGCGGCGGCCGCGCGGGCCCGGCGCAGCCCCAGGGGGCGGTCGGGCTGCGGGTCGTCGGCACCGACGCCGTGTTCCAGCTCGACCGCTCCGTCGTACCCGAACCGGCTGGCGTGGCGCATCACGTCGTGGTTGGACAGCACCCAGGTGGTCGGGGCGCCGACCGCGTCGTTGGCCGCCGGTGAGTCGTCGACGACGCCTCGCAGGTCGGCCGCCTGCCAGGTCGTCTCCAGGAACGGGAAGTTGAAGGCCTGGTGCATTTCGTCGGAGCGGATGATCCGGGCGGCGCGCTCCGGCGGCAGCCATGCCCCGGCGCACAGGATGCCGCGGCCGTCGTAGGTGTCCAGGAGCCGGCGCCAGGAACGGAAGATCTCGTGGATGCCCTCCTGGTCCCGCATGGGAGGCATCACGCCGTCGACGGGCTCGATCACCCCGTGGGTCGGCCGGGGCCGGTCGGGCAGGCCCGGGGCCTTGACGAGGGCGTCGCACACGTCGACGCGGAAGCCGTCGACGTCACGGTCGAGCCAGAACCGCAGTGTCCGTTCGAAGTCCTCCCGCACCGCGGGGTCGTCCCAGTTCCAGTCGGGCTGGGAGGGGTCGAACAGGTGCAGGTACCACTGCCCGGGACGGCCGTCGGCCTCGGTGACCCGGGTCCGGGCGGGCCCCTCGAACATGGACGTCCAGTCGTTGGGCGGCCGGGAGCCGTCCGGTCCGCGGCCGTCGCGGAAGTGGAACAGGGCCCGTTCGGCGCTGCCGGGTCCGGCGGCCGGCGCGGCACGGAACGCGGCGTGCTCCGAGGAGCAGTGGTTGGGCACGAGGTCGACGATCACGCGGATGCCCAGCGCGTGCGCACGCGCCAGGAGCGCGTCGAAGTCGGCGAGCGTGTCGTACCGCGGGTCCACCGCGCGGTAGTCGGCCACGTCGTAGCCGCCGTCGCGCTGCGGTGAGGGGTAGAAGGGCGAGAGCCACAGGGCGTCGACGCCGAGGTCCGCCAGGTGGCCGAGGCGACCGGTCCAACTGGCCGAGCGTGCGCAGGTGGCGGGCGTCGCCCTGTCCGCGGGCGTCGAGGTCGAGCAGGTCGAGTCCGCGCTGCACATCGTCGCCCGGGGCGCGGGAGACACGATCGTCTCCCGCGCGGTGGCGGGCAGCCGCACGCTCCCGGAGAACCTGCACACCGCCGGTTTCGCCGAACCGCTGTACGACACCATCGCCATGGTCCGGCGCCGGGGGGCCGTACTGTCACCCGCGACCCGGGAGATCGCCCGGCTGGCCCGCCGCATGATGCTGGAGCACTGAGGGCGACGGTCGCGCCCCGGCGGGGCCTGCGAGGCCGGCGCGCGGCGAGCCCGGTGCCCGTGGGGCCCTCTCGATGTCCACGCCGTCGATCTGCGCCGGCCGGACGCCCAGGGTGCGGCCGGCCGGCCGCGGGCCGGTGCGGACGGGCTCAGGCATCACCCATGACCAGACCCTCGATGGTGTGTTTCTGGGTGACCGGGACCAGCTCGTCCACCACCGCGCAGTCGAGGTGGCGGCGCACCCGCTCGGGCAGCGCGTCCCAGTAGCCGCGCGTCACGGCCGTGTCGTGCTTCTCCCCGTTGGTGGCCTCGGGTCCGTCGACGCCGAGCACCAGGACCGGGCGGGACCTGGCGGACCGGTTCTCGGTGCCGCGGTGGATCGTCAGGGCGCTGCGCACGGAGACGTCCCCGCGCCGCGGGTACTTGCGCACCGCGCGCCCGAGGTAGCGGTCGTAGTGCGACCTGGGCGGGAACATGCCGTGGTCGAAGTCGGGGCTGTCGTCCCACTGGGTGCCCGGCGCGATCTCGAAGGGCCCCATGTCCTCGGCGGTGTCCACCGTGGTGATGTTGAACGCGAGGGAGGTCAGGCGCCGTTCGCGGCGCGTCTCCTCGGGCATGGGGAAGTCCCGGTGCCAGGGCTGGTTGACGGCGCCCTCCAGCGGCACGTCGAAGCCGAGCTCGACAACGCGGTACCCGGGGCCGAGGACCGCCGTGCACACCGAGCGCACCCAGGGGTGGTCGACCAGGTCGACGAACCCCCTGATCTGCTCGGGGTGGATCTCGACGTAGTAGCGGTGGGGGCCGCGCCCCACGGCTCCGCCCTCACGGGAGCGCGCCTCCTCGAAGGCGGCCGCGACGTCCTCCCCCAGCCGGTCCGCCCAGTCGGCGGTGAAGGCTCCCCTGCGGGCGCTGATCCCGTCGGTGTAGAGGGCGTCGACATCGGCGGAGACATCCACGTCGAGGCCGTCCGCGGCGATACCGGCGTACGCGTGCGTGCTCATGAGCGCCTCCTTGCGCTGATCGGGTCGACCCATCATGCATACGTTGAATGCAACGTTGCAATACCTGTCGGGGATTTTCTGGACAGGGACCGGGACATGGGAGGATGCCCCCGTGACCAGCCGCCTGAAGGACGTCGCCGCCCGTGCCGGAGTGTCGATCCGGACCGTCTCCAACGTGGTGAGCGGATCGGCCAACGTCGCCGAGGAGACCCGCGCCAGGGTGCAGCGGGTACTGGACGAGCTGGGCTACCGGCCGAACCAGGCCGCCCGCAATCTGCGCGGCGGCCGCACCGGGCTGGTCGGCCTCACCATCCCGGAACTGCATTCGCCGTACTTCGCGGAACTCGCCGGACTCGTCGTCGAGGCCGCGGCGCAGCGCTCGTGGACCGTCGTGATCGACCAGACCCACGGGGCCCCGGACGCCGAGCGCAGACTGCTGGAGGGGACCGGCGGGCGGCTGGTCGACGGCCTGATCATCAGTCCCTGGTCGATCGGTCCCGAGGAACTGACCGCGTGCGCCGGCGGCGTGCCCGTCGTGCTGCTCGGGGAGCGGGCGACGCACGGCCTCGCCGATCACGTCGCCGTCGACAACGCGCTCGCCGCGGAGGAGGCGACCGCGCACCTGCTGGCGGGCGGACACCGCCGCATAGCCGCGATCGGGCTCCAGCCGCATCTGAGCAACGGCACGGCCCACCACCGGCTCAGCGGGTACCGCACCGCGTTGCGCAAGGCCGGTGTGACGCCGGATCCGGCGCTCGAGAAGCCGGTGCGGGCCCTGCACCGCAGGGACGGCGCGGAGGCGATGACCGCCCTGCTGCGGGAGGACGCGCGCCCGGACGCCGTGTTCGCGTTCACCGACGAACTCGCCCTGGGCGCCCTCCACGTGGCCGGCGCCGCCGGGCTGCGCGTGCCCGAGGACCTCGCCCTCGTCGGGTTCGACGGCATCGAGGACGCCCGCTACGCCAATCCCGCGCTCACGACCGTCGTCCCGGACAAGCGGCAGATCGCCGAGCGGGCCCTGCAGTGCCTGGCCGACCGCATCCACAGCCCCGCGACGGGAGTGCCTCCGCTCGACATCGTCGTGCCGCACCGGCTGGAGGTCCGCGCCAGTACGGGCGGGACGGCCTGAACCGGGGCATGCGCACCGCGCCACGGGGGGCTGGAGGTGTTCCGTGCCGGTGCGTGCGTCAGTGCGCCGCCCCTGCCACCGACCGCACGGTCCGCGCTGTGGCGCCCTGCGCGCATGCTCGTCTACCGTGAGGAACGAGGTCGGTGTCTGCGTCGATGTCCCGCAGGCTCACCGCACCGTTCGGCTCCCAGACCCCGGGCTGCTCACAGGAACAGGACGGCCACGGACGGCCGGAGCCCCCGGATCCTCGCAGCGGACACAGGGGCCCCGGCACCCGGTCCTCCCGTCGTCCCGGAGCGACTCCCGCGTGCTCCGGCGAGAGAGGGCCAACCGGCGCGGGGACACCTGCGGAATGGGGAGCCACCCGTGCCCCCGCGCCGGCGCGGTCCGTCGCGACCGCCGCCCGGTGTCAGCCCCGCTCGGGGACTGCCATCTCGCCGAGGGGCGACCAGCCCTCCTGCGGGACGACCGCGTGGACGATCTCCGGAGTGCGCGCCAGGTGGGCCGGCAGAGCGTCCCGGGCCTTGGCGAAGTGGTCCGAGGTGACGTGCGCCGAGCCGGCCTCCTCGTCACGGAAGGCCTCGACCAGTACGTACTCGGTGGGGTCCTCGACGCTGCGGGACCAGTCGAACCACAGGCAGCCGGGCTCGTCGCGGGTCGCCTCGGTGAATTCGCGGGTGATGTCCGGCCAGGTGTCGGCGTGCTCGGGCAGCACCCGGAACTTGGCGGTGATGATGATCATGACTCTCCTCGGACGTGGAACCGGGACGTGTGGCGTGTGCGTGGTTCGGGGAACCAGGATCGCGACCCCGCACCCGTTCGGCGTCCAGGGCGTCCAGGGCGTCCTGGAACCGGTCGAGAGAGTACCGCGTGGTGTGCGGCCGTGCCCTGCCCTGCGCCGTGAGCGCCATCGGCTCGCGCAGGTCGTCGCAGGACGCGTCGGGGCTCCCGCCGGCCACGGCACCGTGGTCCGCGCCGGTCACCACGCACCGGTCGCCCGGTCACGGGCGGCGGAACGCCGGGGCTACGGGGCGACGCGGTCCGAGGCCGGCCAGACGTAGGGCATGTCGTCGGGGACGTCCGGGAAGAACGGGGTGTAGAACTCCGGCGCCTTGCGCACGAGTGCCGACTGATGGCTGCGGTGGAAGGCGGGCTCGCCGAGCCAGGGCGGCAGTTCCCCGGCCTCGGCCAGTTGCGCCTGGCCCCGTACGGACGTGCCGGGACGGTGCGCGGTGAAGTCGGTGACGAGTGTGGTGGCGCAGGTGTCGGCACGCCCCTCCGCGACCCATACGGCGCACATGTCGAGGCCGTAGCGGGCGAGGGCCTCCTCGTAGCCGATCCACATGCGTACCGCGGGATGGTTGCGCCACCCGTATCCGGGCACGGTCAGGCCGCGCAGCACCTGGAGGGCCTCGACGCGCTGCTTGCCCAGGCGCGCCCGATCCAGGACCTCGGCGGACCGGGTGAAATCGGGGTACGGAAGAAAGGTCTGCACGCACCATGTCTACCGCGACCGCCCGATTCCCAGACGGGCGATTCGGGTGCAGTCGCCGGCGAGACGGCCCGAGGACGGACGGAGCCGGGCCGGGAGGGGCCGGGACGGCCGGGACGGGCCGAGACGGGACGGGACGGGACGGGCCGAGACGGGACGGGACCGGGCCGAGACGGGCCGGGAGGGATCAGCGGCGGACCGGGAGGGATCAGCGGCGGACCGGGACGGTGGGTGTGTCGCGGGGGGTGTTCGCCTGCGTGGGCTTCTCGCGGTAGTGGTGGGGGGCCGTGCCCGTGACACGGCGGAACACCCGGCTGAAGTAGGCGCGGTCCCGGAAGCCGACGGCCCGGGCCACGCTCTGCACGCTGTCGTCGCTCGAACGCAGACGGTCCGCCGCGCGCCGGATGCGCAGGCGGGTCAGGTAGTCCCAGACCGTCAGGCCGTACCGCTGCTGGAAGAGCTTTCCGAGGTGGTCGGGGCTGACCCCGGCGGCCTGGGCGACCTGCCAGCGGGAGATCGGCCGTCGCCAGTGCTCGTACAGGTAGACGAGGGCCTCGTCGAGGACGTCCCTGGTGCGCGACGGCAGCCGGGAGTCCTGGCCCGCCAGTTCACGCACGAGCGCGGCCGCCTCGTGCGGCGCGAACACGTCCATGTCCAGCATGAGCAGCGCCGGATGCTGGCGCCCGCGCCGCGCGTCCGCCGCCGTCATGCCCTCGTGGTCGGCGATGACGACGGGGCACAGCGCCCGGCCCGTACCGTCGTGCAGCCTGTCGACCACGTCCAGGGCCTGCAGGTCGGGCAGGCCCCGCTCCAGCACCACCAGCCGGGGCGTCTCGTCCGCGACCAGCGCCAGCAGCGTCGTCGCGTCGGTGGAGACCCGTGCCGGATGGTCCGGCAGGGCCGTCTCGGCCAGCCGCCGCAGCGACTCCCGGGACTCCTGCGAGCCGCCCGCGACGACCACCGGCTCGGCGAACCCGGCGGGCCGCAGCGCGCGCAGCGCCTGCGGCAGGTCGGCGCCCTCGGCGCCGAACAGCGCGAACGGCGTGTGGCGCAGGGCCGGATGGTCGTACAGCCGCTGCACCGCGCGCCATTCCTGCGGCCGGTCGGGCCGGGCGTCCCACACGACCGCTCCGGGCGTGCGGCGCGCGAGGGACGCCATGGGGTCGGTCGCGGCATCGGTCCGCACCACCTCCAGGCCGTGCCGGGCGGCGTGCTCGCGCACGTCCGCGCCGAACTCCCCGGGAGTGACGACGAGCAGCGGGGCGTCACCCGCGTCGGCCAGGTGCGCCTGCCCGTCGGGGGACGGCAGGGGCAGCTCCAGTACGTACCGGGCCCGTCCCGTGCTGTCGGAGACGGTCAGCGCTCCCCCGTGCATCATGGCCAGTCGCCGGGCCGTGGTCACCCCGACGTCCAGGAGCTGCCCGGGCCGCGTCGCCGAGGTGCGGGCGTCGGGGACGGAGACCGTGATGCGGACGCCGGCCGGGCCGAGGGCGGCCGCTACCAGGGGCGGAGCGTCCTTCGCGCGGGCCGCCGCCGAGATCAGCACGTTGTGCAGGATCTGCCGCAGCCGCGTCCCGTCCACCCACACCGGGGGCAGCCGCGCGGGAAGATCGAGTGTCCAGCCGGGACCGGGGCCGGAACCGGCGGCGGGCAGGGCGGAGGCCGTCGCCGCGCACGCCTGTGCGAGGACGGGCAGCGGGTCCATCAGCCGCCGGGTCAGGAGGAGGTCACCGGCCTCGGAACGGGCGAGGTCGAGCAGGTTCTCCATGAGGTGCAGTACGCGCACGGCGTCCCGGCGGACCTCCGCGAGGGCGGCACCGGGGTCGCCGGAGTGATGCAGCATCGCCTCGACCGGCGTACGCAGCTCGTCGGTGACGTGCGTCAGCAGCCGGGTCTGGAACCTGCTGGCCTGCTCCGCCGCATCCCGGGCGCGCCGCACCTCGTCGAAGAGCCCGATGCCCTTCAGCGCGGCGCTGATCTGGTCACCCAGCTCTCGGTAGAGCGCCCCGTCGTGGTAGGCGGCCCCGCCGGGGGCCGCCTCGAACACGGCCACGCCCAGGTGCTCCTCCCCGATGTGCAGGGGTTCGAGCACCAGTGTGAACCGGCCGTCACGAGGCAGCAGGGAGTCGGGGAGCAGCAGGGCGGGCGAGAAGGCGGGGCTGTCGAGCGGCCCTCCGGAACCGGATTCCTGGCCCGCCTCCGCACGGGCGAGCAGGGGGCGCGCCGTGCCGAGGGCCGCCGGGGAGGAGGCGTCGGCGTTGCGGTCGTACAGGACGATCCGGCAGTGCGGGACGCCCGACTGGCCCAGATGGCGCTCCAGCACGTCCGAGAGGCCCTCCAGGTCCACGACAGTGGTGAGTGCGGTCCCGAACTCCCTGAGCCTGCGCGCCCGTTGGGTCTGCGACCAGCGCTCGTACTCCAGGAGGGCGCGCGACCGCTCCGCCACGACGAGCCGGGCCTGTCCGAAGAGGGCCTCGCCGGCCCGGCGCAGCGGGCTCGGCAGTGTGTCGACGACACCGCGGCGCGCGGCCTCCAGCACCTGGTGCCACCGGTCGACCTCGGCCTGTGTGCCGGCGCTGCTGCGCAGCAGCTGCTCGACCAGCGGGAGGAAGCCACCGGGCCGTCCGGCCTCGTCGTTCGCCGGCGGACGCGGATCGCTGTCGGCGCGCGCGAGTTCGGCCCGGAAGGCCGCGGCGAGGCGGGGACCTCCGGACGCCGGCAGGGCGTCCAGCGCGTCCCAGCCCTCGGGGCGCCGCGCGGTGGCCGGCGCCGCGGGGACGGGCGAGGGCCGGTACGACGTCGGGTAGGGGCATCCGCAGGAGCGGCGCGGCACCAGCGTGGCGGGGATGGTGGTGCGGTCCGGCGGACGGGTGCCGCGCAGCCGGGCCACCAGGGTGTCCACGGCGAGCGCTCCCAGCTCCTCGAAGGGCAGCGCCACGGAGGTGAGGGGCGGGTCTCCGAGCCGGGCCTCGGGCGAGTCGTTGAAGCCCACCACGGCCACGTCCTCCGGGACCCGGATGCCCCGTTCGGTGAGGTGGCGCAGCGCCCCCGCGGCGAGGACGTCGCTGCAGGCGAGCACCACGTCGAAGTCGACGCCCGGGGTCAGCCCGCGCGCCTCGAGCAGTACCTGCATCGCCGAGGCGCCGGCCGCCGCGGCGAAGTCGACCGCGGCCCCCACGTGTTCGTCCCGGATGCCGTGGTGGCGCAGGGCGTCGACGCAGGCGCGGTAGCGCTCCTCGGAGACCGGGTTGGCGAGCGGGCCGTGGATGCAGGCCGGCTTCCGGCGGCCGTGCTGGACGACGAGGTGCCCGACCAGTTTGCGCATGCCCGCGTGGGAGTCGATCGACAGCACGTCGGTCTGGTCGCTGAGCGGCTGGTTGAGGCTGATCAGCGGAAGGTGCGCGAGCCGGCGCAGCAGGCGCCGGGCGCGGGGCCCGGACGAGGGCAGCCCCAGGGTGGAACTCCAGCAGACGACGCCGTCGAGCCGGGCCGGTCCGACGAGTTCGTACAGCTCGCTGCGGGTCACGTCCCCGTGGCGGAGGTTCCCGCCGGGGAAGCAGACGAGGTTGACGTCGTTGCGTTCGGCGGCGGTACGGGCCCCGGACCACAGGGTCGCGCCGACGCCCAGGTGGATGTTGGCGGTGAGCAGGCCGACGGTCAGCGGCCGGTCCGGCCCGTGCGACGTCCCGGCCGCGCGCGTCCCCGCGGCGGTCGTCCCTGGCGCGGTGCGTGATCCCGGGTTCATCGGCGCCCCTTCGTCCGGCCTGCGTCGGGATGCCCCGGGAGCCGCGGTGCCGACGAGGCCCACGGCAACGTAGGGGAGGATGCACCGCGGGGCAAGACCGGTGACGTGGGGGTCACCGGTCCTGCCCCGTGCTGTGTGCCGCTGTGCCGCCGTACGGAGGTACGGGCGTCGTGGGTCAGATCTTGCCGACGCCCGCACCGGCGGTCACGGTCGCCTTGACGGTCGACGCCGACTGCGCGGTGTAGCTGTACGGGATCGACGCCACGGAGCCACCGGTCTGACCGGAGCCGGAGCCCACCAGCTGGTTGTTCTTCGCCACCAGCGAGCCCTCGTCCGAGGAACCCTCACCGAGGTGGTAGGGGTCGTCGGTGTTCTCGAAGTAGTTCGCCTCCACGAGGACGCCCGCGTTCTCGGTGGACGCCACGCCGTAGGAGCCGATGTTGCTGAAGTAGTTGTTCAGCACGTGGACCGGGTTGCCGAACCGGACGCGCGGGTTGCGCTGGTTGGTGCCGTCGAACCAGTTGTGGTCGTAGGTCACCTTCAGCTTGCCGGTGTCCTCGCCGGAGTTGTCGTCGGAGTGGCCGAGCAGCATGTTCTTGTCCTGGTTGTGGGTGCGGTTCCAGGAGACCGTGATGTTCGTCGAGGCGCGCTTGATGTCGACGGCTCCGTCGTACGCGCCGGCGATGTCGTTGTGGTCGATCCAGACCTTCGTCGAGTACTGGACGTTGATGGCGTCGTCGTTGGACCCGGAGAACGACAGGTTCTGGATGATCACGTTGTTCACGCTCGCGACGTTCAGGCCGCTGCCGGTGATCTTGCCGGCGGTGCCGACGCCGACGATGGTCTTGTTGGACGCGACCTTGGTCATCTCCGTCAGCGCGATGGTGCCGTTGACGCGGACGATCGTGGCCGCGCTGCTCTGCACGGCGGTCTTGAAGGCGGCAGCGGTGGTGACGGTCACCGTGCTCCCGCCGGCTCCGCCGGTCGTGCCGGCGCCGAAACCGATGGGGGCGGCGGCTGCGGCGGCCGCCGGCTCCGACTGCGCGGTGCTGGAACCGCTCGCCGTGGTGGCTCCGATCACGGCGAGTGCGACGGCACTCGCCGCCGCGGCTCCGGTCAGGGTGAACCGTGCGCTCGTCCTGCGCATGTGGATCTCCGTCCGTGGGGTTTTGGAGAAGTGACGTGCCAGTGCGGGTGATGCGCCGGAACCGCGCGGTCGGCTCGCTGTGAGACTAGAGCGACGGGTGTGGACAATGACGTGCCGTGTGTGGACTATTGCGTCCTGCCCAGGCGTGGCGGCTCCTGCCCACGCATGCCGGCTCATGGGGTGCGCGCGCTCCGTACGTGGCCCGCCCGGTCCGGGGGCTGGAGTCGGAGCGGCCGTGTCACGCTCCGGGCTTCGCCCCGCTCCGCCGCCGCTGACCCCCGTTCAGCGGCGACGGACGGAACCCGACGGACGCGCCCGACTTCGCGGCGCGCCTTGCCGTCATTGCAGCCGACCGGCTCGGTGCGAAGGGGGAACGACCCACCGAGTCGGTCGACTGGCTGCCCACAGACTGCGGGAGGAACCTTGCGAAAACCTTGTCGGGGCCTCCGGGACGATCTCCGTCGCGGCACCACGGGCCCCATATGTGTGAAACCCTTGGGCTGGTCGGGGGGTTGGGGCACATGGAGCGGCCGATCGTGGGTGGGGACGTGGATCTTCGATTACTGGGCCCGTTGGAACTGTGGGCCGGTGGTCGCCACATCGAACTGGGCCAGCCGAGACAGCGCATGGTGCTGGCGGCGCTCGCGGCCAACTCGGGCCGGCTGCTGACCGTGGGCGACCTGGTGGACCGGATGTGGGACGACGCCCCTCCCGACTCGGCCCGTTCGACCCTGTACTCCCATGTGAGCCGGATCCGGCGGGTCCTGGAAGAGGCGGCGCGGCGCGAGAGCGAGACGGCGGAGCCTCCCCCCTTGCAGCTGCTCCGCGTGTCGGGCGGCTACCTCTTGAAGGCCGCGGACGACAGTGTCGACCTGCTGCGGTTCCGCACCTTGGTGGCCCGGGCCCGCGCCCTGCGTCCCGGCGACCCGGACAGCGGCCGGCTCCTGGGGGACGCCCTGGACCTGTGGCGGGGTTCTCCGCTGGCCGACCTGCCGGGCGCCTGGGCGGAGCGCACCAGGACCGCCTGGCTGAACGAGCGGCTGGAGGCCGCCCTCCTGTGGGCCCGGGCCGAGTGGACGGCGGGACACACCTCGCAGGCGATCGGCCGGATGCGGTCCCTGGCGGACGAGTACCCGCTGGCGGAACCCCTGGCCGCCCTGCTCATCAGGTCCCTGGCCCGCACGGGCAGGACCGCCGAGGCCCTCGACCACTACGCCGAGGTCCGCCGCCGGCTGGCCGACGACCTGGGTGCCCTGCCGGGAGCGGAGCTGCGCGCGGCGCACGAGGAGACCTTGCGCGAGCGCTCCGCGTCCGCCGACGGCGCCGAGCCGGGCCCCGCCGGCGCCACCGGGACATCACTCTCCGGACCCGCCCAACTACCCACGGACGTCCGGGCGTTCACCGGCCGTCAGACACAACTGGACGAGCTGTCCCGGCATCTGCTCGCCGCCGTCGGGGACGAGACCGACCCCACCACGACGGTCGTGGTCTCCGCGGTGTCCGGCACCGCCGGAGTCGGCAAGACGGCCCTGGCCGTCCACTGGTCGCACCGTGTACGGGAGCAGTTCCCGGACGGTCAGCTGTACGCGGACCTCCGCGGCTACGACACGGATGAACCGGTGTCCCCCGCCGACGTCCTCACCGGCTTCCTCGTCGCCCTCGGCGTACCCGGTCCCGAGATCCCGCTGCGCCTGGACGACCGGTCCGCCCGCTACCGCACCGAGTTGAGCGGGCGCCGCATGCTCGTCGTGCTCGACAACGCCTCCTCCAGCGAGCAGATACGCCCGCTGCTGCCCGGCGCGAGCCCGTGCAGGACCGTGGTGACGAGCAGGAACACCCTCAGCTCCCTGGTGTCCCTGCACGGCGCGCACCGGCTCGTACTGGACGTGCTCCCGCTCGAGGACGCCGTACGGCTGCTGCGCAGGCTCATCGGCCCCCGCGCCACGGCCGAGGCCCGGGCCGCGGCCGTCCTCGCCGAGCAGTGCGGCCGGCTGCCCCTCGCCCTGCGTGTCGCCGCGGAGCTGGCCCTCTCCCGGCCCGACTCCCCCTTGAGCACCCTTACCGCCGAACTGGAGGACCGGCGGGGGCGGTTGGAGCTGCTGGACTCCGACGACGATCCCCGCGCGGCCGTGCGCGCCGTCTTCTCCTGGTCGTACGACCGCCTCCCGGCCGACGCCGCCACCACCTTCCGGCTGCTCGGACTGCACCCGGGACCCGATGTGGACGCGTACGCGGCGGCCGCCCTGTGCGGACGCTCCGTCGCCGACACCCGGGCGGCCCTGGAACTGCTCGCCCGCAGTCATCTGATCCAGCCCACCCGGCCCGGCCGCTACGGCATGCACGACCTGCTGCGGGTGTACGCGGCCTGGCAGGCGGAACGGCACGACGGCGCGGCCGACCGCGAGGCCGCGTCGAGCCGCCTCCTGACCCACTACCTCGCGGCGTCCTGCGCCGCCATGGACGTGCTGCTGCCCGCCGAGAGCCATCTGCGGCCCCGGATCCAGGCCCCCGGGACCGAGCTGCCGCCCTTCTCCACCACGGGCGACGCCCAGGAGTGGCTGGCGGCCGAGCACAGCGTGCTGTCGGCCGTGACCGCGGCCGAGGCCACGCGCGGCAGGGCAGAATACGCCGTCGGTCTCGCCACCACCCTGCACCGCCACTTCTACACCCGCGGCCTGTTCACCGACGCGCTCGTCGTGCACGGCAACGCCCTGCGGGCCGCCCGCGCCGCCGACGACCAGCAGGGGGTGGCCGAGGTGCACACCTGCCTCGGCATGATCTACCGGCGGCTGGCCCGGTACGACGAAGCGGTCCGGCACCACACGGAGGCGCTCGACCTCTGCCGGCGGATCGGCCTGCCGGTGACCGAGGCCCGCAACCTCACCAACCTCGGTGTCCTGCACGAACTGCGGGGGCAGTACCGCGAGGCCGCCGAGCGGCAGGGGGAGGCGGCCGTCCTCTTCCGCAAGGTCGGCGACCTGGGCGGCGAGGCCGACACGCTCAACAACCTCGGCATCGTGCACGAGTTGCTCGAGGACTACGAGACCTCCGCCGTCCAGCACCGGCAGGCACTCGCCCTCTACCGCACCCTCGGCAACGACTTCGGCGAGGCCAGCGCCCTGGGCAACCTCGGCATCGTGCTCTCCCGGCTCGACCAGCACGCCACGGCGGCCGACCACCTCGAGCAGGCCCTCGCCCTCTTCCGGCGGCTCGGACACCGCGGCGGCGAGGCGCACGCCCTCACCAACCTCGGCGACGCCCACCACCGGCTGGACCACCACGAACTGGCCGCCACCCATCAGCGGGCGGCCCTCGCCCTGTTCCAGCGGACCGGGGAGCGCTACGGCGAGGCCGGCAGCCTCAACGGCCTCGGCGAGGCCCTGCACGGTTCGGGCCGACACGACGAGGCCGCGGCGGCGCACCGCTCCGCCCTCGCCCTGGCCACGGAGATCGAGGAGAAGGAGGAGCAGGCCCGCGCCCACATCGGGCTGGCCCGCATCCACCAGACCCGCGCGGACCTGCCGGCGGCCCGTACCCACTGGCAGAACGCCCTCGCCCTCTACAGCACCCTGGGTTCGCCACGCGCCACCGCGGTGAGCGAGGCACTGTCCGCGCTGGACGCCCGGTGACCCGCGCCGGTATTGCGGAAGCAAGCACTCCTCTTTTGTCAAATCTCGGCAAAAAGGCGCCGCGAGGGTTTATGGGGCAGGGCGCTCGGCCTATCCCATAGGCGGGCCGCCGGCTCCTCGTTCCCGAATTCGGGACGCCCCGCGGACATCTCCGGAAAACAGGCGGTCTTTGCATCCCCGAACACCCTTACTTGACGAAAAACCCGTCACATGGGGGCGTTTCCGGCGATAGCCTCCCCCTGGCGGGAGACCGTTGACAGGGTCTGGTCCATTGATCAATTATCGCCGTGCGTCCAGGTGCGCCCCATCGGCACACCGCCCGGACGACGTCTCCGCACCCGTGGGACGCCGTGAGCCAGAAAGCCGGTGGCCAGAATGCCGCACAACGAAGACGTGACCATGTCGCCGTTATCCACTGGCAACGTTGTCGCAATGGAACACCGGAATCCTGGACCGCACGGCCTCCCGCATTCTCCCGTATCTCTTGAATTTCATTCACTTTCTTCACCGCCCCCACCTGCGCGGTCCGCGCACCTCACCGCGACTCCGCCCGGTATCCGGGCGTAGAGCAGCCCCCGCGTGCTGACGCGCAGGCGGCCGAGCCCTCACCGTGACTCTCGGAACCAGTAACCCTGACGACGGGAAGAACCAGTCTTGTCCGTGCACCACACCCCCCACGTCCACGTTCCGGCCTCCTTCGCGCAGCAGCGCCTGTGGTTCCTCGCCCAGCTCCCGGGCGGCAACGAGGCGTACAACGAATCCATCGCCTTCACGATCCGCGGCCCGCTCGACGCGGCCGTCCTGCGCCGCGCCCTCGACACGCTCGTCGTCAGGCACCAGACCCTGCGCACCCGGCTCGTGGCCGTGGACGGGGAGGTCCACCAGCACATCGATCCGCCGGAGACCGGCTTCGCCCTCGCGGCGGACGACCTCACCGGGCTGCCGGACGCGGTGGCGCACCTCGACGAGCTGCGCCTGCGGGAGGCCTCGGCCCCGTTCGACCTGGCGCGCGGGCCCCTCACCCGGGGCCGCCTCGTCACGGTGGCGGCCGACCACCACGTCCTGCTGCTGACGATGCACCACACGGTCTTCGACGGCCGGTCCATGAACGTGATGATGCGTGAACTCAGCGCCGTGTACCCGGCGCTGCTGCACGGCCGGCCCTCACCGCTGCCGCCGCTGCCGATCCAGTACGCCGACCACGCGCGCGCCCAGCAGGAACGCGTCCTGTCGGGCGGACTCGCCGGCCAGGCCGCGTTCTGGCAGGAGCGGCTGGCCGGCGCCCCGCCCCTGTCGGGGCCGCCCACCGACCGGCCGCGCCCGGCGCAGCAGGACCTGCGCGGGGCCCGGGTGGAGTTCGCCCTGGACGCCGGGCTCACCTCCGCGCTGAAGGCACTGGCCCGGCAGCACGGAGGGACCCTGTTCGTCGCCGTGCTGACCGGCTGGTCGCTGCTGATGTCGCGGCTGAGCGGCCACGGCGACGTGGTGGTGGGCACCCCCACGGCGAACCGGCGGCACAAGGACGTGTCGGACCTCATCGGCTTCTTCGTCAACACGCTCCCGCTGCGCGCCGACTTCTCCCGCACGGACACGGCGGGCGACGCCCTGCGCCGCGTACGAGGTGTGCTGCGCGACGCGCTCGACCACCAGGACCTGCCCTTCGAGCGCATCGTCGAGCTCGTCAACCCGGTCCGCAGCGCCGCCCACACACCGCTGTTCCAGACGATGTGCGCCTGGGTCCCGGAGCGCGGCGGACTGCTCGAACTGCCGGGCCTGGACATCGCCCCGCTCGACATCCCGCACGCGCCGGCGAAGTTCGACCTCGCGCTGTCACTGACCGAGTCGCAGGGCCGTGTCGTCGGCCACCTGGACTACGCGTCGGCGCTGTTCGACAAGGAGACCGTGCGCCGGTACGTGACTCAGCTGCGGCACCTGTTGACCGACATGGTGGCCCGGCCGCAGGCGCGCGTCGGCACGCTGAAGCTGATGGACGAACACGAACGGCACCTGCTGCTCACGGACCTCGCCCAGGGGGAGCCGCTCACCGGCGCGCCCTCGCCGTGCGCGGGCGGCCTGGTGGAGCGGTTCGACGAGCAGGTCGCGACCCGCCCCGCACGGACCGCGCTGGTCTGCGGCGACGAACGGCTCGACTACGCCACCCTCGCCGCACGGGCCGGGCGGCTCGCCCGCGCCCTCGCCGGCCGGGGGGTGGGCCCCGGCTCCGTCGTCGGACTGCACACCGGCCGCAGCGTCGAGCTGGTCGTGGGCGTACTGGGCGTCCTGAAGGCGGGCGCCGCCTATCTGCCGCTCGATCCGGCCCAGCCGCCCGCGCGGCTCGCCGCGATGGTCGAGGACGCGGCCCCCGCCCTCGTGCTCAGCGATCTCCCCGGCGACGGGAGGCCGGCCGCCTGGCACGACCTGGTGACCGTCGAGACGTCGGCGGACAACGATGTCCCGCCCCCGCTCCCGTCCTCGGCGGCACCGGACACCGGGCGGCTGGCCTACGTGCTCTACACGTCCGGCTCGACCGGCCGGCCCAAGGGCGTGGCCGTCACGCAGGGCAGTGTGCTCAACCTGTTCGACAACTGGCTGGACCGCATGGGCGCGACACCGGGGGAGGCCACCTCCGCGTGGTCGAGCATCGGTTTCGACGCCTCGGTGCACGAGGTGCTGCTGCCGCTGACGACGGGCGCCGAGCTGCACCTGGTCCCCGAGGACCTGCGCGGCGACCCCGGGGAACTCCTGCGGTGGATGCGGGAGCACCGCATCGTGCAGGCGTTCCTGCCGCCCTCCTACGTCCGGTGGATCGACGAGGAACCGGCGAAACGGCTCGACGGGCTGGCGCTGCGCCACCTGCTCACCGGTGTGGAGTCCCTGCCGGAGGCGGCGCTGCACCGCATGCGGGAGCACCTCACGGACCTCAGGGTCTGCTTCGGCTACGGGCCGACCGAGGCGACGCTCTACAGCACGGCGTACTACGACCCGCGGCCCCTCGACCGGCAGTCCCCCATCGGGCGCCCGCTCGCCGGAACCCGGATGTACCTCCTCGACGAGGAGAGGGAACCGGTGCCGGTCGGGGTCGCGGGAGAGGTCTACCTCGGAGGGGCGGGTCTCGCCGCCGGCTACCTGCACCGCCCCGACCTGACCGCCGAACGCTTCCTGCCCGACCCCTTCCTCCCCGGCGAGCGCGTGTACCGCACCGGCGACCTCGCCAGGCGCCTGCCCGACGGCAACGCCGTCTACGTGGGGCGCGTCGACGACCAGGTGAAGCTGCGCGGCTTCCGTATCGAGCCGGCCGAGATCGAGGCCGCGCTGCTCGCACAGCCGGGGGTGCGCGAGGCGGCCGTGGTGGTCGACCGGGACACCGGCGGCGAACCCCGCCTGGTGGCGGCGGTGGGCCGCGGCGACGCACCCGCCGGAGCCCCGCACGCGTGGCGCGCGGCCCTGGCCGAGCGGCTGCCGGACTACATGGTTCCGGCGGTCGTCGTCGAGCTGGCCGTCCTGCCGCTGAGCCGGAACGGCAAACTGGACCGTGCCGCCCTGCTGCGCGCGGCGGCCGCGGCCGGCACGGGTCAGGTCAACACGGAGAACCCGCGCGACCACATCGAGTTGACGCTCCATGGCATATGGCGGGGCATCCTCCTGAACCCGGACTTCGGCATCGGCGACAGCTTCTTCGACATCGGCGGCACCAGTCTGTCGGCCATCAAGCTGGCGCACCGCATCCGCGAGGCGTTCGGCACGACGCTTCCCGTCCGGGACATCATCCTGAACCCGACGATCGAGGGACTGGGCGGCCTCGTCCGCCGCGGCCGTTCGGGAGCGCCGCCGAGCAACCTCATCGAGTTCCGGCGGGGCGGCACCGGCGGGAACGTGGTCTGCGTCCATCCCGCCGGCGGCACCGCGTTCTGCTACCTGCCCCTGGCCCGGACGCTCCCCGCGGACGTCGGCCTGTACGGCATACAGTCCCCCGGGGTCAATCCCGGCGAGGACCCCCTTCCCGACGTGGAGGCGATGGCCGAGGAGTACCTGCGGCTCGTCGAACCGTTCGGCGACGGCCCCCTCGTCCTGACCGGCCTCTCCTACGGCGGACTGGTCGCGCACGAGATGGGCCGCCGCCTGGCGCGGGCCGGCCGCACCGATGTGGGGGTCGTGCTCCTCGACACCCAGGCCACCGAGGACGCCGAGGTGCGCGCCGCCGTGGCGCCCGTGGACCGGGCCGAGTTCCGCGACAAGCTCGTGAAGTTCAACGGCATGTACCCGGGGATCGACGACGAGCAGATCGAGCAGTACTTCCGCATCTACAACCACAACCGCATGACGGCCCGCGACCATCTCCCGGCGCCGTCCCCGGCCCGTGTCGTGCTGGTCCAGGCCGTGGGCGGCACCACCACCGACCCGGCGTCCCTGCCCGAGGTGCGCGACTTCTGGCGGCGGCGCGCGGAGGGCGGCTTCCGGGTCGAACTGCTGGACTGCGACCACTGGGAGGTACTGGAGAGCGGCGCCTCACCACGGGTGTCCGCCGTCCTCGCCGCCGAACTCGCCGGACTCGCCGGACCGGCCGGGCTTTCCGGGCGCGCGGAGTCCGCCACCTCGGCCGCACCCGCCGCCATCACCACCGCCGCCGCGTCGGCCGTCACCGAGGAGGCGTGATGTCCAGCTCGTCCACGCCGGGCCCCCTGCTGGCCGAGGCCGTCCTCGACCGGGCGCGCCGCACCCCCGACGCCCCTGCCGTGGCCGACGGCGACCGCACCCTCAGCTACGCCGAGCTCGACCGCGCCTCCCTGCGCGTGGCCCGCGGCCTGCGGGCGGGCGGAGTCGGCGCGGGGCAGGCCGTCGCGGTCCGCCTGCCGCGGTCCTGGCAGCTGGTGTGCGTCATGCTCGGCATCCGCCGGGCCGGTGCCACCGTGGTGCCGCTCGACGCGCAGAGCCCCGCCGAGCGCCGCCGCCACATCCTCGACGACTCGTCGGCCGTCGCCCTCGTCCAGGACGGCACGGGTGGCGCAAGTGGCGCGGGCGGTACGGGCCGTACGGACAGCGCGCGTCCCGGATCCCGGCCGGATGCCGGTGCTTCCCCCGGCGCGGACCGGGTTCTCCCGCTGGACGTCGCCGATCTCCTCGGAGCCGATCCCCTCGGAGCCGATCCCCTCGCAACCGGCCTCCCGGACACGGACACGGCGCCCTTCGACGAGGCCACCCCCGCGACGGACGCCGCCACCTCGTTCCTCTTCTACACCTCGGGCACCACCGGCCGGCCCAAGGGCGTCGAGGTCAAGGACGCGGGCATCATGCGTCTGGCCGACCCCGGCTTCCTCTCCCCCGCCGTCGGCGCACGGTACGCGAGCGTCTCCAACCCGGCCTTCGACGCCCTGAGTTACGAGGTCTGGGTACCGCTGCTGACCGGCGGGACCTGTGTCGTCCTGAGCGACGAGCAGGTGCAGAGCCCCGACCTGTTCGCCGATGTCCTGCGGCGGGAGCGGATCGACGCCCTCTTCGTCACCACCGCCCTCTTCAACGCCGTCACCGACACCGCGCCGCACTGCTTCGACTCCGTCGGCCAGGTCCTGATCGGCGGCGAGCAGCTCAACGCCGCCCGCATCAAGCACTGGTACGCGGACAACCCCGGCAGCGCGACGCGCCTGGTCAACGTCTACGGGCCCACCGAGTCCGCCACCTTCGCCCTGTACCACCCCGTGCCCCGCGCCTTCGACGGCGACACCGTTCCCGTGGGGCGGCCCCTGCCCGGCACGGACGCGGTCCTCGTCGCCGACGGCTCGCGCGCCGCGGATGCCGACGAGGTCGGTGAACTCCACCTGTCCGGCGCCGGGCTGGCGGCGGGCTACCGCAACCTGCCCGAGGAGACGGCACGGCGCTTCGTGACCCTGCCGTGGCACGACGCGGGCCGCACCCTGTGGTACCGCACCGGCGACCTCGCACGCCACGACGCCACGGGACTCCTCACCTTCGTCGGGCGCGCGGACCGCCAGGTGAAGGTACGCGGTTTCCGCATCGAGCCCGGCGAGGTCGAGCAGCAGCTCGCCGCGCACCCCGCCGTCCGGCAGGCCCGCGTCTGCACCCGGCACGACGTGGACGGCGCCCATGAGCTGCTGGCCTACCTGGTGCTGGGGTCCGGCCTGGCGTACGACGCGTACGAGCGCCATCTGGCGGCCACCCTGCCCCCGTACATGCGCCCGCACCGCACCCATCTCGTGGACGCCCTGCCGCGCAACGCCAACGGCAAGGTCGACGACGCCGCGCTGCTCGGCTCCGCGGCACCGGCGTGGCGCCCCTCGCCGGGCACGGCCGTCGCGGTGACCGACGCGCAGCGCGAGGTGCTGGAGATGGCCGGGAGCGTCCTGGGGGTGTCCGGTCTGCGGCCCGACGACCGCTGGATCCCCCACGGCGGCGACTCCCTGAAGGCGCTGCGGCTGCGCTTCCTCGTCCGGCGGCGCTGGAACGTCGAGGTGCCGCAGACCGTCGTGCTGCGGGAGGACTTCGCCACGCTGACGGAGGCCGTCACCTCCGGGGCCTCCCCCTCCGGGGCCTGCGGGCCGCAGCAGTCGCCGCCGCACCCGCCGGTGCCTGTTCCGAGCGGAGACCGTCTCGCACCGGCCACGTCCGAGCAGCAGCGCCTGTGGCTCCTGCACCAGAGCGATCCGCACAGTCGCGCGTACGACGTTCCGCTCGCCTTCCGCCTGGAGGGGACCGTCGACGAGGACGCCCTGCGTGCGGCGCTCGCCCGTCTGGTCGTCGAGCATCCCGCGCTGCGTACGGCCTTCCGGTCCACCCCGGAAGGGCTCGTCCAGCAGATCGGCGATCCCTTCGACCCGTGGGAGCCCGCCGGTGTCCTCGACGGCGAGGACTGGGAGCCGGCGGCGCGGCGGTTCTTCGCCGCCCCCTTCGACCTCGCCGCGGCGCGGATGCTCCGGGCGGGCCTGCTGCACACGGGCGGGGGCGCGGTCCTGCTGCTCCACCTGCACCACATCGCCGTCGACGGCTGGTCCCTGAACGTCCTCTTCCACGACCTGACGGTCTTCGCCGCACACACGGCCGACACGACCGACGTGAGCGGCGTGACCGACACGGCCGGCCCCGGACAGGAGGAGGGCTCCCGCCGGACGCCGGTCGACTTCGCCCGGTGGCAACGGCGCTGGCACGCCGAGCCGTCCTACCAGGAACAGCGGTCGGCGCTGCACCGCCACTACGCGGCCCTGGACCCGTCCCCCACCCGCACCGCCGCGACGGAGACCGCCACCGCCACCGGGACCGCCGACGTCGCCGACTCCGGGGCGCGGTTGCTGACCGCGTCCCTCGACGCCGACCGGCGCGACCGTCTCGACCGACTGGGCGCGGAGCTCGGGCTCACCCGCTTCCAGCTCCTGCTGGCCGCGTTCTCCCTGACCCTGTACGGCGTGACGGGCCAGACCCGTCCCCTCGTCGCCAGCCCCGTGTCGGGCCGGCCGGTCGACGAATTCGCCTCCACCGTGGGCATGTTCGCCAACACCGTGCTGCTTCCGCTGCGGATCGAGCCGGACGTCGGGGTACGCAGGCAGCTCGGCCGGCAGGCCTCCGAGGTCCAGCGGATCCTGGACCGGCAGGACGTGACGCTCACCGACGTGCTGACCGATCACGACTTCGGCGGCGCCCCGCTCTTCGACTTCATGTTCGTCCTGGAGAACACCGACTTCGGCGCGCTCTCGCTGCCGGGGTGCCGGGTGCGTCCCCTCTGGCCGCGACCCGCCGGCACCAAGTGCGCGCTCACGCTCTCCGTCGTCGAGCGGGACACCGGCTTCGACTGCCTGTGGGAGTACGCGGCGGGACGGTTCGACGCCGAGCTGGTGGCATCGGCACACCAGCTCTTCCAGCGGGCGGTCGACCTGCTCACCACCGGCGCCGGGAGCGGCGACGGCGAGAACGGCGACGGCAGGAACGGCGAGGACGGGTCCACACCGGCGGCCCTGGTGGCGCCCTACCGGCGTACGCTCCCCGACCCGGGACGCGGTTCGCCGAGCGCCCCCGCGTACACCACCGTGGCGGAGGGCTTCGCGCGGCAGGTACGCCGAACCCCGCACGCACCGGCCCTGACCACGGGCGACCGCACCCTCACCTATGCGCAACTGGACGACCGGGCAAGGGCGTTGGCGGCCGAGCTGTCGGCCCGGCATCCGGTGCCGTCCGATCCGGCCGCGCCTGCCCGTGTCGCCCTGCACCTGCCGCCGTCGGCCGAGCACGTGGTGGCCCTCCTCGCCGCCGCGCAGCTCAACCTCACCGTCGTACCGCTGGATCCCGCCTACCCGCCGGCCCTGCTGCGCCGCGTCCTGGGCGACGCGGCCCCCCTGTGCGTCCTGACCGCACCCGGCACGGCGGCGGACGTGGACGCGATCGCGCCACCGGAGCTGCCCCGCCACGTCATCGACCTGACCGCCACCGCGACGGCGGCCCCGCCGCCACCGCCCCACGCGGGGCTGAGGCCGCTCTACACGCTGTTCACCTCGGGCTCGACCGGCACGCCCAAGGGTGTCGACGTACCGGACCTCACCCTGTGCAACCTGCTGGACTGGCAGACCGGGGAAGGCGGTCTCGGCGGGGCCGCGGTCACCCAGCAGTTCTCCATGCTGTCCTTCGACGTCTCCTTCCAGGAGATCTTCGGCACGCTGTGCTCGGGCGGCCACCTGCGCCTCGTGCGCCCCGACTGGCGGCAGGACCTGCCCGCCCTGCTCGACCAGCTGGAGGACGCGGGCATCGAGCGGCTCTTCCTGCCCTTCGTCGCGCTGCAGCTGCTGGCCGAACACGCCGTCCATCTGGGTCGTTTCCCCTCGCGGCTGCGTGAGGTGGTGACCGCCGGCGAGCAGCTCGTGTGCACCGACGCGATCCGCCGCTGGTTCGCCGGACTCACGGACGCGCGGTTGTTCAACCACTACGGACCCACCGAGACGCACGTCGTCAGCGGCCTGTGCCTCGACGGCGACCCGATGCGGTGGCCGACCCGCCCGGCCATCGGCCGGCCGGTGGCCGGGGCGGTCCTGCGGGTGGTCGACGACAGCGGCGCACCGCTTCCGCCGGGAGCCGTCGGTCACCTGCTGATCGGCGGCCCGATGGCCGCGCCGTGCTACCTGAACGACACCGGGCTCAACCGCACCCGGTTCACCGAACTGCCCGACGGACAGGGGACGTTCTACCGCAGCGGCGACCTCGCGCACTTCGACGCCGGAGGGCTGCTGCACTACGACGGCCGGGACGACGACCAGATCAAGATCAGCGGTCACCGGCTGGAACTGGGCCAGCTGGAGGCCGCCCTCCTGGGCCATCCCGCGGTCGTCGGTGCCCTGGTGGCCCGCGACGGCGACTCCCTCGTCGCGCTCCTGCAGTGCCGCGGCGACGATCCGGACCTGCGGGACCTCACCGTCCACCTGGCCGGGCAGCTGCCGCCCCACGCCCGGATACGCTCCTTCCGCCGGGTGGAGGCGCTGCCGCGCACCCCCAGCGGCAAGCTCGACCGCCGTGCCGTGACCACCCAGGGCCGTGAGCTGCGGGGCCCCGGCGGCACCGAACCCGCCGCGTCCGCGCAGGAGACCCGGCTGTGCGAACTGTTCGCCGCCGTCACCGGCAAGCGGGTACTGCCGGACCAGCGGTTCTCCGACGCGGGCGCCGGCAGCCTGGACCTGATGCGCTTCCAGCTGCGCTGCGGGGTCGAACTGGGCCTGTCCTTCACGGTGGCGGACCTCTTCGAGCACGTCACCGTACGCAGCCTGAGCACGTTCCTCGGCTCGTCGAGCGGCCCGGCGCAGGTCGCGGCGCAGAGTCCGGGCGGGCGGGAAACCGCGGCGGACGAGCCGGTCGCCGTGATCGGAATGGCCGTACGGCTGCCGGGCGCCCCCGACCTGGCGTCGTTCTGGCGGATGGTCGAGACGGGCGGGCGGGGCATCGAGCACTTCCCGGCGCCGGAGGGCCGCGTCGGTGCCCGCAGCCAGCTGGACGGCCCCCTCTCCTTCGACCCCGGCCACTTCGGCATCAGCCCGCAGGAGGCACGGCTGATGGACCCGCAGCAGCGGCATCTGCTGATGAGCTGTGTCGAGGCGCTCGCCCACGCCGGCATCGCCGACCCGGCCGGCGGGCGCGTCGGCCTGATAGCGGGCTGCGGCGAGAACACCTACTTCCAGTCCATGCTGCGGGAGGCCGATCCCGCCGCCCTCCCGGACGGCTTCCGCCTGGCCCTGCACCACGACAAGGACTTCCTCGCCACGAAGGCGGCGTACCACCTGGGCCTGACCGGTCCGGCCTTCACCGTCCAGGCCGCCTGCGCCAGCTCCCTCGTGGGGGTGCACGTCGCGGCCGGCCTGCTGCGGCAGGGCGAGGCCGACGTGATGCTGGCCGGCGGAGTGCTGGTCGACACCCTGCTGACGGACGGGTACACCTACCGGCCGCAGCACATCTTCTCCCCCGACGGCCACTGCCGGCCCTTCAGCGACGACGCCGCGGGCACCGTCGGGGCGAGCGGTGTCGGCGTGGTGGTGCTCAAGCCGCTGCGCCTCGCCGAACGCGACGGCGACACCGTCTACGCGGTCGTCACCGGGTCCGCCCTCAACAACGACGGGGCGGCGAAGCTCGGTTACAGCGCGCCCTCCGTGTCCGGCCAGCGGGAGGTCATCCGGACCGCGCTGCGCCGCAGCGGCCGCAGCGGCGCCGACCTCGGGTACGTCGAGGCGCACGGCACCGGTACCCGGCTCGGTGATCCGGTGGAGGTCAGCGCCCTGCGCCAGGCGCTCGACCTGCCCGACTCCGCCTCGTGCGCACTGTCCTCCGTGAAGAGCCAGATCGGTCATTTGGGCGCGGCCGCGGGCGTCGTCGGCCTCGTACGGGCGGCCCTCGCCGTCCACCACGGGGTGATCCCGCCGAACGTCGACTTCCGGCGCCTGAACCCGGAGATCGGCACCGACCCCGCCCCCTTCCGCATCCCGACCACCGCGCAGCCCTGGCCGGCCGGACGTCCGCGCGTCGCCGCCGTCAGCAGTTTCGGTATCGGCGGCACCAACGCCCACCTGGTCCTGGAGCAGTACGAGGCTCCCGCGGCGGCACGAGAGTTGTCGGGCGCGGACGGCCTGGTTCCGTCGGAGGCGGATCGTCTGGTGCTGTCCGCGGGCAGCGAGCAGGCCCTGCGTACGGATGCCCGGCGCATCGCCGATCACCTGGCCGCCGCGCCGCGGACGTACGCGCAGGTCCTGCGCCATCTGCGAAACGGCCGTCCCGCCCGGACGCACCGCGTCGCGGCCGTCTGCCCGGACGCCGGAACGGCCGTGGAGTG
The DNA here is from genome assembly GCF_030817535.1 of Streptomyces sp. V3I8. NCBI lineage: Bacteria > Bacillati > Actinomycetota > Actinomycetes > Kitasatosporales > Streptomycetaceae > Streptomyces > Streptomyces sp. V3I8. The sequence continues at coordinate 8,569,710 of NZ_JAUSZL010000002.1, read as the reverse complement.
GCTGCGCGCGGTGGCCGGGGGGACGGTGGACACCGAGGGTGCGCAGGGCGCCGCGGCCACCGCTCCCGATGCGGGTGCCGGCCGGGAGCCGGGTCCGCACCCGGCTCCCCCGCCGTGGGACTTCCCGCCGCCCGCCTTCGCCCTCACGGAGTACGACTTCCCCCGCGCCGTCCGGCAGCCCGCGCGGGGCGACGCACCGACGCCGGCGAGCGACGTCACCCACGGCGGGGCGCCGGACAGGATGCCCGAGGAGGCATGGCTGCACCAGACCGAGTGGGCCCGGACGCGACGGGCCGTCCCGTACACCGGGGCCATGTCCGGGCGCCCGGTCGTCGTCGTCACCGACGGCGCCTCGACCCCGGTCGACTGGAAGGCCCTGCACTCCGCCCACGCCCGCGTCGTCCACGTCACGGCCGGGCGCGCGTACGGCCGGCTCGGCGCCGACCGGTACGAGGTCGACCCCGCCGACCCCGCCTCGCTGGCCCTCCTGCTCCAGGACATCGGGCGTGACGCGCCGGACGGACTCGAGTGGCTGCACGCGCTGCCCCTCGGCGTCGAGGGACCGGTCGGCGAACGGTCACTGGAGGAGGCTCGGCGCGTCTGCCTCGACCAGACCGCCGCCCTGTGCCGGGCGGTGGCGAACCTGCCGTCCGGCACCCGCCCGCGCATCTGGTGGCTGTCCCACGGAGCGCAGCCCGTGACGGGCGAGGTGACGCGCCCCGAACTGGGCCTGCTGACCGCGGCGGTGGAGGTGCCGCGCCAGGAACTCGGCCTGGACACCCGCTGGATCGACCTGCCCGGTGCCGAACCGTCCGACTGGGCCCACCTGTTGCCGCTCGTCCTCGCCGACACCGCTCCCACGGCCGCCGGTGCGGAGCGTCGCACCGCGCTGCGCCGGGGTTACTGGTGGCGGCCGGTGGCCCGGCCCGTGCCGCGTCCGCTCCCGCACGTGTCCGCCGGGCTCGTGGAGGGTGACGGCACGCATCTCGTCCTCGGCGGTACCGGCGGGATCGGTGCCGCCCTGGCTTCCTGGCTGCTCGAACGCACACACGGGCAGGTCGTGCTGCTCGCCCGGCGTCCTGAACTGCCGTCCGCCCTGGCCCGCTGGTCCGACCGCGTCGTCCTCGTGGCGGCCGACCTCGCCGAGGAGCCGCTCGACGACCTCCTGGAACGCCTCGCGCCGCACACCGGCAACCTGCACGGCATCGTGCACGCGGCGGACAGCGCGGCCGGCTCGCTCCTGGTGCGCCGCGACAGCGAGGTCATGCGCGGCGCGAGCCGGGCGAAGCTGCGCGCCGCCCTGCTCACCGAGCGGCTGATCGCGCGGCACCGGCCGCGCTACGCCGCCTACTGCTCGTCCCTGTCGGCGCGCTTCGGCGGGGTCGGCCAGTTCGACTACGCGGCGGCGAACGGGGTGCTCGACGCCTTCGCCCACCACGAGGTGGACGCCTCCCCGGCGACCGTACGGCTGGGCGTCGGCTGGGACGTGTGGCGGGACGCCGGCATGGCGCGCGACGCCCTCGGTGCCGACGCACGCCACCAGGCGCACCTGCGGACGGGGCTGTCGGCCGCCGAGGGCCTGCGCGCCTTCGCCGACGCCGTGGAACTCCAGCTGCCCCACCTGCTCGTCGCCACCACCCCGCTGGAGGCCGCCCGCCACTTCTACGAGCCGCAACCGCAGCCGCAGCCGCAGCCGGGACCCGAGCCCCGGCCACAGACCGCGCAAGCACCGGCACCGGCACCGGCACCGGCACCGGCACCGGCGGTCGACGCAACGGAGCCGCCCGGTTCCGCCGAACTGGTCGAGGCCGCCCGGGAGTTGCTGGGTACGGACACCCTGGATCCGGCGGCGTCCCTGTACGACCTGGGCGCGGACTCCCTCACCCTGCTGGACCTGCTCTCCGAGGTGAAGCGGCTGTACGGGGTCGACCTGGAGCTCTCCCGCCTCGGCCACCAGGTCAGCGTCAACGACCTGCTCGGCCACCTGGAGCGCCCCGTGCGGACCGAGGGGGCCGGGGGGACCGCCGGCGATCCGGTCACCGTCGAGACCTGGCAGAGCGGCGACGACCACGACGTGCTGTGCGTGATCCACCCGGTGGGCGGCGACATCCAGGCCTACCGGCCGCTGGTCTCCGCCCTGGACGAGCGCACCACGGTCTGCCTCGTCCCCGACCCCGCCCTGCTCGATCCCGGCCTTCCGCACTGGTCGGTCACCGAGCGGGCCGACCGCTACCTCGCCGCGCTGCGTGCCCGTTTCCCCGCGGCGGAGGTGCGCCTACGGCTCGCGGGCTGGTCGTTCGGCGCGCTCGTCGCCCACTCCATGGCCGCGACCGCCGAGGCGCAGGGCCACCCGCTGGAAGGGCTGTACCTCCTGGACCCGCCCGCGCCGCACGCCCCGCCGCTGCCGCCGGGTGGCCCCGACGGCCTGGACGAGGAGGCCCTGCGCGCCGTCTTCCGGCGCGAACTGCTCGGCAACGGCAACAACAACGGCACCCAGCCGATGCCGTCACCGGCAACAGCAACAGCAACAGCAACAGCAACAGCAACAGCAACAGGGCACACCTACGCCGAGCGGCTCGCGCACTGCTGCCGGGCCAACATCTCCGCGATGACCGGACACACCGCGCCCCGCGTGACACGTACGCCCAGTGCCCTGTGGCTGGCCACCGAGGTCGCGGCCGACCTGCCGCTCGCCCCGCCCGTCCCGTCCGCGGCCGAGGAGTGGACGGCGCTCCTCCCCCGTCCCGCCCGTGTGCACCACCTGCGGGCCACGCACTACGAGATCGTCACCGGCCGGCACGTCCGGCACATCGCCCGGGTGATCGACGCCGACCGGCCCGGCGGCCCCTCCGACGGCAGCCGCTCCGGCGCGACGTCCCCTCCCGCACGTCCCGTCTGACCCCGACAGCCCCTGATCCCCCTCACACCGGAGCCCCCCATGGACCAGTTCACCCTCGACGCCGTCGAACGCATCACCACCGCGCCCCGCGAGACCTACGGCAGTTTCACCGTCGACCCGCTGACACCGCTCCTCGGCGCGGAGGTCTCCGGCCTCGACCTCTCCGAGGAACTCACCCCGGTCCAGCAGAAGGAGATACGCACCGCCTTCCTGACCCACCACGTCCTCGTCTTCCGCGACCAGCACCTCACTCCCGAGGACCACAAGCGGTTCGCCGCGCTCTTCGGCCCGCTGCACCCGGTCTCCCTGCCCGAGGAGGACTCCGACCCGTACATCCTGGAGATCAGGGCGGACAAGGACTCCCGCGCCGTCGCCGGCAACGGCTGGCACGCCGACGGGACCGCCGACGCCGAGCCCTCCCTCGGGTCGTTGCTCTACGTGACCGAGGTGCCCGCGATCGGCAGCGGCGGGGACACGCTCTTCGCCAACATGCACCTCGCCTACGACATGCTGTCCCCGTCGATGAAGACGTTCCTGGACGGGCTCACCGCGGTCCACGACGGTGCACGCCCCTGGCTCGCGCAGGGTCAGATGCCGCCGGCCGAGTACGACGTGCCGCGCAACGAGCACCCGGTCGTGGTCCGCCACCCCGACACCGGACGCAAGCTCCTGTTCGTCAACGGCCCGTACACCTCGCAGATCACCCAGCTGGCCGCCGCCGAGAGCACGGCCGTCCTCACCATGCTGTACGACCACATCGCCCGGACCAACCTGCTGCACTGCCGGGTCCGCTGGCAGGCGAACACCCTGGTCCTCTGGGACAACCGCTGCGTCCAGCACCATGCCACCTGGGACTACTTCCCGTACTCGCGCTACGGGCAGCGCATCGCCGTCGACGGCACCCGCCCCCAGGCATGACCGGGGGATGACGGGAACCCGGACAGCAGCGTGTCCCGCATCCGCGGGGACGGTCCGGCCGGAAGATCGGGCGTGAAGGACGCTTACGCCGAGCAAGGAGAGTTCCCATGGCCGCCACTCGTGGTGCACCGGACGTCCTGGTGGTCGGTGCGGGGCTGGCCGGCCTGGCCTGTGCCCGTGACCTGGTGGCGGCCGGCCTCGACGTCGAGGTGCTGGAGGCGTCCGACGAGGTGGGCGGGCGCATGCGCTCGGACCGTCACGAGGGGTTCGTCGTCGACCGCGGCTTCCAGGTCTTCAACACGGCCTACCCGCAGGTCCGCCGCCGGCTGCCGCTGCGCGACCTGCGGCTGAGGCCGTTCACGCCGGGGGTCCTCGTGCACACCGGGGAGGGGTCGCTGCGCTTCAGCGACCCGACCCGCAGGCCCCGCGAGCTCCACGACCTACGTCCCGGCCGGCTCGCGGGCGTCCGTGACCTGGTCGCGCTGGGCGCCCTGTCGGCGCGGGACATGTGCGCGCCCGCGCGCCTGCTGAAACGCGGCGAGGACCGCACCACCCGCACCGCGCTCGCGGCGGCGGGGTTCAGCGAGGAGTTCGTCGAGCGGTTCTTCCGGCCGTTCCTCTCCGGCGTCTTCCTGGAGGACGAGCTGGAGACTTCGGGGCGGGTCTTCCACCTCGTCTGGCGCACCATGCTGCGCGGCACGCTGTGCCTGCCGGGCGAGGGCATCGGAGCGGTGCCGCGCATGCTCGCGGCCGCGCTCCCCGAGGCGACCGTGCGGCTCGGCACACCGGTCGCCCGGCTCACGGACGACGGCGTCGCGCTGGCCACGGGCGCCGAACTGCCGGCCCGCGCCGTGGTCGTGGCGACGGGGCCCGGTCCGGCGACCCGTCTGCTGCCGGACCTGGACGTGCCGCCGTACCGGGTGGTGACCACCTACTACCACGCGGCCCCGCGCTCCCCGCTCGCCGAACCCACCCTCCTCACCGACACCGGCAGGCGCTTCCTGAACTCCTGTGTCCTGAGCGAGGTCGTCCCCGCGTACGCGCCCGAGGGCATGTCCCTGATCGCGACCTCGGTGCTCGGCGGGGACACGGCGGGCCGCGAACGCGAGGTCCGGACGGCGCTGGCCGGGGCGTACGGCACCGACACGGCCGGCTGGGACCTGCTGACCGTACGCACCGTCCCCGACGCCCTGCCCGCGATGGCGCCCCCGCAGCCCCTCAGCCGTACCTCCCGGTACGCCCCCGGCCGGTACGTGTGCGGCGACCACCGGGCCACGGGGTCGGTGCAGGGGGCGCTGGCATCGGGCGCACGCGCGGCCCGTGAGATCGCGCGGGACCTCGGACGGCGGTAGGCCCGCGGCCCACGTGGTGCTGTACGGCGCCCATGCGGTCCCGCCCGGCGGTCACGTGGTCCTGTCCAGCAGTTCCCGCAGCACCGCCTCCGGGTCCCGGAGCACCGAGTCGAGCAGGGCCTTGTCGTACCCGGAGTCGCCCAGCAGGGACCGGGCGGCCGTCTCGTACCGCTCCCGTACGGGTCCGAGTTCCGGGGTGCCCCGTTGCGGGTGGCCGACGGCGGCCCAGTAGTTCTCCCCGGCCCCGTACGCGGCGACCGCGGGCTCGCCCGCCCCCTGCGCGGCGAGCGCCGAGGCGAGCAGGTCGAGGCCGAGGGCGATGCCGAAGCTGTCGCCGATGAGCCGCTTGCCGTCGAGCATGGACGTCGCGTGCCCGGCCGCCTCCTCGGGACGGTCCTCGAACAGCGCGAGCAGCGCCAGCTGGTAGTCGGCGTACGACCGCGTCCACCACTCGCCGCGCTCGGCACAGCCCCGGCGCAGCTCACGGGCCTCGCGGCGGGCCTCCTCCCGCAGTCCTTCGCCCGTCAGGCCGAAGATCCGGACCAGCCGGCACAGGACGCGGCCGACGGAGTCGAAGGGCCTGCCCCGCACGCTCTCCAGAGCTCCGTCGACCACGAACCGCGCGGCCATCGGCCGGCCCTCCATCAGGTGGACGAGACCCAGCAGGTACGCGGCGTGCAGCGTGCCCTCGGTCTCCCCCTGCGCCGCGGCCTGCCGCTCGCACTCCAGGGCGAGCCGGTGCGCCACCTCCTGCTCGCCGCACAGCACCCGGGCGACGCCCAGCGCCCACAGCGCCCGCGTCCGTACCGCTCCCGGCCGGTCCGTCAGGGCCAGGGCCTCCTCCAGATAGCCGGTGGTCTCCCGCAGATGACCGCAGCAGCTCCAGAAGAGGGCCAGCACCCCGGAGAGTTCGAGCGCCTGCTGGGGCCGCGTGGCGAGGAAGTGCTCGAGTCCGGCGCACAGGTCGGCGTGCGCGGAGGACACCCACCGGTACGCCTCGATCTGGGCCGGCCCCAGCCAGTCCGCGTGGGCGCGCCGGGCCCTGCGCAGGAAGTACGCGGCGTGCCGCTCGGACAGCCGGGTGGTCTCGCCCAGCTCTCCGAGCCACATACGGCCGTACTCCCGCAGGGTGTCGAGCATGTGGAAGCGGCCGTCGACCCGGGACACGACGGACTTCTGCTCCAGAGCGGCGAGCGCGCGTTCGGCGTCCGCGGCGCGCAGCACGTCGTCGGTGCACACGGCGCGCACGGCGTCCGCGTCCACGGGGGCCCGGAACGCCGCGAACCGGGCCCACAGCAACCGCTCCGCGGGCGTGCACAGTTCGTGGCTCCAGCCGATGGTGGTACGCAGCGTGCGGTGCCGGAAGTGCCCGGCGACCGGACTCTCCGCGACGAGGTCCAGACGGGAGCCCAGGTCGTCCTCGACCTCGCGCAGCGTGCGGTGCGCCAGCTGGCCGGCCGCCAGCTCCAGCGCGAGCGGGATCCCCTCCAGCCGCCGGCACAGCCGGACGACGGTCCCGAGGTCGTCGGCGGCCACCGGCCCCGTTCCCGTCTCGAGCGCGCGGCGGCGAAAGAGCTCCGCGGCGTCGGTCTCCGGCGGCAGCGGGTCCACGACCACCTGGTGCTCGCCGTCCATCCCCAGCGGCTCCCGGCTGGTCGCCAGCACGGTCACGGCCGGGCAGTCGTCGAGGATGCGGGCGAGCAGGCCGCGGCAGGCCGCCGAGAGGTGCTCGCACGAGTCCAGCACCAGCAGGACGTCCCGGTCCGTCAGCCATCCGCACAACGCGTCCAGCGGCTCGGCCGTCGCGTGGTCGGCGAAGTCGAGGGCGTCGGCGACCGTGGCGAGCAGGAGGCGGTCGCTCGTCAGGGGCCACAGGTCCGCCCAGGCCACACCCCGGGTGCCGGAGCGCGCCAGCTGCTCCGCGGCGTGCAGCGCGAGCCGGCTCTTGCCCACGCCGCCCACGCCCGTGAGGACGACCAGGCGGTGGCGGCCCAGGGCGGCGGTGACGTGCGCCAGCTCCTCGCGTCGTCCGACGAGGCCGTCGGGGAGCTCGGGCAGGTTGTTCAGCACGGTGACCGTCTCTCGTAGCAATCGTCCGGGCGATGCGCGCGGTGCGCGGAGCGCGTGAGGGGTTGGGGCGTGTAAGGGGTTGGGGCGTGTGTTGCGTCCGCTCAGGCGGTCGGTGCTGCGGCACGGGCGGACGGCGGCGGGGTCATCGCCCACCGGACCGCCGAGATCACGGCGGAGCCGAGCGGCCGTACGCACAGGCCGTCGACCACCGCCGGTCTGGGCAGCCGGAGCTCCGCGGCGGCCCAGGCGGGCAGCAGGGACACCGCGTTCGCGGCGAGCACCCCGTACGGGAGACGGGCGACCAGCGGGACCGGCGGGTTCAGCAGCAGGAAGCGTGCGGCGTCACGGGCCTGCGGGGTCGTCCGCAGTTCGGGACGGTACGCCTGCAGCCGTGCGTCGAGCCCCGCCCGGTCGCGCGGCGGATCGGGTACGCCCAGGGCGGCGGCGACGCGCGCCATGTCCTCGACGTACCCGTCGCACTCGCGCGCCGTCAGCGGGCGCCGCCCGTAGAGCTGGTGGGCGCGCAGGAAGCTGTCGACCTCGGCGACGTGGACCCAGCCCAGCAGATGCGGATCGCCTGCCCGGTAGGCGACGCCCTCGCGGGTCGTCCCGGACACCCGCTCGTGGACCGCACGCACCCGTGCGCAGGCCAGCCGGGCACTCTCACCGGTGCCGTACGTCGTCGTCGCCAGGAACGTGCTGGTGCGCTGGAGCCTGCCCCACGGGTCGCCCCGGAAGCCGGAGTGGGCGGCGACGGCGGCCATGGCGAGCGGATGGAGCGACTGGAGCAGCAGGGCCGACAGGCCGCCGATGAACATCGACGCGTCGCCGTGCACCCGGCGGACGGGGCGCTCGGGTCCGAACCAGCGCGGGCCCGGCGTGCCGTGGATGCGGGCCCGGTTGCGGGGGCCGTCCGGTCCTGCCACCCGGGCGAAGAGTTCGCCGCCGAGGCGTTCCCGCAGCCCGTCGACGCAGGGTGGTCTGGTCAGTCTCATCGCCGTCGCGTCCTCCCGTCGGCGGGCCCCCGCCCGCGGTCACCGGCGCCCCGCGCGGGGGCGGTGCTCGGCCCGTCGCCGCTCAGGGCGCGGCGGGCACGCCGCACACACTGGATTCCGTGCGGGCGGGGCATTCGGACGCACCGGACGGAAAAACCCGCGGGGCGCCCGCGGGACGCGCGGATCCGGACCGCAGGACCGCCCCGATAGCGTGCTCCCATGCGTGAGTCGTTGCACGATCCGTCGCGTGCGTCCCTGTCCGAAACGCCCCCGCCCACCGCCGCCCGCCGCGCCCGTGCGCTCGGTCTCGGCGTCGGGGACCTGCCCACCGGAGCGCACAACGCCCTGACCGACGTCCCCGGTGTCCGCGTCGGACACACCACGCTGGTCCGCCCGCCCCGGGTGCACAGCGGTGTCACCGCGATCGTGCCGGACGGGGTGGGGCCCGGCAGCCCGCTGCCGGCCGGGGTGTTCGCGGGCAACGGCTACGGCAAGCTGCTCGGCACCACGCAGCTCGCGGAACTCGGCGCGCTGGAGACGCCGGTGCTGCTCACCTCGACCCTGTCCGCCTTCCGGGTCGCGGACGCCCTGGTCGGCTGGGTCCTGGAGCGGCCCGAGGGGGCAAAGGCGCGGAGTCTGAACCCGGTCGTCGGGGAGTGCAACGACGGGCTCCTGTCCGACATCCGCTCCCGTCCGGTCCGGGCGGAACACGTGTGGGCCGCGCTCGACTCCGCGTGCGGCGGTCCGGTCGCCGAGGGCTGCGTGGGGGCAGGGACCGGAACGGCCGCGCTGGGTTTCAAGGCCGGTATCGGCACCTCGTCGCGGCGCGTGCCCCTGACCGCCGGCCGTGAGGTGACACTCGGCGTGCTCGTGCAGGCCAACTTCGGCGGCACGCTGCGGGTGTCGGGCCGCACGGTCACCCCCGCCGACGTCGGCGTCCCGACGGCGGACCCGGTCCCGGCGACCGCGCCGGGCGAGGCGGGTTCCTGCATGGTCGTGGTCGCCACCGACGCCCCGCTGGACGCCCGCCAGCTGACCCGCCTCGCCCGGCGCGCGGTCTACGGGCTGGCCAGGGCCGGCGCCGCGTACGGCCACGGCAGCGGCGACTACGGTCTCGCCTTCGGCACCCGCCCCCTGGGCACGCCCGCCGGGCCCGCCGTGGTGGCGGACGACCGGCTGGACCCGCTCTTCGTCGCCGTGCTCGACGCCGTCGAGGAGTCCGTCCTCGACTCCCTGCTCACCGCCACCACGACCACGGGCCCGTACGGCCACACCCGCCACCCGCTGCCCGCTGCGCCGCTCCTCGCCCTGCTGGACCGTGGCGCGCCGGACGCCGCGGGCGGCCCCGGCGGTACTCGTTCCCCCTGAGCCCGGTCACCGTGCCGCGGTCCGCTCGTTCCGCGGCACGGCTCCTGCTCCCCGTCCCGTCCCGTCCGCGGCGACGCGGCGGGCCCGCCGGCGGCGGGCGGTTCAGGCCGGGTCGTAGGCCGCGGGCTCCTGGGGACCGGGCTCGTGGCCGACGGCCCGCGGGTCCGTGGGGCGGGCGACGTACACGGGCGCGTCCGACTGGTAGAAGAGGTCGATGTCCGCCTCCTCGCCGCCGACGATCAGCGTGTCCCACGCGCCGCTCTCCTGCAGTGTCCGCAGCGTCGACGGTGCGAGGGAGGCGAGGTGGTCGCGCAGTTCCTCCTCGGTGGGCATATTGGGGAGGCGAGTGGCGAGACGCGAGCGGATCTCGCCCATGCGTTCGAGCAGCGCCTCCAGGTCGGGCCGCGCGTCCTCGGGTTCGGCGGTCGGCGCCGGCGCCGGGACCTCCTCCATGCTGCGGGCGATGACGTCCTTGATGGCGCGGGTGACGCCCTGTTCGTCGGTGGTGACCATGGCGTTCCAGGCGCGGCTCTTGTGCCGGTACTGCAGCATGGACATCGCGGCCTCGTGCCGGATGAAGTCGGCGTCGCGCAACGGCTTGCCCCGCCAGGCGCGGCTGAGCGAGCGGGCCAGCGACACGGCGGAGGCGACGCCGCTGTTGAGACCGCGCCCGGGCCAGAAGTGGATGGCGTTGGCGGCGTCGCCCAGCAGGAAGCCGTACGTTCCCGGGGTCGTCGCGGTGGCGCGGCTGAGCTGCGCCGTGAACCTGGGGCGCTGCACCATGTCCAGCCGGAACGAGGTGATGGCGGTGAGGTCGTCCTCGGCCACGCCGAAGAGCTTGAGGCCTTCCCGGATCCGCTTCCACAGGGCCGAGCCGCGCAGCAGGGCGGGCAGGAAGAGGGTGCCGTGGGTGGGACACACGAACTCGTTGTCCTCGTGGCGGCTCATCACGCAGGGCCGTGCGGCGATGCACTCCTCGAAGACCTGCCGGACGGGATCGATGCCGATCACCGCCTTGGCCTCGTCACGGGTGAGCCGCATGTTGAGGAAGCCCTCGCCGCGCAGCGAGTTGAGCAGGAACCTGTTCTGCGACACCGTCAGCAGGACGCTCATCTCGTCGGTCAGCGGCGACTTGACCCGCAGTCCCAGCACCACGTCCTGGATGTGCTCGCCGTCCAGGGAGTAGATGGAGGCGTCAGCCGCGCCGAAGCGGTCCCCGTAGTACTCGCGGGTGCGGGACCGGCCGCCCTCGCCGATCACCAGGACGTGCTCCTGCGCGAGCCGGCCCTCGTGCTCCGCGATGTCGAAGCGTTTCGGTACGAGCCGGATGGCCGCCTTGGTGTTGGCCAGCGCGAGCAACTGGTCCTCGACGTAGGCGATCCGGATGTTGCGGGGCGGTTTGCCGTCGACGGAGTCCGGTCCGACGGGCCACATCTCCGAGAAGTTGGCCGGGTCGGCGAACAGCGCGGACTGCATCTCCCCGGTCAGCGCGAGGTACTGCCGGCTCTGGAGGGTCACGACCTGCTGACGGCGTACGTTCCCGTGCGTCTCGTCCTTCCAGTTCACCGTGGAGCCGGACCTGACCCAGCGGCCCTCGTGGACGGTGACGGCCACGCGCCCGGGCAGCGCGTCCTCCAACATCAGGGCGAAGGCGAGACCGACCGGGCCCCCGCCGGCGACCGTGACGCGGAGTGTGCCGGGATCCGAGGCCGGGGCGCGCGGCAGGTCCATCTGGGAGAGGTCCATGACCGTCTCCAGGGCTTCCTGCGTCTCGAACGCGAACGTCTCGTCACCGATCCGTATGACGTCGCCGTGCTCCAGCACGTGCCGTGTGACGCGCCGCTCGTTGACGTGCGTCCCGTTCCTGCTGTTGCGGTCGTGCAGGACGAACGCGCCGTCCTCCACGACGATCTCGGCGTGCAGCCGGGAGGCGCTGGTGCTGACGATGATCACATCGTTGTCGCTCTTGCGCCCGAACCGTAGGGAGCCCTCGGTGCCCAGCACCGCGCTCTGACCGCTGAAGGGACCCGTGCGTCCCACGATGACCGACGACACTTCGAACTCCTTGATGACATGCCCGGTGCCGGGGCGGCCGCGTCGAGCGGACGTCCCGGCACGAAGGCGGACCGGACCGGCACGAACAGGGGACCCGGGCGGGACGGCGCGAGGAACCACCGGCCGCCGCCCGGGCCGTCATTGGCACGTCATTGGCACGTCACCGTGAACGGCACCGTGTCGGAGATCGTCTGCTGCGACGACTTGATCTCCACGCCCATCGCGCTCGCCAGCGTGCCCTCCTGGGCGTACGTCGTCACGCGGATCGTCTGCTGGTGGGTGGTGGGGCCGCCCTCCGAGAACGACAGCGCCCGCCAGGTCTTGTCGACGACCGACCCCTCCGCCGAGACCCAGCGGTAGGTGAAGCGCACGGGCAGCTCCGTCACCTTGAAGGTGGCCGTGAACGCGGGTGCCTGGTCCTGCGGCGGCGGGCAGCTGCCCGCGTACGTCGTGTTCGTCCCCGTGACCGTCACCGTGACCGGGGACCCGCCCTCCGCGTCGGAACCGTCGCCGCCCGCGGAAGGGGCGCCGTTCTGTGCCTGCTGTGACGAGGAGCCCGTGGCGGCCGTGTTCGCCGGGTCCTTGGCGTCCGCCCCGCCGTCGTCCCCGTCGTCGAGCAGGGTGTAGCCCAGTCCGCCCAGCAGCAGGGCGGACACCGTCGCCAGCGCCACGAGCAGGTACCCCTTGCGCCGGTCGCGCGGCGGCCGGGCGGCGCCGGGGGCCTCCGTGGTGACCGGAGCGGTCGCCGTCGGCAGGGAGTGCGCCTGCGGCACCTGCTGGTGCGTGGGGCCCGTGGGATGCGCGGCGGCTGCCGCCGGGTGCGCCGGGGCCGCGGGCGTACCGGTGACGGGCAGGGCGTCACCGGTGGGAGCGTCGGAGGCGCCGGGCGTCGTGCGCACCTGGACGGTGGGCGTGTCGGTGACGCCCGACGCCGGGACGTCGGCCGCCGCCGTGTCCGCCGCCGTCACGTCGGTCGCCGTGACGTCCTGCGAGGTGGGCGCGGGTGCGGGCCGTGCCTGTCCCGTGGGCCCGTCGACGGCGGTCACCGCCGCGGTGTCCGCGGAGGTGGCGTCCGGCACCGGGCGTACGTCGTCGGTCGGTTCGAAGACGGTCGCCGCGGCGGTGCCCGTCTGCGCGGTGCCGGCGGTCGCCACCGGCTGGGGGCCCGTCGACGTGGAGTCGGCGTCGGGCGTGGCGCCGGCGGCTATGAGCCGCAGGTGGCGCGCCGTCTGTTCGGCGGAGGCCCGCTCCGCGGGGTCCTTGCGCAGGAGACCCTCGATGACGGGGGTCAGCGGGCCGGCGCGGTCCGCGACGGGCGGTTCGTCGTCGACGACGGCGCGCAGCGTACCCAGGGCGCTGTCCTGCCGGAAGGGCGAGCGGCCCTGGACGGCGGTGTGCAGCAGGACGCCGAGCGACCACAGGTCCGTCGCGGGACCCAGGGAGCGGCCCAACGCCTGTTCCGGCGCCAGGTATTCGGGGGACCCCACGACCTCGCCGGTCATGGTGAGCGCGGTGTCGCCCAGCACCATGGCGATGCCGAAGTCGCTGAGGATCACCCGGTCGTCGTCGGCGAGCAGGACATTGGCCGGTTTGACGTCGCGGTGCAGCACATCGGCCTCGTGCGCGGCGCGCAGCGCGTTCAGGACCTCGGCGCCGATCCGCGCGGTCTCCTGCGGGCTCAGCGTCCCCTGTGCCTCAAGCAGATCGGCGAGGGAGCGGCCGCGCACGAGTTCCATGACGATCCAGGGACGGTCGCCGTCGGTGACCACGTCGTGCACGGTGATCACGTTGCGGGCGGTGATCCGGGCCGCGGCCCACGCCTCCCGTTCCAGCCGGGTGTACATGCGCTGGATCTTGTCGGCGGCGAGTCCGGAGGGAGCGCGCACCTCCTTGATGGCGACCTCGCGGCGCAGCACCTCGTCACGGGCGCGCCACACGGTGCCCATGCCGCCCTCCCCGAGGGGGGACAGCAGTCGGTAGCGGTTCGCGACCAGCCGCTCGGGGCTCACATCCGGGGACGCCGTGTCCTGGTGGTGCATCGGGGCGATTCTCCCTTGTCCTACGAGCATGACCATGAGCGCCCGGACGTCGCCCATGCGGTCGGGACCGCCCGGCACGCCGTTGATCCCGTCGCGTGCAGTGGCGTTCCGACAGCGGTGGACCCACCGTGCCGGAGCCCCATCGTTCTCCACCACCGAGGCGATCGCCCGTCGCTGTCAACTACACGTAGGACGAGGGCCGTTCGGTTGCCGAAGTCTATCCTCGCGGTCAGCCCCTTTCAGACAGCAGCAGTCGTTTCAGGTCGGCATCCGTCAGGTTGTGACAGTCGGTGCACATTCATTGACGGATGCGCGAGAGAGTTGCCGCGCTCCCCGGCATCCCGCGTACGGGGGCGCCCCATCCGGCACACGGGCCCCCGCGTCCGGACACCGCCGTCCTCCCGTTCGCCGGAATCTCCGTTCGCCACGGTTTCGGCCGACATCACGTGCGGCGGAGCGACCCGCGCCCCGGCGCGCAGACCGTGTCAGGCGCCCGTTCATGCTTCGCGTCCGCGGGGGTACTCGGTCGGCCCTCCGCCACAGGCCACCGGCGGAGCGGAGCAACTGCCTGGTTTCGTGGAAGGTCGGGGTTCGGCATGGGAGAACGACTGGTCGGCGCCGTCGAGGCGGGATTTCGCCGCCTGGCCCGTCTGCGGCACGCCCCGGCACTGCACCCGACGGGGCTGACCTGCACGGCCGAACTGGAGGTGGTGGACGACGGAGGCGGGCGCTGGGGCGTTCCGTGGCTCGACACGCCCGGCCGGTACGCCGCCACGGTCCGCCTCTCCCGGGCGGCCGGTCTGCCCGGCCGGCTGCCCGACGGGCTGGGACTGGCCGTACGCGTCGAGGACGCGGCGGGTCCGGGCCGGCCCCTCGACCTGCTCCTCACCAGCAGCGGACGGGGCCGGGCCGTCCGGCGCCTGCCCCTGCCGCGCGCCGACGCGCTGGGCGGCCCGTACTCCACCCTGCTGAAGTACCGCGTCGGCGGTCACCACCGCCTCCTGGCCGCCTTTCCCCGCCAGGACCGGGCACCCGTGCACGGCGACCCGGCGAGTCTGCGCGACGCCCTCGCCGCCGGGCCGCTCGTCCTCGACCTGTGCGCCGGGAGCGCCGGCCGGACGTGGCGGGCGTTCGCGGTGCTGACGGTGGGCGCTCCGCTGCCCGTACCGCGGGAGGAGAGCGTGGACTTCGACGTCTACGCGCACAGCGTTCCCGGCTTCGGTCCGGGCAGCGCCCTGGCAGCGGTGCGCCGCGCCGCCTACCGGGGCTCGCGGGCGGGCCGCCACCGGACCCGTGGCCGTAACCATGACCGTGTGTGACCCGTACACCGTTCAGACGAACGGCATATTGGTTCATTGGGGTCGGCGCGCCTCCGCCGTCGGCTCGGCTTCCGGCCTACAGGCATGGATTGGGCTCAACTGGTTACGCACTGCCCGACACCACGACCGGTGGGCGAGGTACCCGTTGCGCTGCCCGGATTCCACGGTCACGTGGTGCTGCCGATTGAGGGATCTGATGACTACTGAGACAACACCGGTGACATTGGTGCCGGTCGAGGGGCGGCGTAGCAAGGGCCGGATCGTCGTGTCGTGGCTGACGACGACCGACCACAAGAAGATCGGCCACCTGTACCTGATCACGTCCTTCGGGTTCTTCCTGATCGGCGGCCTGCTGGCGATGGCGATCAGGGTGGAACTGGCCCGGCCGGGAATGCAGTTCCTGTCCACCGAGCAGTACAACCAGTCGTTCACGATGCACGGCACGATCATGCTGCTGCTGTTCGCGACCCCCACCTTCGCCGGGTTCGCCAACGCGATCATGCCGCTGCAGATCGGCTCCCCGGACGTCGCCTTCCCGCGGCTGAACATGCTGTCGTACTGGTTCTTCCTCTTCGGCGGCCTGATCGTCCTGTCCAGCTTCCTCACCCCCCAGGGCGCCGCCGACTTCGGCTGGACCGCCTACACCCCCCTCAGCGGTGGTGAGCGCACCGCCTACGTGGGCGGTGACCTGTGGATCATGGGGCTGGCGCTGGCCGGGTTCGGTACGATCTTCGGCGCGGTCAACTTCGTCACCACGATCATCTGCATGCGCGCGCCCGGCATGACGATGTTCCGCATGCCGATCTTCGTGTGGAACGTGCTGCTCACCTCGGTCCTGGTGCTGCTGGCCTTCCCCGTGCTGGCCGCCGCGCTGTTCGCGCTGGAGGTGGACCGCAAGTTCGGCGCCCACATCTTCGACCCGGCGAACGGCGGCCCGATCCTGTGGCAGCACCTCTTCTGGTTCTTCGGCCACCCCGAGGTCTACATCCTGGCGCTCCCGTTCTTCGGCGTGATCACCGAGATCCTCCCGGTGTTCTCCCGCAAACCGGTCTTCGGCTACATGGGGCTGGTCGGCGCCACCATCGCCATCACCGGCCTGTCCGTGACGGTGTGGGCCCACCACATGTTCGCCACCGGAGCGGTGCTGCTGCCGTTCTTCGCCTTCATGAGCTACCTCATCGCCGTCCCCACCGGGGTGAAGTTCTTCAACTGGATCGGCACCATGTGGAAGGGTTCGATCTCCTTCGAACCCCCCATGCTGTGGGCCGCCGGCTTCCTGGTCACCTTCCTCTTCGGCGGCCTCACCGGTGTTCTGCTCGCCTCACCCCCGCTGGACTTCCACGTCACCGACAGCTACTTCGTCGTCGCCCACTTCCACTACGTCCTCTTCGGCACGATCGTCTTCGCCATGTTCGGCGGATTCAGTTTCTGGTGGCCGAAGATGACCGGCACGATGCTCGACACGCGCCTGGAGAAGATCCACTTCTGGACGCTGTTCGTCGGCTTCCACACCACGTTCCTCGTCCAGCACTGGCTGGGTGCCGAGGGCATGCCGCGCCGGTACGCCGACTACCTGGCCGCCGACGGCTTCACCGCACTGAACACCGTCTCCTCCATCGGCGCCTTCCTGCTGGGCCTCTCCACCCTCCCCTTCCTCTACAACGTGTGGAAGACCGCCAAGTACGGCAAGAAGATCGAGGTCGACGACCCCTGGGGCTACGGCCGCTCCCTCGAATGGGCCACCTCCTGCCCACCGCCCCGCCACAACTTCGTGACCCTGCCCAAGATCCGCTCCGAGTCCCCCGCCTTCGACCTGCACCACCCGGAACAGGCGAAGCTCGACCAGCGGGAGCACACCGGCAAGCGCGACGTCGTGGACGCCGCGGGTCACGAGAGCGACCGGACGTAGGCACCGGCAGTACGTACAGATGAGGAACCGCGCCGCCGGCCGGGACGCAGCCCCGTCCCGGCCGGCGGCGTACGGGTCACCGGCCGTAGGCGTCCCTGCGCGGCAGGGGGCCCACGCCGGCGTGACGGCCCGGCCGGAGGGCGGCGTGGCGCTGTCCGGGACCGGGGCCGCCGCGGGCCGCCAGGGCGTCGGCGACGACCCCGGTGGCGAAGGCGTACACGGCCTTGTGCAGGACGTCCACGACCAGCTCCCGGCGGGGCCAGGTGGCGGGCGGGGCACCCACGCCGGTCGCGTTCTCGAGGATCTGGTCGTTGGTGAGGCGCACGACGGCGAACTTGGCGGACGCGACCGGTCCGCGCAGCCCGCTGTGCGCCATGACGGAGCGCAGTACGCCCAGGAGGGCGGCCTGGCCGTGGTGCATGGCCCAGTTCAGCGGCAGCGGCTGGGTCCCGGGGCGTTCCGGGAGCCCGGTCAGCCGCTGGAGCACCCGGGCGGGCACATGGGAGTCGGGCCGGCCGGTGACGGCCTGCTCGATCTTCTCGCCGAGGGTCATGACGACCCCTCCGGCCGCTCCGGCGACCAGCCCCTGCCACAGTGCTCGCTTCATCATGCCGCCGCGGGTACCCTCTCCCACCGCACTCACCCGGTGGTCCTGTCCACCAGCGCCGCGTACGTCAGCTGCAGTGCGTCCGCACCGGCCAGCGCGGTGAGCGCGCCCATGGCGGTACGGGTGGCGCGGGGCCAGAGCAGCTGGCCGGCGGTCAAGGTCGAGACCATCCACACGCCCGTGCAGAACGGGCAGGTCATCAGCTCCCCGACGGTGTCCCCGCCGTTCCCGGTCCGCGCCTCCTCGTGCAGCTCGGCCGGGCCCTGCGGGCCGACGTACCGCGTGAAGGGGGCGCGCAGCGGACTGGTCACCGCGGCCTTGCTCAGCAGCCGGCTGAGCCGGAAGGCGGCCACCGCGGTCAGTGCCAGGTCCGCGGGCTCCGGGCGCTCGGGCAGACGGCGCCCGCTGAGCCGTACCGCCGTCGCCCAGGCGGCCGTGTAGGCGCCGAAGCCGGCCATGGCCGTCAGATAACCCCCGAGGGGCCGCTCGTGCCCCGCCGAATACGCGTGCTTCGTGCCTCGGAGGAAGCCGTGCAGACGTCCCGCGAGGCCGTTCTCAGCTGCTGTGCCCATGGGCGGTACCCACTCCTGTCCCGCTGGTGGTGCTCATCGTCAGCCGGGTCCCCACCGGGGCGTACGGCAAACGAAGTGCGGGGCGTCACCACGGGCGCACACGGTCCGCGCTCATTCCCTCACTCCTGCGGTGACTGTTTTCCGTATCGAGGGGGACTGCGTACTCACCATCGACCGCCCTGGAGGCAACGGATGACCTTCAACCCCCTGGAGCAACGCGGCATTCCGCTGGACCGCCAGCTCAGGAACTGGCGTGAGCTGAACGTCGCCCCCATCGATCCCGACCACTGCGACCCGTACACCCGTTGCCGCATCATCACGATGAACGGCATCGAGGTCGAGGCGATCATGTTCAGCCACATGCTGGCCCGCAACACCGTCGACCCCGAGGTGAAGCGCCAGCTGGCCCGTACGCGCTACATCGAGGCGCAGCAGCAGAAGGTGGTGAACTGGCTGCTGCCCGGGGTGTCGTCCGTGCTGGAGACGACGATCGCCTACGAGCAGGTGGCCGTGGACCTCACCGCCTGGGTCGCCCGTATGGAGCCGGACCCGTACCTCACACAGGCGTACCAGTTCGGTGTGCTGGAGGACTTCGACCACCTGTACCGGTACGCGAACCTGTACGAGATGATCGAGCACCGCAAGGCGGACGCGATCGTCGACGGCCTCACCGAGGTCATGCCGGGCCGGCCCACGAAATTCCATCACCGCAACCCGGTGGACAACGTCCGTGACCCGTACGACAAGACTCGGACGGACCCGCTGTCGAAGCTGCACGCGCTGACGATCATGTCGACGGAGCAGCAGACCATGAACTTCTACATGAACACCGGCCCCACCTACATGGAGCCGATCGCCCGCCAGCTCTACCAGGAGATCGGGCTCATCGAGGAGGAGCACGTCACCCACTACGAGTCCCTCGTGGACCCGGGCGAGACGTGGTGGGAGCAGCTCGTCAACCACGAGTACAACGAGTGCTACCTCTACTACTCCTTCATGGAGCAGGAGAGCGACCCCCGGATCAAGGCGATCTGGGAGCTGCACCTGAACATGGAGCTGGAACACCTGCACCTCGCCTGCGACCTGATGCGCAGGCACGACGGACGCGACCCGCAGTCGGTCCTGGCGCCCGAGCTGCCGAACGTGCTGACATTCGAGCCGAACAAGCAGTATCTGCGCGAGCTGCTGGACACGCAGATGGACCTGACCACGCTGGGTGCCGGCTATGTGCGCGAGCAGCACGAGCGGTTCGAGAAGATGCAGGAGGACATCCACGGCGGTGAGGCGGCGCCCAGCGAGCGGGTGATGACGCAGCACGACGAGATGTTCGGGCGCGAGTACCGCATCGAGACCGAGGGCGAGCACCCCGACCCCGCCCTGCGCGGCAAGTGAGGAGACCGGTCATGACCGAGCTGCAGACCCCGCAGGCCGGCGACGACGCCGCTCCGGACACCGATGTGGTGGCCCTGCTCATGCGCCAGCACGGTGACATCCGCAACCTCTTCGACGAGGTCGAGGCCGCCGGGGGCGACGCCCGGCAGGATGCCTTCCGCCGCCTGGTGCGGCTCCTCGCCGTCCACGAGACGGCGGAGGAGGAGGTGGTGCACCCGTTCGTGCGCCGGAACGTCACCGGCGGTGAGCAGGTCGTGGACGACCGTCTCGCCGAGGAGCGGTCGGCGAAGGAGACGCTGAGCGCGCTGGACGACATGGACACGAACGACCCGAAGTTCATGGCGCAACTGCTGGCGCTGCGGGCCGACGTCCAGGAGCACGCCCGGGCGGAGGAGCGCTACGAGTTCACCCACATCCGGCGCAGCACCGACACCGCGGGGCTCGCCTCGCTGGCCAAGGGCGTCAAGGCGGCCGAGGCCATGGCGCCCACCCGCCCTCACCCCGGTGTGGAGTCCGCGGCGGCGAACATGGCGCTCGGACCGGTCGCGGCCCTGATGGACCGCACCCGCGACGCGGTCCGCAAGGCCATGGGTAACGGCTGATCACGCCCGTGCGGCACATCGGCGTCCGCAGCCCGCGAAGGGCTGCGGACGCCGATGGTGCGACCGGCGCCGGAGCAGCGGCAGTGGCAGTGGCAGTGGCAGCACGACAGGAAGGCACACGTCCATGAAGCCGTCGGACAGGTCGGTGGTCACCCCGCCCGCGCACTGCGAACCCCGCAGGTCAATGGCCGTGTGTGCCATGATCGGGATCGCCGTGATGGCCGCGGTCGATGTGATCGTCTTCCACCAGGTCCTGCACTGGCACCACTTCTACGACCGCTCGACCACCGGCGTGGGCCTGCTCTCCGACGGCCTGCTGCACACCGCCGAGCTGCTGATGCTCGTCGCCGGCTTCTTCCTGTACGCCGATCTGCGCCGCCGCCACGCCCTCTCGCCGGCGCATGCCCGGGCGGGTCTTTTCCTGGGCCTGGGGGCCTTCCAGCTGTTCGACGGGATCGTGGACCACAAGCTGCTGCGTCTGCACCGGATCCGCTACGGCGTGGACGTCACCCCGTACGACTGGGCGTGGAACATCGCCGCCGTGCTCCTGCTGCTGATCGGGGCGGGCCTGGCGGTCCGCGCGGCCCGGACCACCGCTGCCGGCCCGGCGGCATGACGCTCGCGCACGTCCACCCGGGCGGCGCCCCGGGTCCCACCGCGGTCGAGTGGTTCTCCGTCGCGGCGGCGCTGTCGGCGGCCGTCGCCTACCTGGTGGCCGCCGGGCGTCTGCGGCGCCGCGGGGACGTCTGGCCCCGGTGGCGGGACGGGGCGTTCACCGCCGGTGGGGCCGCGGTGGCCTGGGCGGCGGTGGGAGGACCGCCCGCGGAGCCGTTCACCGCGCACATGGTCCAGCATCTCGCCGTGGGCATGGTGGCCCCGCTGCTCCTCGTCCTGGCCCGTCCGCTCACCCTCACCCTGCGGGCCCTCGCACCGGGTGCCGCGCGCCGGGGCCTGCTGGTCCTCGCGCACTCCCGCCCGGTCGGCCTGCTGCTCTGCCCACCGGTCGCGGCCCTGCTCGATGCGGGCGGCATGTGGCTGCTCTACCGCACCGGGCTCTTCGCGTCCGCACGGCGGCAACCCGTGACGCACGCCCTGGTGCACGTGCACCTGCTGACGGCCGGGCTGCTGTTCACCTTCGCCGTGTGCCAGCTGGATCCCGTACGCCGGCGGTGGGGCCTCGCCGTGCGCGGCGCCGTCCTGCTGGCCGTCGGCGCCGCGCACGGCGTACTGGCCAGGACCCTGTACGCCGTACCCCCGCCCGGTACCGCGTTCAGCGCGGCCGACCTGCACGCGGGGGCCCAGTGGATGTACTACGGCGGCGACGTCGTGGAGGCGGCCCTGGCCATGGTCCTGGGAGCCGGCTGGTACGCCTCGCGAGGACGCGCCCGCCCCCGCCGGCGCGGCGGGGGCGGGCGGCCGGCGCCCGGCGGGCGTGCGGCCCGGGAGCCCCGGGCCGCGGGGGTCAGCCGCCCGGCCGGATGACGGCGCGGACGCAGCCGTCGGTCTTGTGCTTGAACATGTCGTAGGCCCGCGGTGCCTCGTCCAGGGACACGGTGTGGGTCGCCAGGTGCGAGGTGCTCAGCTCCCCCGCCGCCATCCGCTCCAGGAGCATCGGTATGTACCGCTGGCCGTGCATCTGGGCGCCGCGCACCGTCAGACCCTTGTTGATCACCGCGCCCAGCGGGAACTTGTCGACGGCACCGGCGAAGACGCCCAGGATGAAGACCGTGCCGGCCTTGCGGCAGGCGTGGATGGCCTGCCGGACGGCGGTGGGCCGGTCCGTCTGGAGTCGCAGCTGCTGTTTCACCTGGTCATAGGCGTGAACGAGGCTGTTGTCGCTGTGCGCCTCCATGCCGACGGCCTCGATGCAGACGTCCGGGCCCCGGCCACCGGTGCGCTCCCGCAGTTCCGCGCCGACGTCGGTCGCCGTGTAGTCGATGACCTCGCTGCCGATGTGCCGCTCGGTCATCGCCAGCCGCTCCGGGATCCGGTCGATGGAGATCACCCGTTCCGCGCCCATCAGCATCGCGGCGCGGGCCGCCATCTGGCCGACGGCCCCACAGCCCCAGACCGCGACCACGTCGCCCGGTTTCACGCCCGCCAGGTCGGCGCCCATCCATCCCGTCGGCACCGAGTCCGACACGAACAGGGCGCTCGTGTCGTCGATGCCCTCCGGCACCGGGAAGGCGCCGTAGTCGGCGAAGGGCACCCGCACGTACTCGGCGTGGCTGCCCCGCAGTCCGCCCATGGCGTGCGAGTAGCCGAAGATCCCGCCGGTGTCGGCCCCGAAGAGGGCCTGTCCGATGCCGGGGTTGGTGTTGGTGTTGTCGCACAGCGACCACAGGTCGTTGGCGCAGTACCAGCACCGGCCGCATCCGACGAAGGAGCAGACCACCACCCGGTCGCCCACGGTGTGCCGGCGGACCCCGGTACCGACCTCCACGACCTCACCGATGAACTCGTGCCCGATGACGTCCCCGGCCCGCATGAAGGGGATGTAACCGCCGATGAGGTGGAGATCGGAACCGCACGTGGTGCCCGCGATCATCCGTACGATGACGTCCTGGTCGTTCTGCAGGATCGGATCCGACACCTGTTCGACCCCGAGCTTGTTCACGCCTTCCCAGCACAGTGCTTTCACAGCACTCCCTCCCCGCTCGCACGCCGGCTCAGCAGCCCGACGAGTTTTCCACCGGGGGTGGGACGCGTGGTCGGCTCGTCGGGGCGCATGACCTCACCGGCCTCCAGCAGGGCCTTCGCCTCGCGCAGGGCGACGCGCAGGTCCTGGCGCGGGTCGTTGCCGGTGACGCGCGCGGTCGCCGACTGCGCGGCGGCCGACGGCGCCTCCTTGAACCGTACGGCGAGTTCGGTGCCGCGGTCGCCCGGCGCGGCGCCGGTCCGTGTCTCGATGCGGTCGCCGTACTCCTGCAGCGGTGCGGGCAGCTTGTCGGCCTGCACCTCACCGGGCGGGCGGTTGACCGTCACCGTCAGCCACCTGTCGGTGGTGGCCGGTGGGGACTGGTCCGTTCGCGCCCGGCGCGCGACGACCGCGGCTGCGGCGAGCCCCGCAGCCGTCAGCCACAGCTTCCTGGAAGCCATCCGCGGTCACCTCCCGACGCCGGTGCGGGAGCGGGAGCGGGTGAGGAGCGCGCCCAGGGCGATCATGCCGATGCCCAGGACGAAGTGCAGCCAGTCGTCGGCGGTGTTGAGCGGCACGAAGTTGGCTCCGCTGTGGTGGCCGACGAACAGGCCGTACAGCCACAGCACCAGGTACACGGCACCGCCCGCGAGCAGGTACGTACGGGCTCCGGAGGCGGTACGGGCCAGCGCGACGCCCGCCACGCCGAACGCCAGGTGCACGAGGTTGTGCAGGACGGATATCTGGAAGATCCCGAGCAGTTCGGCGCCCGATTCGTGCGAGGCGAACTTCATCGTGTCGTAGTCCGTGGTGATCCCCGGGATGAATCCCAGGACCCCCACCAGCAGGAACACCACCCCTACCAGCAACGCCGCCTGCTGCACGGGGGTTCGCGTCGTGTTCGCGTTGCGTGTGTGTGTCGTCATGCCCGTTCGGCCCTCCGTCGGGGGCGCCAGGGTGAGCGCCCGTGCGCGGCGAGTACCCGTACCCCGCCGGGCAATCCTGTCGGAGCGGAGAACCTCGTACGGCGCGTCACGGGGCCGTTCGTGTCCGACGCGCGGGAGGCCGCGTTTCCCGCCGGAGGCAGGCGGGCACTCGGCGCGCATGACCGACAGCGCGCGCCCTCCGCTCCTCGACAGTTCTCCCGCTCTCCTCACCAAGGGGTACACCTGGCTGCCCGACCGGTGGAGCCGCACCGACGGCCCGGTCGTGCGCGCCCGGCTGATGGGACGGCACGCCGTGGCCCTGCGGGGTCCGGACGCCGTGCGGTTCTTCTACGACGAACGGCATGTGGAGCGCCGGGCCGCGCTGCCGGAACCGGTGCTGAGCACGCTGTTCGGCCACGGAGCCGTGCACACCCTGGACGGGCGGGGCCATCGCGTACGCAAGGAGATGTTCCTGTCCCTGCTCACCGGGCCGAAGGCCGTGGCCGGCCTGGTGGAGCGCGTCACCGCGGCGTGGGACGAGACCGTGGCCTCCTGGCCGGGCCGGCCGGCGGTCGTCCTCTTCGACGAGGCGAGCCGGGTCCTGACCCGCGGCGTCTGCCGGTGGGTGGGAATCCCCCTCCTCGACGCCGACGAGGTGGCCGGGGACCTGGTCGCCATGGTCGACGGGTTCGCCACGGCCGGGCCGCGCCACTGGCGTGCCCGTCGTGCGCGGGGCCGCTGCGAGGCGTGGCTGGGACAGCTGGTCGAGGACGTCCGCGCGGGGATCGCCACCGCGCCGGCCGGTTCGGCGCTGGACGCGATCGTGCGGCACCGGGACGCCGACGGCGAGTTCCTCGACCCGCACACGGCCGCCGTCGAAATCCTCAACGTCATCCGTCCGACCGTCGCGGTGTGCTGGTTCGTCGCGTACGCGGGTCACGCCCTGCACCACCGCCCGGAGGTCCGGGAACGGCTGCGCGAGGACGACCCCGCATACGCCGTGGCGTTCGCCCACGAGCTGCGGCGCTTCTACCCCTTCGCGCCCTTCGTCGGCGGGCTCGCCGTCGCCGACCTGCGGTGGCGGGGCGAGCTGGTCCCGGCCGGCTCCCTGGTCCTGCTCGACCTGTTCGGGCAGAACCACGACCCCGGGCTCTGGGACGAGCCGTACACCTTCGACCCCCGCCGCTTCCTCGGCCGGCCGCCGCGGCGCGACGAACTCGTCCCGCAGGGCGGCGGCGACCCGGCGGCCGGTCACCGCTGCCCCGGTGAGGACGTG
Source organism: Streptomyces sp. V3I8 (assembly GCF_030817535.1). Classification (NCBI taxonomy): domain Bacteria; kingdom Bacillati; phylum Actinomycetota; class Actinomycetes; order Kitasatosporales; family Streptomycetaceae; genus Streptomyces; species Streptomyces sp. V3I8. The sequence goes on along the minus strand of NZ_JAUSZL010000002.1, from coordinate 8,544,773 downwards.
ACGGTCGCACTGCTGTCGGCCCTCGGCCCACGGCTGGCGCGCCTGGAGTACGACGTGCCGGCACAGGACCTGCGGATCCCGCTGAACCGCATGCCGGCCCGCGTGCGCAGCGGATTCGTCATGGGGAAGGTCCACGTACCGGCGCCGGAGCGCAGCCTCCAGACGGTTTCGTCCTGAACCCGCAGGACGCCCGGGCCGCTCCGTGACGCGCCGGAAGCCGGTGGCCCGGATGGCGCGCGTGAGGCTCTGCGCGGTGTGGCGGCCGATGAGTTCGCCGGCGAACGGCATGCCGGTCCCTTTGCCGCACGAGGCCGTGCAGCGCGGTGGTGGGCGGCAGGCCGCGACGACCACCCGCTGAACGGCTCGGCAGGAACAGTCGGTCGTTCATCCGAAAGGCTGGTTTCGCCGCGGACTGGCAGCCGCAAACGTCAACTCCCTAAGATGTAGTCCCTGTTAAGCCTGCAGTTGGCGCCTTTCGAACTGGGGGAACCATGAACACCGACAGGCCGCTGTCCAAGAACATCGACGCCACCGTGCCGACAGCAGCGCGCATGTACGACCACTACCTGGGCGGCAAGGACAACTACGCGGCGGACCGCGCGGCCTGCGAAGAACTCGACAAGGTCGTACCGAGCACCCGCCGGCTGGCGCTCAACAACAGGCGTTTCCTGCAGCGGGTCGTCAGGACACTGGCGACGGAGTACGGGATCCGGCAGTTCCTGGACCACGGATCCGGTCTCCCCACACAGGACAACGTGCACCAGGTCGCCCAGTCCATCGAGCCCGACAGCCGGGTGATCTACGCCGACAACGATCCGATGGTGCTCGTGCACGGCCGGGCACTGCTGGACCAGAACGACCGCACCGCGGTCATCCACGCGGACCTGCGGAGCACCGAGGAGATATTCTCCCATCCCGACACGCGGCGGCTGATCGACTTCTCCGAGCCGGTCGCCGTCCTGTTCAATTCGGTCTTCCACTGCATTCCCGACAGCGAGACCGACGGTCCGCAGGCCGTCGTCCGGCGCGTGGCCGAACGGCTCGCGCCTGGCAGCTTCATGGTGATCTGTCAGCTGGTCAGCGAGGACGCCGAGGTCCGCGAGTTCGTCACCAACTTCATGGACCAGGCGACACGGGGCCACTGGGGACGCGTACGGCAGGAGAAGGACGTCGCGGCGCTGTTCGAGGGAATGGAGATCATCGAGCCGGGGCTCGTGGAGGTCTCCACCTGGCGGCCCGACAGCGAGGTGCAGACCCGGCAGCTCTCGCAGGAGTGGATCGAGTTCGGCGGTCTGGGCCGGCTCCCCTAGGGCCTTCGCCCCGCTTCACCCTTCACTCCCCCCCCCCCGCCCCCACCCTGGAACGTGAGTGGCGCTACTCGGCCGGGTAGCGCTGCTCCATCGTGCTCCGCAGCAGGTCGAGGGTGTCGCGCGGTTCGAGGGCCTCGTCGGCCAGCCGGTCGAGCGTGAGCCGGTACTCCTCGGTCTCGTCGCGGTCCTCGAGGAAATGGGCACTTCTGATGTGCTCGAGGTAGACGACGTCGGGCAGGTCCAGGCCGCCGAAACGCAGGTACGTGATGGGGATGGCGGGCGCCGAGGCGTTCGTCACGTCGAGGGGCACGACCTGCAGGACCACATGGGGCCGCTGCGCCATGTCGATCAGGTGGGTGAGCTGCTCGCGCATGGCCTCCCGGCTGCCCAGCACGCGCAGCAGGACGGACTCGTCGACGACCGCCCACAGTTGCGGCGCGTCCGCACGGTCCAGCAACTGGGCCCGGCGCATACGCAGTTCGACCCGGCGGTGCACCTCGGCGGCCGGCGCGTTCGGCAGGCCCCGCTCCACCACGGCCCGGGTGTAGGCGGCCGTCTGCAGCAGACCGGGCACGTACTGGATCTCGAAGGTCCGGATGGCGGCGGCCGCCTCCTGGAGGCCCACCAGCCTCTCGAACCACTCGGGCATGAGCCGCTTGTCGTAACGCTGCCACCAGCCCGGCTCATTGGCCCGGTGCAGCAGCTTGAGCAGCACCGAGCCCTCATAGGCGTCGGTGCCGTACAACTGGAGCAGGGCGCGTACGTCGGCCTCGCTCGGAGGCTTGCGCCCCTTGCCCGACTCGATGCGCGAGAGCTTGGCGCCGCTGAATCCCAGCGAGCGCGCGGCCTGGTCCTGCGCGAGTCCGGCGTCCTCACGGAATCCCGCGAGCTGGACGCCGACCAGCATCTTCAGCAGAGTCGGCGCCGGCTCGGGACGGTCCAGATAGGATTCGAGTCGTGCGACGCGGGGTGACTCGGCGACCATCTTCGACTCCCCCGCGATGCGGCACAAGGACGTAAACAGTATCGCACTGGACGGTACGACCTCGCATCCCCGTTGAGTTACCGGGGAGTTGGGCGCGACATCCATGCCCCCGCCCTCAGAGCAGGTGGTCGAACTCTCCGTCCTTGGCGCCCGCGAGGAACGCCGCGAGCTCCGCGGACGTGTAGACGAGCGCGGGCCCTTCGGGGTCACGGGAGTTGCGCACGGCTATGCCCCCGTCGATCCGGGCGACCTCCACACAGTTCCCCTCGGCGGTGCTGTGCCGGCTCTTGATCCAGCTGGCGTCCAGCGCACTCGCCCGTATCCCGTTCTCCACCTGCGGCACTGAAATCTCCTTGCTGCTCGCGCACTTGTCACGTACCGGGCCGGGGGTTCGACGGCGCATCCTCGCGACGCCTCGGCCACCCCGCCTTCTTCGGCCAAACTTCACGCAATTTCCCGTGCAATTGCATGAGGACGGTCCCAGTGTGGATAATAACTGCAGCGCCGACAACCCCGGCCAGGGCATCACGTCCTGACCCCGCATCAGGGAGATGACGTGTCGCCACCTGCGCGTTCAGGGGTCCCGTCGCGGCGGACAGCCGCGTCGCGGACAGGTGGCCGAGGCAGATCCACCAGGTCACCGACGTGCACGCTCCTGGCGCCCCACCGGGCCGCCGTACCGGAGATAGGGCCCGCGCACGACGAACGGAAGGCGGACCGGCCCCACCGGAGGGGACGACCGCCCGGACGGCCAGGACGGGCCCGCCCTCACATCCACACGACCTGCCGGAAAGGCCTCACACCATGCATAGCGTTCCGCCGGACCAGTCGAGGACCGGGCAGCGGGGGTTTCAGCAGCCCGGGACGAAGATGGCGGCGAGCACGCCGCTCACCGGTATGGGCCGCATCTCCTGGAGCGAGATGCGGGACTCCACGGGCTC